>DATFDO010000196.1:0-44816 GCA_035252045.1 Pseudonocardiaceae bacterium
GCCTAGTTCGTCGCGAAAACCTTTCTGGATAGCGCGGACGCTCATCGCCACGTTGCGGGCGATGTCCTGCAGAGTGATCGGCTCGCTGAGATGGTGTTCGATGTAGTTGAGGGAGGCGCGAATCATCCGCCTGCCCGGATCCTGAGCAGGCATGGCGGTCCGGGACAGCTGCTCCTGATAGTTGGAGGGCTGGACCAGCGCGAGACTGCTCATGATCAGTTCCTCGAGGGGGCCGATACCGTGGCCGCGCTGTAGCAGCGACCCTTGGTGGAACACCTCGGTGTGCACCAGTTGGACCGCGGCGTGCCAGCGAACCGCAATGTCACTGAGCAGGTCCAGCTCAGGATCGAACACGATCGGCCGGGGCAGCGCGCGTCCCAGCAAGCGGGTTACGTGACGCTCCAGGGCGTCCTGCTCGATTCTGATGACGAGTTGTGGAGAGTCATGGTCAAAGCGCATTATCAACACTTGGCCGGGGCTGGTGATCAGGGCCCGGGTTGGGTTGCCTTCGTGCTCCTGACCATTGAGAGTGCACACGGCCCGGCCATTGGTCGGCATGTGTACGGCGAAATGCGATCCCGTCCGCGGAATCTCCAGTATTGCCGCGATATTGAGATCCAGGTAGAGCATGCTCACTTCGCGCATGCGGACGCCGTGCAGGCTAGCCGCGAACCGCTGGGAGTCGAGTTTTCCGAGGGTGAGTCGACCTGGCGACAGCGCCTTGCCGATCAAGTCTGCGGCCTCTACGGGATCTTCGGTGTAAAAGATCTCATGGTTTCCTAAAGCTGGCGGAACGCCACGGGACCGTACCCGTCGTCGCACCGGGTTCATGGTGCGGCGGGCGTCGATGAAACCGCGATTGGCCAGTCGGGACATGGTCAGCGACCGCTCTCGGCGTCACCCGATGTCCATCCCCAGCGGCTGTGATCGGTAGCTCGATGGTCCCTAGCGGCTGGCGTTGACCCGTCCTCGGCTCCCATATCTCATGCCCTTCATGTCGCTGCGCTGCTGCGTCAGCGCTGTGCGCGATCCTGACAGCGCGTGCGCCTGGAAGATAGGCAGCCGACGCTGTGCGGTCTAGCCTGTGAGCTAGCTTACTTTGCGGACTCTTCTTCTGAGGAGGTTTTCGTGATCACCGACGGTTCGTTCATCACGCTGCCTCCACTGGGTATTGCGGTGTCCGGTTGCAGGGGACTGAGGGCTTCCTTGCGCTCATCGAGCTACTCAGTCACGCCCAGATCCTTGCGTTGACGTCGGGGCTGTCAGACGGTCCTGTCCCTGAGAGGAGACCCGATGGCGTCCGTGCTGTGGTTCCAAGGGGGAGCCTGCAGTGGCAACACCATGTCATTTCTGAATGCCACTGAACCTAACGTCGTCGACCTGATCACGGACTTCGGGCTGGACTTGTTGTGGCACCCCTCACTCGGCCTTGAGCTGGGTCGCAACGCGCAGAAGCTGTTCTGGGATTGCGCACGGGGTGTCCGGCCGCTGGACATCTTTATCCTCGAGGGGACCGTGATCAAGGGCCCATACGGCAGTGGCCGGTTCGACATGTTCGCTGATCGACCGATGAAGGACTGGGTCACCGACCTTGCGGCGGCCGCGCAGATTGTCGTGGCGATCGGCGACTGTGCCAGCTGGGGAGGCATTCCCGCGACGGCGCCGAACCCATCGGACTCCACGGGTCTGCAATTCCATAAGCGGGAGCGGGGCGGATTTCTTGGCGCGGACTTCCGGTCCAAAATGGGACTTCCGGTGATCAACATTCCCGGCTGTCCGGCGCACCCGGATTGGATCACGCAGATCCTTGTCGCGTTGGCCACCGGCCGCGCTGGGGATATCGCGCTCGACGAATTGCACCGTCCGCAGACATTCTTCAAGACGTTCACCCAGACCGGCTGCACCCGGGTGCAGTACTTCGAGTATAAACAGGGAACCACGTCCTTCGGCGAAGGGACTCGTAAGGGTTGCCTGTTCTATGAGTTCGGCTGCCGTGGTCCGATGACCCATTCTCCGTGCAACCGGATCCTGTGGAACCGGCAGTCCTCCAAAACCCGAGTCGGAATGCCGTGCACTGGCTGCACCGAGCCCGAGTATCCATTCTTCGATCTCGCACCGGGGACCGTGTTCAAGACGCAGAAGGTCAGTGGTGTCGTGCCCAAGGAGGTCCCGGAAGGCAACGACCACCTCACCTACATGGCCCATGCTGCGGCCGCCCGGATTGCCGCACCCCAGTGGTCTAAGGAGGACATGTTCGTGGTCTGACACCACAGGCTCCCACCACTGGAGAAAGGAACGACTACATGCCCGTGATCGACCTTTTCGTAAGCCCGCTGGGGCGGGTCGAGGGCGACCTCGATGTGCGAGTCACCGTCGAGGACGGGGTCGTCACCTCCGCCTGGACGGAGGCTGCCATGTTCCGGGGTTTCGAGATGATCCTGAAGGGCAAGGACCCCCAGGCCGGTCTCATCGTCACACCGCGCATCTGTGGCATCTGCGGCGGCAGCCACCTGTACAAGGCTGCTTACGCGCTGGACGTTGCGTGGCGGACTCTGGTACCACCCAACGCCACGTTGATCCGCAACATCGGCCAGGCCTGCGAGACGATGCAGAGCATCCCGCGGTACTTCTACGCACTGTTCGCGATCGACCTGACCAACAAGAACTACGCACGCTCGCCTCTCTATGACGAAGCGGTTCGCCGTTTTGCGCCCTACGTGGGCACCAGCTACGCCCCCGGTGTGGTGTTCTCTGGCAAGCCGGTAGAGGTCTATGCGATCTTCGGCGGTCAGTGGCCACATTCCAGCTTCATGGTGCCCGGCGGTGTCATGTGCGCACCAACGCTGTCGGACGTCACCCGCTCCATCGCAATTTTGGAGAACTGGAGGAACAACTGGCTGGAGAAGCAGTGGCTGGGCTGCTCGGTCGAGCGCTGGCTGGAAAACCGCACCTGGACCGATGTGCTTGCCTGGGTCGATGAGAACGAGTCGCAGCGTAACAGCGATTGCGGGTTCTTTATTCGATATTGCATGGACATTGGTTTGGACTCCTACGGAGCCGGCGTGGGCAACTACCTGGCGACCGGTACCTATTTCGACCCCTCGATGTATGAGAATCCGACAATTGAGGGCCGCAATGCGGCGCTCATCTGCCGGTCCGGGGTGTACGTCGATGGGCGATGGTCGGAATTCGACCAAGCTCGCGTCCGCGAGGACGTGACCCACTCCTTCTACCGAGGCACCACGGCGCGCCATCCGTTCGATGGTGAGACCAGGCCGATCGACCCGGAGGTCGGGCGGCGCCAGGGTAAATACAGTTGGGCCAAATCCCCCCGCTACGACGTTCCTGGGCTCGGCCACATACCTCTGGAAGCGGGTCCACTGGCTCGCCGGATCGCGGCCGGCGCACCAAACGCAGCTGCCCACCAGGATTACGACCCCTTGTTCGTCGACATGGTTGAGAACATCGGCCCTTCGGTGATGGTCCGCCAGCTTGCCCGGATGCACGAGGCTCCGAAGTACTACAGCTGGACGCGAAGTTGGCTAGATCAGCTGGACCTGCATGAAACCTTCTATGTCAAGCCGGTTGAACACGAGTGGGGCCGCGGGTTCGGTTCGACGGAAGCCGCTCGAGGCTCCCTGTCCGACTGGATCGTGATCGAGGATGGCAAGATCGCGAACTACCAGGTGGTCACTCCGACCGCGTGGAATATCGGGCCCCGTGACGGTGCCCAGCTGCTGGGGCCAATCGAGCAGGCGCTGGTCGGCTCCCCGGTTCACGATCCGGAAGATCCGGTGGAAGTCGGGCATGTTGCCCGCAGCTTCGACTCCTGCCTGGTCTGCACCGTGCACGCCTACGACGGCAAGACCGGCCGTGAGCTCAGCAAGTTCGTCGTCGGCGGGACAGTGTGAGCAGGACGGAGGAGGGATTGCGCGTGGCCACCCGGTACGAAGATCAGGTGGACGAACCCCGGCACCCGGCGTGCGAGGTCCTGGTCGTTGGATGCGGCAACCTCCTCCGTGGTGATGATGGGGCAGGTCCGGTTTTGATTCGCCAGCTCTGGGAGACCTCTCTTCCGGACGGTGCTCGCCTGGTCGACGGTGGCACTGCGGGGATGGAAGTGGCATTCCAAATGCGCGGCGCCCGCCGGGTCGTCCTGATCGATGCGAGCCATACCGGTGCGGAGCCGGGCACGATCCACCGTGTACCGGGTCCCGAGCTCGAGGAGTTACCTCAGCTGAATGGTATGTACTCGCATTCCTTCCGTTGGGACCACGCGCTGGCGTTGGCCCGCTGGTTGCTCAAGGACGAATACCCCGACGACGTCACTATCTTTCTGATCGAAGCGCAGTGCACAGATCTCGGCGCGGAGATCACCCCGCGAGTTCGGGAAGGTATGAACACGGTGATCTCGCTGATCGAGGGCGGCTGGCTGGCTCCGCTGCGTTCCGGGATGTGCTCGCTATGACTGACGAGGTGATTCGACGGTTCGAGGACTGCGGGAGCGACAGCTCAGCACGGAACGGTCAATCGGCTGGTGCCGCGGACAATGCGCTCGGTGTCGACACTCTCGTCTACCTGGAAAAGGGTCGGTGGGCGGTCGACATCAGTGTCCTGTTCCGTGACGGTGTGGTGCGCCACCGAATCGAGACGTACCCGACCAAGAAACGTGCCGAAATCAGTGCCCGGCTTATCAAGCGCGCTGCAGAACGTGATTTGCGGGGACCGTTGTATGGCTGAACTCATGACCGTTGACGCCGGGGCGGGCGTGGCACTAGTCGTACGGCCCCAACCGATCGGGGTCTTCCCGCTCCCGGCTGGATACCTACTCATCCCTGCTGGCGAGGACACCGAGCCCGCCCGGCGTGCCCTGCTTTCCGGTCACCTTCCTGAGCAGTGGCCGCCGGCGCTGCGGGCCCACCAGTTGGCGTGGGCCGGCGAGCTGGACGCCGCCATGGCGGCACTGCCGGAAACGGATCCGGTGGCGCGCTACAACCGATTTGTCATCAATCCGGGTATTGAAGAACCTGCCACGGTGCGGCGCGGGCTGGGGCCCGATCTCGCCGTCCTGGTCGACCTGGTCTGCTTCGTACTCGGCCGCAGCGATAACCCACCGGAGCTCGGCACGGCCGACGGTGAGCTGGCCGCGCTCGTATTGGCCGCGCACGCCACCCAGGCGGTCAGCGCCGGTGATATCCCCAAGGCCTTGAGGTTGCTCGCCGAAGCTGTCGAGCACGCGAATGGCGTTGCCAAGCCGCTGGCTGGAGTCCTCCTCGGGGCAGCAGCATCGATACGTAAGGATGCGCAAGGCTCCGCGGCCGACGTGATCAGCACGCTCGAACGTGCCCTGGGCCTGCTCAAGGACACCCACCTGCACGTCGCGAAAGCAGAATTGCACCTCACTCTCGCGTCGACACTGCATGAGCTGGCCGGCGAGAGTAGTGAGCTGCTGGCAGCCGCCGTCAAGCACTACCACAGCGTGCTGCAGCTGGTCACTGCTGACCAGGCTCCCGACGTGTTCGCCGCTGCACACGCCAACCTCGCCGCCGCCTACCTCGCCATGCCCATGGTGCAGGCATCTGACCAGCTCCGGACGGGAATCGCGGTGCAGTCGTTGCGGGCGGCCCTGAGCGTCTACCGCCCTGAGACCCACCCGCAGCGCTGGGCGAGCGCGCAGCTCAACCTCGCCAATGCGCTGGTTTACCTGCCGTCCAAACATCAGGGCGATAATCTCGTGGAAGCAATCGAGCTGTACGAGACGGTGCTCGAGCTTCGCGACCGAGAAACCGACCCACTCGGGCGGGCGCGGGTACTGGCAAACCAAGGTAACGCGCTGGCCCATCTCGGAATCTTCGACCACGCGAAAGCTAAGCTGCACGAGGCGCGCTTCCTCTTTGAAGAATTCGAAGAAGTCGACGCGGTGCGAACAGTCCGCAATGTGCTTGATGAGATAGCTCGCCAAAGCATTCTCGCCGAAACCGGTAAATTAAGAGAAATGACAGAAAAGTAAGAGATGTGGATGCCTACCTCCGTCAACAGTTTGACGTTCTGCTGCTCACCGCCGCAGATCGCTTTACCGAGCGCATCGTCCAGCGCTGTGGGGGTTACCGCAATGCGCAGCAGCAGCTGCGCATCGACCCGGATGGGCCGGGAAGCTGGCTGTCCGAGTTCGTCGACGCCGTTTTCACCGAATCTTGCCTTGACGATGTGGCGGGGGCGTGCTTCGTGCTACAGGCCGCCCCGAAACAGAACGTCAACATCCAGAGTGAGGCAACCGTGACTGACGTTGCGCTGGCCCTCGCCAAGGACGTATTTACCACGCTGCTTCTGACGAAAGTCATCGAAGCGCTGGATCGGGCTGAGCGCTACGGATGAGGAGACTTCGATGACCACCACAAAACGACGGAGCAGCCGGGCAAGCCCCGGACGCGAACCTGCTTTCGAGGAACTCGCCAAACGGGTGGACGAGGCGGTGCGCCGGATCACAACCCTCACCGGCGCGTCAAAGCAGGCTGCCGAGGAACTCAAAGACGCCATCGAGGCGATACACCGGGCCGGCCTGATGGTCATCGTCCGCCGGATGCGCCAAGACGAGCGGGCCAAGGAATTGCTCTTCGAGCTGGTGGATGACCCGGTGGTACACCTGCTGCTGTCGCTGCACGGGATCATCAGACCGGGAGTGATTACCGAGGCGAGGCGCGTCTTGGACGGGGTGCGCCCTACGTTGCGGTCCCATGGTGGGGACGTCAAGCTGGTGCTGGTTGATGACGGCGTGGCCTACGTCCGCCTGCTCGGTGCATGCGAGGGTGGCTCGCGGGCGGCTGTGACGATGCGTACGAGTGTCGAGGAAGCGCTGATCAACAACGTCCCGGCGATCACCTCTGTCGAAGTCGTCCCGCCTGAGCCCGCCACCACGCTCATCCCCCTAGACACCGTGCGGGCTGGAGCGGGTCAGCTGGGCGCAGGCTGGGTGCGGACCCATCCGGTCGAGGAGATCCCCGAGGGGGAGATCACGCTGATGGAGCTGGTCACCAGCGGCGGGAAAGAAACCGAAGTTATCGTCGTGCGGCTGGGTGATCAGCTGACCGCTTACCTGAACGCCTGCGCCCACCAGGGCCTGCCACTCGAAGCGGCCTTACTGGATACCGAGGCGCAGACTTTGACCTGCCAATGGCACGGCTTCTGTTTCGACGCGGTCTCCGGCGAGTGCCTGAGCTCCCCGGCCATGCAACTGGAACAGCTCCCGCTACGGATCGAGCACGGCCACGTCTGGATCAGGGTAGAAACATGACTGAGACCCTGCTGACCAGTCAGCCAGCCGACGTCGCCGGCGGGTGGGTACCAGACTGCTGGCTCGGGGCACCGTCACCGGGAGGCCTAGCATTGCCGGCCGCGCAGCCGACGCTGTCGTGGCTGTACGGACCGCGCGGTGTGTACCTCGACAATGACCACCTGGTGGTGGCGGACTCGGGTAACCACCGTGTGCTGGTGTGGCATGGAGTGCCCGAACGCGACGAGCAGCCCGCCGACCTGGTACTCGGTCAGCCCGATCCGGTCAGTGAAGGTCCGGCGGCTGGTGGCCGCGGACCCGAGCGTGGGATGCACCTGCCCACCGGGGTGCTGGTGCACGACGGTGCCCTGCTGGTCGCCGATGCATGGCATCACCGAATCCTGATCTGGGACGAGGTTCCGCAGCGCGGTGACCAGCAGCCCGACCGGGTGCTCGGCCAACCCGACATCTCCTCTGTGGAACCTAATCGGGGCGGACAAACCAGCGGCTGCTCGATGTATTGGCCATTCGGTATTGGTGTCGTCGCGGGCTGGTTCTACGTCGCGGACACCGGCAACCGGCGGGTGCTTGGCTGGGCAGGCGGCGTACCTGCTTCGGCCGATGTCCCCGCGGATCTGGTTCTCGGCCAAGCAGACCCGTTTCACCGGGAGGAGAACCGTGGCGGCGAGGTCGGCCCGGACAGCTTTCGCTGGCCGCACGCGGTCACCGGCGATGCCGATGTGTTCCTGGTGGCAGATGCGGGTAACCATAGAGTGCTGGGTTGGCGGTTCCCGCTGCATGCGGATCGCAAGGCAGATCTGCTGCTCGGGCAGGACGACATCCACTCGGCTGTGGAGTTTCCCTATGCGCCGCAACGGGGCGACCGTTTCCGGTTTCCGTACTCGGCCGCCGTGGATGCCGGTCGGCTGGCCATCACGGACACCGGGAACAACCGGGTGCTGATGTGGGACGGCGTGCCCACCGCTGGTCGCGAGGCGGACGCTGTGCTCGGCCAGCACTCGCTGCGGACCAACGGCGAGAACCGCTGGTCGAGCGTGGCGCGCGACACGCTGTGCTGGCCGTACGGAGTGTCGCTACTTGGTGATCGGCTGGCAGTGGCCGACACCGGGAACAACCGAGTCACAGTCTGGCGGAGGCGTTGACCCGCGCCGCCAGGTGCACACCGGAGAGGAGGACAAACCAATGTGCTTTGGCATTCCAAGCAGGATCACCGAGGTCTGGGATGAAGGCGGTACCCGGATGGCGAACGTGGACGCGGTCGGCGAGATCCGCCGGGTATGCCTCGCCTACCTGCCCGATCTTGTAGTGGGTGACTACACGGTGGTGCACGCCGGTTTCGCCCTGAACCGGTTGGACGAGGGAACGGCATTGGCGACCTTGGCCATGATGCGCGAGCTCGCGGTGATCACCGACAGTGCTGGGGGGCAGCTGTAATGAGGATGAGCGATGGATCGGTCATAACCGACAGCGTCGGCGCCTGGGTGTTCGCCCGGTACGCCTACGCGCCCAATAGGCTGGGCTACTGCGGACCGACGCGCTCCGGGCAACTACTGCGCTATGGGGCAACCGGCACCATCGACACCGATCTGCGCGCCCTTGCCCGGGAGTTCCACGGCGCCTGGACCTACATGGAAACCATGGCGGAACTAGCCGGTCTGGACGATCCATTGGACCGCCGCATCGTCGAGTCCTATTGGCTTGGTGGGGACCTGTCCCCAGACATCGACGCCAGCCTTCTCGCCAAGGCCTTGCTGGCTCGGATCACCCGGCAGACCGGCCACTACTGGGCACATCTCACCCCCGAGACCCTCGACAGCGCGGCTGCCGACCACTGCTTCCACGTGTTTGCGGTGTACCCGTGGTCGCGGCTGCTGGGTCCTGATCATTACGAGCAGCCATTACGCGTTCTGGACAATTGCCGGATCCGGTGGGGGACAGTGCTGGCCAGGCATGGCGATTTCCTCATTGTGCGTTCCAGGCACCTGACCTGGGACGGATACCGACTTGGGCTGTCGCAACCGCAGTCAGAGAAGGTGGCCCACGCCGTGGCTGGGCAGAGCTTCCTGCCCGACGTTGTGCCCGGCGACCGTGTCGCGATGCACTGGGACTGGACCTGCGACCGGTTGTCCGATCATCAGGTTGCAACGCTACGGGCAGCCACGCTCTACCAGATCGAGGCCACCAACCGCCGGTTGGCATCCCCCGGTGCACCTCCACGTCGGGTCAGCGAACCGGTCAACTCAGGTGCCGGATGCAGCAGTCGCCATCGCCGCAGTTCGGTAGACAATGACGCCGACTGGCTCGCTGCCCATTTGCGATCGATGGTTGCCGCCAAACCTTCCTTCTGGGCTGGCAGTGACGTGACCTTGCAGCAGCTGTCCGCAATGCATCTTATTAGCGCGAACGCACCGGTCACACTCAGCATTCTCGCTAAGTTCCTGGGCACCAAGGCGCCGGCCGCCAGCGCGATGGTCGAGCGATTGATCCGCGCCGGCCTAGTATCCCGTATTCGCGATGAGCATGACAAGAGACGCATTCTATTGAGCTTAACGAGGAACGGCGAAAGAATGATTGGTGAAACCGATCCGGCCACGGCCACCCGTCTTCAGCGGGCGCTGAACGGCATGAGCCCAGCGGCCATGCAATGCCTGACCGAGGTTCTTCGAGATATCGCGGGCCGACTTGCCCGCTAGCCTCTGGACTGCACCACGAGGGCACATACGCAGCGAGAGTGATCCGCGATGTATCAGATGCTGGCCACCCAGTTGGGCCCAAGGTAACGGCGGGGGCCAGGATGCAGCGTTAGTGCCTGGCTTCGTTACTTAGCGTAGCAAGCCTTCGCACCTTACGAAGATCGCCTCGGCGGTGGTTAAATCTGCCCTGTGGATGACGGCAACCGTCGGCATCGCCAACGAGGTCGTCAGCGCACGACTGGAGGCTCACACGCGCTAACGACCGAGGATATCGACTGGCTCGTTGCCCACCTGCGAACAGTAGTCGCCTCCAGCCCCACGGTGTGGGCAGGCCGCGGGATGACCCTATTACAGCTCACTGCGTTGCACCTCATCAGCGCGCTGGCGCCGGTCACCCTCGCTGATGTGGCCAAGGCGCTGGGTACAAAACCACCGGCCACCTCCGCGATGGTTGACCGGTTGATCCAAGCTGGCCTCGTCTGCAGCACACCGGACCCGCAGGACCGCCGCCGCGTCCACCTAACCATTGCCGCTACCGTCACTCCGATCATGAGCAATATCAATCAAGACACCGCCACCCGCCTGCAGGAAATGCTTAACAGCATGAGCCCGCAGAACCGCCGTCACCTGGTCGACATGCTGAGGGAGACCGTACAACAGTTCGCCGAAGATCCTGGATTCCGCCCACCGTCAGTGCCGCTATAATCTCATAAGGGAGCAGGCCTTCTGCGTATCCCAAACACGTCGATTAAGCAGTCGATCAACTTGTCAGTAAAGATACCGACACGGGTAACGCTCGCATCCCCCGATCGGCACGATGGCAGTCGCTTTTACGGTGCTTCCGCCCATTCCAAGTTTCACCATTAGCCTCAGCGGGGAGTCGGCCCACGATGCTAAGCGCAGCAGCACCGATGGTGTCTCTCACCGCCCAGCTCCAGAGTGCCGCAGTCCAGCTTCACCACCTGATCGTTATCCAAGCCACCCGCACGGGGCCAGAATCGGACAAAATAAGGTCCGTTCTCGACTCTCCACCCTCCATCTCAAAGAGTGGGGGTTGGAACGGTTCGGCTGACCGGCGAGGCGAGCTTGCCATCGATCAACGCATCAAACCGTAGCGAGAGCGGTAGGAGGCAACCGACCGGAGATCGGCAGAACCCCGGGAGGTCAGCGGGCAGAGCGGACCTGATTTTTGATCCGGGCCAGCATGGCCGCCATACCGCGCAACCGCAGCGGGCTGACCGCCTCACCCAACCCGAGGGCCAGGTAGAAGTCGTTCGGCACAGCGAGCACAGTGTCCGCGCTCTCCCCGTCCAGGCCGGTGTACATGATCGAGGCGAATCCCCGCGTGGTTGGCGCCTCTGGGGGAGCGTCGAAAAACAGGTGCACCGTCCGCTCAGGGTCCACCTCGACCGCCAGGAACAGCGGTGTCTGGCACTCGTGCACCCGCTCCATCGCGTTGCGATGGCCGGCGTAGCGCTCCGGCAGTGCGGGCAGCTCCTGGGACAGCTCGAGCAGCAGCTGCAGCCGGTCCTTGACGCCAACCTCGGAGAAGTCGTCGACGAGCTCCGACAGCTTCGGGGGCAGTTCGACCGAGGCGGTCACGATGGCCTCACTCCCAGTGACATCGTCAGCTGACCGAGCCGCGCTCGGTACCCACCGCGATGGGTACCCGTACCGAGTTACCCCACTCGGTCCAGCTGCCGTCGTAGTTGCGTACCTGGGAAAACCCGAGCAGATGGGTCAAGACGAACCAGGTGTGGCTGGACCGCTCGCCGATCCGGCAGTAGGCGATCACATCATCGTCCGGGAAGAGCCCCTGCTCGCGCTGGTAGATGTCCTCCAGATCTCCCTGGACTTGAAGGTACCGTCCTCGGCAGCCGCCCGGGCCCACGGCACGCTGGCCGCCCCCGGGATGTGCCCGCCGCGCACCGCGCCCTCCTGTGGGTAGTCCGGCATGTGCAGCAGCTCGCCGCTGTACTCGCCGGGTGAGCGCACGTCCACTAGCGGCTTGCCCAAGTGCGCCAGCACCTGGTCCTTGAACGCCCGGATGGTGCTGTCGTCGCGCTCAATGACGGGGTACTCAGCCCGCTCGGGTTTGGGCTGCTCGGTGGTCATCTCCCGGCCCTCGGCGACCCATTTGGCCCGGCCGCCGTCCAGGATGCGCACATCCGGGTGCCCGAACAGGCTAAACACCCACAACGCATAGGTGGCCCACCAGTTGTTCCGGTCGCCGTAGAAGACGACCGTACTATCCCGGGAGATACCCCGCTCGCCGCAGAGCCCGGCGAATCGCTGCCCGTCGACGTAGTCGCGGGTCACCGGGTCGTTCAGCTCGGTGTGCCAGTCGACCTTGACCGAGCCGGGGATGTGGCCGGTGTCGTAGAGCAGCACGTCCTCGTCGGACTCGACCACCACGAGCCCGGGCTCACCCAAATGCTCGGCCAGCCACTGGGTGGTGACCAGGCGCTCCGGATGGGCGTAGGCGGACAATTTCGAGTCTGTGTCGTTCGGTACCGGCATGGCATCGAGCCTAGTCCCCGTTTTCACAGATCAGTGACCATGACGCCCACCTCGGTGAGTAGCCGCCGAACCAGCAGCAGGCTAATCCCCATCGCGTTCGGCGCGCACCGTGTGCCCGGCGATATCCCCAGCGCAGGTTCTCTCGGGCCAACCGGCAGATTACTTCGCGGACCGGAGTGTTCACCGGCGGGCGACCGGACCGGTTCGGGTAGCGCCATCTGCGGGCGACTAGACGCCGGTGCCGGACCAGCAGCGTGGCCGGCGCGACCAGCCGGTAGTTGCGCAGCTGCCGGGCCAACAGCCGGGCCCAGGCGGCCAGCACCGCTCGCTGCAGCCATGGCAGGCGCGGCCGGGCCAACCTGGCGACGCAAACCGCGACCTCGTGCCGCACCGATGTCGAGTCCGCGGCACCGGATCCCGCACGCCTTCACCGAACTTGCCACCGCCATGTGAGCTGAGGACCGCAGCGCCCATCCCGCTCACCACGCGACGACGCAACAGCGGCATCTGTGATGGCTGGCTCTACTTCGCGAAACTAAATGGCCGCAGACGGCGATGTAGTTGAGGCCGGCGCGGGGTGCACTAGCCTCGGTCCGGCGGGTCCAAGGCTTGGGGTGACCCGTATCGCGGCTAGCGGGGGGCCCATGCTGAAAAGACTGGCAGCGCTAGCCGGTGCGGTTAGACCATAGTGGTCGGGCAGATGGCCACCGATGCGTGGCAGGCGACTCGTTCCGGGATGACCCGGTTGTTGGGCCGTGCCGAACCGGCTCGACAGGCCGTGATCGGGGCTCAGCGACGACGGTAATGCCGCCCTGGTGGCGATGGCCAGCGCCCGGAATGACGGACGGCTCCAGGGCATGTCCTGCGCGGCTTCGGGCGGTCCGTGCCGGCGCGGCGAGTCTGCACCGGGCTGCTGCTGCTCGCGTTGGCTCCCCGGCTCGTCGTCGAAACCGTGGCCCGGCTCCCGTATCCAGGACCGTCTACCTGGAATGCCGCGCAGCACTGGCTTGACCAGCACTCACCGTCCGGCACGACCGTCCTCGTCGAGCCCTATGCCCGTGGCTCAACCCGATCCGATACAAGGTGGATTTCATGCGGACGAGTCGTCGATTGCCCACCACCGCGCGGGGGCTACGTAGTGGCCAGCGAGGGGATGTACGGTCGCTTCACCGAACAACCTAAGACCTCCCCCGCCGACGCGGCCGCCTACCAGCGGCTATTCCAAGATTTGCGTCAGGTCGCAATCTTCGATGCTCCTACCAGTCCGGTCATCCGTATCTTCAAGGTTCCTGCAGGATAGGTGCGTCACCTAATCAGGACAGTCAGTGCCTAGAAACCAGTAACACTTCGCCGCAGGATTCGATGAAACAGCAATGAGGGGAACGCTCTGGCGTGCGTTGCCGGACTGGTCTTCGTTGGCAACGTGCTGTTTTCTCCGCCGGGCAAGGTCAGTGCCGCTGACACCGGGCATGGCCTTAACACTCCTAAATTCGCCAACGCAGAGACCCGCGAGCTTATCGCGGCGCTTCCTGCCGAGAGCACCGTCTTCAGTAATTTGCCGGATCGTGTCAGTTATTTCGGCGATGACCGGCCGGTAGTAGAACCCAGCCTGGCCACCACGCATCCGATATTCCTCACGACGTTGCGAGAGTAAGCGATGCGCTTGGCGATGGTCCGGTCTATCTCGTCTGGTTCGACGACAACGGCGACCACCACATCCTTTTCGCTGCGCTGGCCTACAACTTCCACCTCAACGAGGAGCTCCGCACGAATGCAGGTGTCGTATTCAGCGTGGCCAAGCTGAAAACAGGGGGTGACCCAGGCTGTTGCGTAGCGCGAGGTAGCGGTGTAGGTGCCCGAACTCGTACATCTACCAATTGATACCCATACGGTGGGCAGCCCTCAGCCCGGATCCACCGATGAGGTTTTTGTGATCGTTTAACCGTAGTTGTGGATCTTCGTTTTACTGGGTATCGCACACGGACGCGCGTAGGTGGCCGGTCTGCCCGGCTTTTCCACTGTGGTTGTTCGGTCGGGTCCTGGTTGGGCGTTGATCAGGTCAGGCGATGTGTGGCCGGTGTGGCCGGTGGATCGCGGCGTGGAGGTTGGCCCAGGCTGGTGCCCAGGGCCATTGCTGGGGCATGTGCAGGGTCAGCCGGCGGGCGGAGCGGGCGAGCCGGGCGGGGATGTTGATCAGGTGGGCGCGGATGGTGGCGGTGGTGGCGCGAGCGTGGAACGCACTGGCCAGGGCGCCAGCGGCACGGGTGAGGTTATGTGCGATCGCCCACAACACCGCCCACGCGGCGTTGGCTGGGAAAGATCCTGAGGGAAGGTGGGCCAGCGCGCTGGCGGCGGCGTCGGCGATAACCTGCTCGATGATCGCGTGAGCACGGTGCTGGGACTCGGCCTGCAGCATCTCGAAGGTGCTGGTGACGAACACCGCGTGGTAGCGCCAGACGTCGAACAGTGTGTCCTGCCCGGGCGCGGTGTGGGGGTTGCGGCGTTTGACCCGCCGCACGATCAACCGGCCGCAGACCTGCTGGGTCGTCGGGTGCGAGGTGAACGCGGTGTAGCTGATCTCGGCGACCTCGGCATCCGAGACCAGCTGTCCGGTGTGGTCATCGACGAAGGCGTGCGGGTAGTGGATCGTCGTCCACGCGGTGTCGGGGATCTGGATGATGGCGGCGGTCACGCTGGGGTTGGAGCCGGTGGTCAGCGACACCGACGCGCCGTAGCGGGCCGCGGTCGCGGCCACCTCGGCGGTGTAGAACTTGGAGTCGGCGCGCACCACGACGACCCGGGCAGTGGGGGCCAGTGCCCGCACGGTGCTCAGCGCTTCGGCCAGAAAGCGGGCCGCTCCGCGCACGTCGGCGGCCTTGCCCCGCCGCATCCGGACCGCGACCACCACCGGCCGAGCGATCGGAGTCGATGCGGTAGCGATCAGCGGGTGCAGGGTCTTTTTGCCTTTTAACCGGCCCACCGCGGCGCCCTGCTTGGCGTAGCCATAGACCTGGCGGTGGGTGGAGTCCAGGTCCACGAACACCACCTCCTCGGCGCCCGGCAACAGCGGCGCGCGCTGGGCCAGGGCGATCAGACTCTGGCGCAGTACCGCGTTGAGCTGCTGCACGTGCCCGTGAGTGAACGCACGCAGGAACGTGCCCAGCGTCGAGGGAGCCCGAATCTGATCGAACATCACACCATTGCCGGTGTGCCGCAGCCGGTCCATGTCCTCGATCGAGTCCGCCCCGGCCACCATCCCAGCCACCAGCGACATCACCTTGGCCGTCGGGTTCGCCCCCGCACCATTCGCTGCGCCCGTGATCGCCACCTGCTCCGCGACCAACCCAGACAAACCAATCTCCCCGGCCAGCGCAAGAACCGGAACCAGACCCGCATCAGCAATCAGATTCAGATCATCGAACGCGACATCCACCGCCGCGGCCGCATGAGACACTTTCATCGCGCGGGTGCTCCCTCGAACCAGATGAACGATTCCTCAGCAAGATCGATCATCCCAGGTCAGGCAGCACCCGCGTCCCTATACCCCCAGATACACACGAATCAGATCGGTGGATCCGGGCTCAGAAAGCCGCCCTCGATGTGCGCATGGGCGGCCATTGCAGTGCGAACCCGGATCCTAATCCGGTTACGCTTCCCCTTAGTCATCCCACCGAACACCGATATTACCAAATCATGCGCCTCGGACCCCGGGTCGAGCGCTCCCCCGACCTCAGGAACCCACAACTGAATGCCGTAATGGACAAACACCGGAAAGGTCAACCCGTACTGGTTGCCGTAAAAATGAACCGCTGCACCCAGCGGTACACCGAGACGTGGTCAACAACGACACCACTGAACAGAGACGGGCGCCCCTCCCTCCCTAGCATTCGCCGAGCGTGGCGGCGAACACTTGGCCTACTGGCAGATCGCGGTCACCGGCGGAGGTGGCGGAATCTGCTACTTATCCAGCATGTCGAAAACGATCACCGCCTTCTGACCGAACACACAGGAGGCAGAATTGCTGCGAAGACGATGGGGCGAGCAGCGGGACTGATGCCTCCAGTCACCCCAACGTGAACGGGTCTCGGGTCTGTCCCGACAGCTCAACCCAGATGGCCTTGGTCTCGGTGTATTCCCGGATGGCATCGGCGCCGTTCTCCCGGCCGATGCCACTGGCACCAAAGCCCCCGAAGGGCACGTGCGGGCCCACCACGCGGTAGGCGTTGATCCAGACGGTGCCTGCTCGGAGTTTCGCGGCCACCCGATGGGCCCGGTGCACATCCTTGGTCCATACCGCAGCGGCCAGGCCGTACCTGGTGTCGTTGGCGATCTCGACGGCCTCGTTCTCGTCGTGGAACCGGATCACCGCACACACCGGCCCGAAGACCTCCTCCTGGACGGCCCGCATTGAGGGCGTTACATCGGTCAGCACAGTCGGCGTCACGAAGAAGCCACCCAGGTCCTTGACCCGCTCACCACCACAGGCGATGGTGGCGCCCTGCTCGCGAGCGGAGACAAAGTGGCTCAACACCTTGTCGAACTGCTGGCTCGTGGCCAGCGGACCCATCTCGGTCTCGGCGACCTTCGGATCGCCGATCTTGATCGTCTTCGCTCTGGAGACGATCTTGCCGATCAGCGCGTCGGCGACGCTGTCGTGCACGACCAGCCGTGACCCCGCCATACAGGTCTGGCCGGTGGCGGCGAAGACGCCGGCGATCACCCCGTTGGCGGTGGCATCCAGATCGGCGTCCTGGAACACGACCTGCGCCGATTTACCGCCCAGCTCCAAGGTTATCCGGGTGAGGTTGTCTGCGGCGGCGTGCGCGACCGCGATGCCGGTCGCTGTGGACCCGGTGAAGGCGACCTTGTCGACATCGGGATGGGCGGACAATGCGCTGCCAGTTGCCGGACCCCACCCGGTGATGACGTTGACCACGCCCGGAGGGAACCCGGCCTCCTCGATGAGGGACGCCAATTCCAGCGCACTGACCGGGGTGTGCTCACTCGGCTTGACCACCACGGTGCATCCCGCGGCCAGCGCCGGCGCCAGCTTCCAGATCAACAACAACAGCGGCGAATTCCACGGCGTGATGGTGGCGACCACGCCGACCGGTTCGTGGCGGGTGTAGACAAGGTAATTGGGCTTGTCGCTGGGAATGACGCTGCCTTCAACCTTGTCGGCCAGTCCCGCGTAGTAGTAGCACCATTCCGGCACGGCCGCGAGCTGGCCGGTCATCTCACGGAGCAGCTTTCCCGAGTCCCGAGTTTCGATCTCGGCCAGCCGCTGGGCGTCGCGGGCGATTAGATCACCGAGCTGGTGCAGCAATTTTCCGCGCTGGGTGGGGGTCAACGCAGCCCAGGGTCCGGACAGCGCCCGGCGGGCGGCCGACACCGCGAACTCCACATCGCTTCGATCACCGTCGGGCACCACCGCCCACGGCTGCCCGGAGAATGGGTCGATGGTCCGGTAGGTGCGGCCGGAGCAGGCAGGCTGCTGTTTCCCGTCGATATACAGGCCGTATTCCGCGAGGTGCTCACCCGTTGGGGTCGTGCTGGTGGCTGTCACTGCCGCCTCCTCCACTGTTCTATCGACTGGGAGCGAGTCCGACGGCTCCGGTTCGCTGTATCGAGTCAGCTTGCGGTACTCGCCGGTCGTCGGCCACCCCGTCTGGGACCAACCCGCCGTGCCAACGGTGGGCACCGCACACGTCGTCGCGCACACCCGTGACCAAGCCAGCAGTCCCCGAACATGGAGATCATCGGGTCGGGTGATCGATTTCGTCCCATAATCGCTGAATGCTGGCTTCGCTGTTGAATGCCACCACACAGTCGCGCTGGAAGAGATTCCCCGATCTGGAACCGCGGTTTCCGGTGTCTTGGCCCTGGCCGCGCCTGGCCTGACCGTGTCACCCGCCGACGCCCGGCCCAGGCGGGTAGCCCGCATCTCACGTATGGCAACCTGCCGAGCGCGCTCCGGGCTATCGGGCTCGTTCTGCGCAGCGGCGCAGCAGTGGCGTGATGCGGTAGTTCACGAGCTCGCGCATGACCAGCGCGGTGTTGGTGCGCTCGACGCCGGGGATGGCCAGGATCTGGCCGGCGATGCGGTACAAGTCATCGGCGTCAGCCGCAACGACGTGCACGAGCAGGTCGATCTGCCCGCTGATCCCGTGGACCTGCAGCACTTCGGGGATATCGGCGAGCGCGGCCGCCACCTCGTCCAGCCGGCGTTGGGTGACCTGCGTGGTGATGAAGGCGGTGAGTGGGTAACCGAGCATCGTGGGCGGGATCTGGCGCTCGAATGAGTCGAGCACACCGTGCTGCTCGAGCTTGGCGAGGCGGGCCGTAACAGTGTTGCGGGACAGTCCCGTCTGGCCAGTGAGCGCGATAGCCGTGGCACGGGGCCGCTCGACCAGGGCGAGCAGCATCCGGACATCGGTCGGGTCAAAGCGATCGTCCTTGCGCACAATGCTCACCTTCGGCGGGCTACGTTCGACCTGGAATGTGCGTTCTGCTCACCATCATCTGCCCAAGTTGTGCAGGACTTCTACTGATGCTGGGATATTAGTCTGTACTGCACAGAACTTCAGGTGAGTACATGACGAGTATCGCTGCTGTACCGCCGCGGCCAGACACCGACCGCTTCGGCGTTCTGCGGGAGATCGAGCGCCGGGTGCTGTGGCTGTCGACGGCGATCGTGCACGAGGCGAACCGGGTGCGGCCCAGCCGATCCGGGCTGAAGGTCGGCGGTCACCAGACTTCCAGCGCATCCATGGTGTCGATCATGACATCGCTGTGGTTCGAGCACCTGCGCGCGCAGGACCGAGTGTCAGTGAAACCGCACGCCTCCCCGGTGTTGCATGCGATCAACTACCTGCTCGGCGAGCTCAACGAGGAATATTTGGCGACCCTGCGCGCCTTTGGCGGGCTGCAGAGTTACCCCAGCCGCTCCAAGGACCCCGACCCCGTCGACTATTCGACCGGATCGGTGGGCATCGGCGCGACCGCGCCGATCTGGGGCGCGCTGGCACGCAGGTACATCGAGGCAACCGTCGGCGGCGCCGGCACCGGGCGGCAGTACTCGCTGCTGGGTGACGCCGAACTGGACGAAGGCGCGGTATGGGAAGCGGTCCTCGAGCCCAGCGTCGCGGAACTGGGCGAGATCGTCTGGGTGGTGGACCTGAACCGGCAGTCGTTGGACCGAGTCGTGCCCAATATCGCAGCCGGCCGGCTGCAGGGAATGTTCGCCAGCGCCGGCTGGCAGGTGCTCACCGTCAAATACGGGCACCTGCTGGAAGAGCTGTTTACCCGGCCGGGCGGCAGCGAGCTGCGCGCACGCATCGACCAGATGCCCAACCCCGAGTACCAGCGCCTGCTCCGCTGTACCCCTGCCCAGCTGCGGGAACGGCTGCCAGGCGGCAGCGCTCCGGTGGCCGCCCTGATCAGCGAGCTGGACGATCAGACGCTGACCGCGGCGGTGCGCAACCTCGGTGGTCACGACCTGGGCGCACTGGACCAGGCGTACGCGGCCATCGACGACACCCGGCCTACCGTGATGCTCGCGTATACGATCAAGGGATACGGGTTGCCCACCCAAGGTCACCCGCAGAACCACTCCGCGCTGCTGACCACCGAGCAGATGCGGGAACTGGCCAGCCAGCTCGGCACCGATCCCGCCCACCCGTGGAGCCGGTTCACCCTCGGCAGCGACGCGGGCCGGCTCTGCGCCACCACCGCGGGCCGGCTGCAGCGACCCGCTTACCCCCTTCGCCCGCCGCCCGCACTACCGGCGGACATCGGCCGCACGCCGTCGGGCACCGCCTCCACGCAAGCCGCGCTCGGCCGCGTGCTGCTCGACCTGACCAGGGAGGCGCCGGAGGCGGCCAGGCGGGTGGTGACGGTCAGCCCGGACGTCAGCTCCTCCACCAACCTCGGCGGCTGGATCAACAAGGTCGGCGTGTGGTCTGCCGGTGACCGGGTCGACTGGTTCGCGGACGACACCGAAACGGTCTTGCACTGGCGGGAGAAGCCGACCGGCCAGCACATCGAGCTGGGCATCGCCGAAACCAACCTCGCGGGCCTGCTCGGCGAGCTGGGAGCGACCTGGAGCCGCTGGGGTAAGCACCTGCTGCCGATCGGCGTGCTGTACGACCCGTTCGTCGAGCGGGCCCTGGAACCCTGGTCGTTCGGCATCTACGCCGGCGGCCAGTCGATCCTCGTGGGCACCCCCTCCGGCGTGACGCTGGCACCGGAAGGCGGCGCGCACCAGTCGATCACCACGCCCTCCATCGGGATCGAGCAGCCAGGCTGCATCAGCTACGAACCCGCCTTCGCCATCGATGTGGAATGGACGCTGCTCGCCTGTCTGGCCCAGCTGGGCAAACCCGGCGGTACCTCGGCTTACCTGCGGCTATCCACCCGGCCGGTGGACCAGACCCTGGCCGCCGTGCCGGCCGATCCCGCCGCCCGCGAACGCCGGCGGCGGCAGGTGGTCGCGGGCGCGTACTGCCTGCGCCGCACGCCCAACCCGCAGGTGACCATCGCCACGATGGGCGCGCTAGTCCCCGAGGCGCTCACCGCCGCCGACCGCCTCGACGCCCTCGGCGCCGCCGCGGACGTCATCTGCGTGACCAGCCCCGGCCTGCTGTTCAGCGCCCTGCGCGCCCGCCAAGGTCACACGGACGCGCCAGCGTGGATCCTGGACCAGGTGTTCGCTCCTTCCCGCGCCACCCCGCTGGTCACCGTCCTCGATGGCCACCCGCATACGCTGGCCTTCCTGGCCACTATCAACCACGTGCCCAGCACCTGCCTCGGCGTAACCCGGTTCGGCCAGTCAGGGTCGCTCGAGGACGTTTACCGCTACCACCGCATCGACGCCGACAGCATCGTCCGCGCCGGGCTCGATGTCGCCACGTAGTGCCGGGCCGACATCTCGAACGGTGTGCAGCCAGCCGTGTGGGCACCCGCGGCCATGGCCAGGCCGGGCGCATCGACGTCGCCGTGGTAGCGAAGGTGCGCCCCCGCGACCCGCAGTGCGGCGATCGCCTCAGTCGGGTCGGTAGTCGGGTTGCCATGGGCGCCAAGACCGCGGCCGGCAGGTTCCGCTGGGCGGCACCCTCGACGAGCCGCGCGCTCCAGCAGCTCGTCGGCCGACTCCGCGCCCACCAGCGGAGGTGGGCAGCATCGCGAGCCGGTCGTTGCGGATCTCCAGGACTTGCCGAGCCGTTGACCCCGCGAAGCAGCAGGCCTCCACCCGCGAAGTGCAGCGTCTCGTCCTCTGCCGGTAGACGTTGAGGATCTCCGCACGTGACGGGCCAGCGCGCAGGTGCTGGAGTAGTCATCGCGCCTCCTCAGTTGTGCCGTGCAGGAGGGTGCCACAGGCCACCGACAAAACCGCGCGACTGCCCGCGTGAGCGTCCAGACTCCCCTGGTCCACCACGCACCGTCCGCATCCACCCTGGGCTCCAACCCGGACCCGTCGCGCCTGTCCCGCCATGAGATCTATATCGGCATTTCTCCCTTGACACACGTTCCTATTTCCGTAAAATTAATAGTCCGGCTCTGGTGTAGCGACGCTCCGTTGCACCGGACGGCCAGGGGCTCCGCGGGCGTGCGGAGTCGCGACCGGGTCGGGTACGAGTAGACGGAAACGTTAGCTCGTGCCCGACGCTGTTTTATTCCAGGTCTTTCTTCTTCTCCCGCTATTCCTCGCGGCGCGGCTGCAACATGGCACCGAATCGACAGGGCACGCCGCAGCGTGCTCAGGGTTCGTCAGTGTATCCAGAAGCCTTTTTGATCACGGTTTTGGTGCGCTGCGCGACATGTCACGTCGCCTAAGGCACCAAACTGTGATCATGAGCGGCTCACCGGCCATCAACTAAGTGGCATTACCTGGAGCTGGCAGATTTGGTCCGCGCCTGGAGCGCGATGAGTGCCACTGCCGGCACCTGTTCAACGTCTCGGCGAAAGCCGCTGGCACCCGCATTGAGACAACGGCTTGGCGGTTCTCGAGTGCCTCGGCGTCAGCCCTCCTCGGTGTCGCCTCGACGGGCACGGGCCGTTTCTCAGTCATCGCGGGTTACGTCTCTTAGGTAACTGAGGCCCTCCGCGCGGTCGGGGTCGACGGCCTGGTCAGCATCCAGGGCTCCAGACCACGGGGCCCTGGATGCGGGCCCAAGCCGTCGCGGCATCTATGCCAGCTGGATGGTCGAAATACTACGTGCCGCCCAGGCCGGTCTTCGTAATCACCGCACAGCACCTATATCTTCAAGGTGCAGGCAGCTCCTGTGACGCCATCGGCGCTGAGCGGGTATGCGTTGGTGCGCGGGGGTGCCTGCCATCACTTAGGTTCATCCCTTGCGCTCGTTGCCAGCGACAATCCGCATGAGATCGACTGGGATGAGCCCTCCTGAAAGTTGTACTTAGGTACGATCTTTGTAGTTCTGAGTAACAGCTCGACAGCTGAGTAAGCAATCGAAAAGGCTCCTTCACGGCTAGGTGGCGAGCTGCACAGTTAGGGGTAAATGGATGTTGCCAAATCACTTCCTGTTTGTCAGGATATTTATTAGCTGAATCGGCCATGCCGACCGATGAGGCCCCAATGACACTCCGAGGAGGATCGAATGTTTGACGCATTGAGCTTTACCGAGATTGACGGCCAGAGCGCCGAGTTGCTTCCCTCCCGTACAGTTCTTTCCTTGGCTGGTATTGCCAAGACCAACGGCCAGTGTGGTGGCCACGGCGGCACCGGTGGCAACGGTGGCGATGGTAGCGGCGGCATCGGTGTCAACCTCCTGAACATCGTTCTCCAGCACGCGCAGTACAACGAAGCTGCTAACGGCTACGGCGGCGCGGGCGGCGACGCCAATGGCGGTAACTGCCACTAATCGCAGCATTCATTGACCAAAGTCCGCTCAGGTGAGCGGTGATCGCATTCGGTGTCGCTAACTAGGGAGCGACACCCGTATGGCCGGCGCAAACGCTGAGGGCGGTGCTGGGGCAGCCGACTACCCTCCTAGTCGTGCAGTACCGCCACGCGCTACCGCAAGCGCGCACGCAAATCGCTGGCACGGTAGGGGTGGCCGCAATGCGGCCACCCCTAGCCGCATACCTGCGGGCAATCACCACCAGCATCGCCGAGCGACGACTGAGCACGGCCAGCAACCGACATTTCGAACTGGCGCTCAACCGCCGAATGAAGCTTCGCTCCGACTGATAGTCCACAACAAGCTACCGCGAGCAAAATCCTGAACCCAGCTCTGCCGCGTGCAGCGCGTGCCACAGACCGCTCCCGTTAAGTTTGCCGAGCCGGGATGCTGGCCCGGACCATCTCCTCCTCATGATCGCCGTCTGGGAAGGTGCGCCGCAATCTGCGCGGCTACCCTTCCCAAACAGCGATCATGAGCTCTCTCTTCTGGGAGCGGCCTCTTCGGAGTAGGCCCCTCCGCGTGAGCATGTCGTGCTCGGGCCGTAGTGGTGCCGGCGATGCAACAAGCGCAGGCACGGCTCCGGCGCGAACGGGTTCACGAAGGATCCCGCTCCTGTTGTTTGTCTCGACCCTGTTCCTGCTCGGCGGCAGCAACGTTGCTTTTCACCTGAAGGAAGCTGTCGGGCGTGACGGAGATGGAATCGATGCCGGCGTTGACCAAAAAACGGGCGAAGTTCGGGTCGTCGCTGGGTCGCTGACCGCACAGCCCCACCTTGCGATGCTTGCCGTGGGCTGAGTCGATCAGTTTTTCGACGCTTTTTGTGACAGCTGGACTGTTCTCGTCGAACAGCGATGCCAGCCGTTCGGAGTCTCGGTCAACGCCGAGGACGAGCTGGGTGAGATCGTTGCTGCCGATGGAGAACCCGTCGAAGCGCTCAGCGAAGTCCTCCGCGAGCAGGATGTTGGACGGTATCTCCGCCATCACGTAGACCTGCAAGTCATTGCGCCCGCGGGACAGGCCGTGATCGGCCATGACCTCCAGGACTTGATCGGCTTCCTCCGGGGTGCGACAGAACGGGATCATGACGACCGTGTTGGTCAGCCCCATGTCGTCGCGTACTCGCCGGATGGCCTGGCACTCCAGGCCGAAACCCTGCCGGTAGCCCTCGCTGTAGTAGCGGCTTGATCCACGCCAGCCAAGCATCGGGTTTTCCTCGCCCGGCTCGAATGCCGTGCCACCGATGAGCCTGGCGTATTCGTTGGTCTTGAGATCACTCATCCGGACGATCACCGGCTTTGGCCACCACGTGGCGGCGATGCGGGCAATCGCGTAGGCCAGGCGTTCGACGAAGAACTCGGTCTTGTCGTCGTAACCGCGGGTCATCTCGGCGATCCGGTCGCGGGCGTCGGTGTCTTCGAGATCGTCGAAACCGACAAGCGCCATCGGGTGGATTTGGATCTGGTTGTTGATGACGAATTCCATCCGGGCCAGGCCTACCCCGTCGGCCGGTAGCCGCCACCACCGGAATGCGGCTGACGGATCGGCCATGTTCAGCATGACCTCAGTCGTCGTGGTGGGGATGTCAGAGAGATCGATCTCGTGGTCCTGGTAGTCGAGGATGCCCTGGTAGACAACACCCGTGTCGCCCTCGGCGCACGAGACGGTGATCTCCTGCCCACTCGACAGGATGGCCGTGGCATTACCGGTCCCGACAACAGCGGCCACGCCCAGCTCCCGGCTCACAATGGCGGCGTGGGAGGTGCGGCCACCGTGGTCGGTGACGATCGCCGCGGCCCGCTTCATGATCGGCTCCCAGTCGGGGTCGGTGATGCCGGTGACGAGCACGGCGCCGTCTTCAAATCGGTCGATCTCGGTGGCGCTGCGCAGCTTGCAGACCTTCCCGGCAGCGATGGCATCACCGATGGCCAGACCTCTGGTCAACCGCTTACCGCGTTGGCTGAGCCGGTATGAACGCATAGTCGAGGCGTCCTTGCGCGCATGCACAGTCTCGGGCCGCGCTTGGACGATGTAGAGCTCATCGCTCTCGCCGTCCTTGGCCCATTCCATGTCCGTCGGACCGCCGTAGTGGTCTTCAATCACGGTTGCCCACCTGGCCAGCTGCAGTATCTCCCGCTCCTCGAGGACGAAGCTCAACCGTTCCGTTTCCGTCGTCTCGACGATCTTCGTCGGATCGTCGACGGAGTCGTTGTAGACCATTTTGGACCGCTTGCGCCCGAGCTCCTTGGAGATCACCGGGCTCACTGCCTCGCTGTCCAGCAGTGGCTTGAAGACCAGGTACTCGTCCGGGTCCACCGTCCCTGCGACCACGGACTCGCCCAGACCCCAGGACGCGTTGAGGAGCACTACATGCGGGAAGCCGCTGTCGGTGTCGAGGGAGAACATCACCCCGGCCCCGGCCCGGTCGGAACGGACCATCTTCTGCACGCCGATGGCCAGCGCCACCTCGAGGTGGTCGAAGTCGTGGTCCTGCCGGTAATTGATCGCCCGGTCCGTGAACAGGGACGCGTAGCAACGCTTGCAGGCATTCAGCAACGCCGCTTCACCTCTGACGTTGAGGAAGGTCTCCTGTTGACCGGCGAAGCTGGCCTCGGGTAGATCCTCCGCGGTGGCGCTGCTGCGCACCGCCACATCCGGATCCTGCCGCCGCAGGCGAGCGCCGAGTTCGCGGTATGCGTCCCTGAGCGCCTGGACAAGCTGTGGTGGAAACTCCGCGTCCAGCACCATCCGGCGGATGGCGTCGCCTACCTGCGCCAGGTCTGCGCCGCGGTGCCACGCCTGGATCTGCTCGGAGATGGCGGCGCGCAGGTTGTTAGCGTCCAGGAAGTCCCAGTATGCCTGGGCAGTGGTGGCAAACCCGCCCGGCACTCGGATGCCCTTCGGCGACAGGTTCCGGATCATTTCTCCGAGCGAGGCGTTCTTGCCACCGACCAGAGCAACGTCACCTGAGCTGAGCTGCTCGAACCATCTCACCACCCCGTGCTTGGCCATACCGGGTCCTTCCCCAAAGCCACCAACCTACCGCTTGGGGATGCCCATCGCGTTCGGAGTGGAAACGCAGGCTTCACCGCGGTGGTGACACACAGCGGTCGTGTCGTCGCACAGGGGTGAGGCCATCTGGCTAACATGACCCACCGCTCCGCCGAGGGACAGGAAAACCTGGATCGCCATGCACTGTCGCACGAAGGTCGCTCTCACCGTCGCGGTTGCCCTGGTTCTGGGCGGCACTGGCTGCGGTACATCTGAGTCGTCGTCTGGTCCGGAAACCATGATCGTGGCGGCGGCGGTCCCGGTTCCAGATTCACCTGCAGTGCCACCCGATACTGCTGTGTTCCCCGATTCCCCAGCTCTGCCCCCCGATTCCCCAGCTCTGCCGCCCGACACTCCGGCCCTGCCCCTCGATGCCCCGGCTCTGCCGCCCGACACTCCGGCCCTGCCGCCCGATGCCCCAGGTCTCCCCTCCGATGCCCCAGTACAGCCGCCTGATGGCCCAGCCTTGCCTCCTGATCCCGCAGCTCTGCCCCACGAGTTCGTCGCGCCCGCCGCACCAACCCACTTCGAGATATCCGGTTCGGCGTTCGACATCAAGGCCAAGGTCTGCCAGATGAACTACGTGCGACCGCTCAACCCGCCGGGCGATCAGAAGCACTCAGTGTGCTGGGTGCGGAAAGGCTTCGGCGTCGCTCCCGGCAGTGATTCCGGCGGCACGAGCTACATCCTCGGCCACGCGTGGGCGAAGTCCCCGCTGATCTTCAACCCGCTGTCCGAACTCGCGATGCAGGAAGTCACCGGGCACAACCCCGAGATGCAAAGTGGCGTCCCGACCTTCCCGGTAAAGGCGATCAACGGATATAACATCGTGCTCCGCACCCCAACCGGCACCCTCACCTACACGGTCACGCGCGCATTCGCCGTCTCGAAATCACGAGCCGGAGACGTGAAGTCCCTCATGGCCAATACCCCGAACCGAGTGGTTCTCATCACCTGCGGTGTCAAGGATGGCGTCGACGTCGACTACAACATCATCGTGGACGCCTACTTGACATCCTCCACTGCACGATGAAAGTCAGGGATGCTTCACCAGAACGGCGCGGGTATAGAGCAAATCAAAGCCCCGACGCTGCGCGTTCTGCTGAGACTTCGACCCCGGCTGCGTGGTGATGACGGCGATATCGCAGCCACCGGCTGCGGCGTCGGCGATCCGGGCCGACAGCAGCGCGGTCTGAATACCCCGGCGGCGGTGCGTCGGCGCGGTCGCCGCGCCGGCGAGCTGCGCGACACCGTCTGCCATGCGGAAGCTGGCACCGCCGGCGATGACTCCGTGGCGTAGCGCGACGTAGCGCAGGACGCCGATCGCCGCTAAATCTCCCATGACTTTCGCGATGACCTCGCGCGGATACTCTTCGTTCGAGGGCACCCCTTGCGTGTCGGGGTGGGTGAAGCCATCTGCCACGACGTCGAGCCAAGCGTCGAACTCGTCGTCACCGCTGGGCCGGACCTCAACGCCGGCTGGCAGGACTCGCTCGGGCTCGCCGTCGAGCGCCAGGCCCAGCACGTTTTCGAACCATGCCAGCTGATAGCCGCGATCGGTCAAAAGAGCACCGATCGCGGGATCGGCGAGGTGGGACAGTTCGACCTGCACGGGTGCGCCGCAGGCGGTGAAGGCCTGCTCGATCTCGTCGAGAGCGGCCACACTCGGCACCCCGCCGAAGCCCAGCCCCGTGACCTTGTTGAACGGCGAGCCTGCTTCGGCGAAGCTCGCCACGCCGCCCGCCAGAGGGATCACGAAGCCTGCCGCGGCCGCCCTGCGACGGTGGGCTGCCTCGCTGCCCGTGGCGATGAGCTGCGCCTCGGCCCGCTCGATGCGCTCGGCCAGGGCAGTGCCGCAGAACAGCGGCAATCGACCGGTGTTCACGGTTCCTCAGCGGCGCTCAGAACCCGGTCGACGCGTTGCGGCACCGACCGCAAGATATCGGCGTTGTCGGCAAGGAACCCACCCGACTGGTGGTGCCAGAGCTTGGCGTAAGTGCCCCGCCGCCCAAGCAGCTCTGCGTGGGTGCCCTGCTCGACGATCCTGCCGCGGTCGAGGACAACGAGCTGATCCATTCGCGCGACGGTGCTCAGCCGGTGAGCCACGACGAGCGCGGTCCGGCCCTCCATGAGCTGCCACAGGGCTTGCTGGACGAGGAGCTCGCTTTCCGAGTCCAGCGCGCTGGTGGCCTCGTCTAGCAGCAGAATCGGCGCGTTGCGCAGGATGGCGCGGGCGATCGCGACCCGCTGGCGCTGGCCGCCGGACAGCTTGATCCCGCGTTCCCCGACCAGAGTGTCCAACCCGTCGGGCAGGGCCTCGGCGAACTCGCTGACGTGTGCCGCTCGGGCGGCACCGTGGATCTCCGCGTCGCTGGCACCCGGCCTGGCGAATGCGATGTTGTCGCGCAGTGTCCGGTGGAACATCGCCGGGTCCTGTGGCACGTAGGCGATCAGGCTGCGCAGGTCTGCCTGACGTAGCCGGGAGATGTCCTGACCACCGATGAGGATTCGGCCGCCGTCGACATCCATCATCCGCAACAGCAGCCGGGACAGCGTGCTCTTGCCGCCGCCGGAACGGCCGACGAGACCAACCTTGGTGCCGCTGGGGACCGTCAGGTCCAGCCCGGTGAACAGCGGCGGTGCCCCGGCGTGGGCGAAGCTCACCTGCTCGAAGCGGACGTCGGCGGCAGCCGGTCGCAGCGGCTCCGGCGAGATCGGATCGACCACGGTCGGCGAGGTAAGGAGTAGTTCGGTGAACTGGGCGGCCTCGGTCAGGGAGCTTTCCAGCCGCCGGTAGATCTGGTTGAACTCGAACATGATCCGGGTCGCGTTGGTGTAGTAGGCGAAGGTCACCACGATCGCCTCCACGCCGAGCCGTCCGCCGCCGAGGCTGACGGCCACGACCAGGCCCAGCACGTTGGTGAGCACGGACATCGGCGCGACCAGGGTGTCGATCCGCAGGTTGGCATAGTCCCAGGAACGGATGGACAGCATTCGCGCTTCGGCGACGCGGGTCTGGTGCTCGGTAGCCTCATGATCCTCGGCAGCGAAGGCTCGCACCGTCTCCATGTTCATCAGGCTGTCGGCAACATGGCCGGACACTCGCGCGATGGCGGCCTCCCGCTGATCGACCAGTGCCTGGCGGCGACGGATCAGTGGGGCGATGACCAGACCGGTGACCACGATGAGGCTGACCAAAACGACGACTAGCAGGGGGTCGTAGCGCCACAGAACCACCGACGCGAACGCCAACGGCAGGATACTGGCCACAACGTTGAACGCGAGGGTGTCGACGAACTCCTCGAACTGCGCGGCGAAGCTCAGCGCACGCTTGGTCAGCGAACCGGCGAAATTGTCGTGGAAGAACGCTGCGTCCTTGGCGAGCAGCTTATCCATGGCGACCACGTACAGGTTCTCGATCCCGCGGCCGTCCGTGCGGTTCAAGCAGTGCACGCCAGCGCGCCACAACAGCTCCGTCAAGAGCAGAAGAGCGGTGAAGCCGAGGACATAGGGCAGCGCCGTCGCAGCCGAACTGTCGGTACCGCCGGCTAGGCGGCCCGCGAGCTGGGCAACGATCAACGGAGCGAGGTAGAGCAGGCAGATGTTGGCCAATGCCGGCAGTACCAGTGCAGGCACGGCGACCAGCCGGTTGCGGGCCAGCTCACGGCCGTAATAGCGCAAGGCCAGCATCACCGCCGCCTTGCGGGTGGGCGAACCGCGGCGGGACACGTCCGTGCCATCGCGGGATTCGGGCCCAGCCATCCGTCCCCCTCCGATCCAGCCGGCGAGCAGCCAGCTCGTCGATGCTGCCGCATGGACAAAGTCAAAGCGATCGAATATCGGGAGCCACACGAATCGAAAATCGTTACAGATGCAGGGCGAACACGATGTCGAATCGCGCTCGCGCAGACAGATTCACTATGGTCGCAGCCGAGCCACGAGCTCGCCGCGGCTGCGGACGCCGACCTTGGCGAACACCGATTTCAGGTGGTCTTGCACCGTGTGGGCGGAGATGAACAGCCGCCCGGCGATGTCGGTGGTCGAATGTCCGGCGATCACCTCACGGCAGATGTCGCGCTCGCGAGGCGTCAATCCATAGGCGAGGAGCAATAGGCCGATCAATTGATCGCCGGCTGCGGGCTCGATGGTGACTGCGGTCTGGTTGTCGTCCTCGCCGATCAGTGGGCTTGCCTGCAGGACGGCCCACTGGCCACGCGCGTCCCGTAGCCGCGCCCGGAAACCGCCCGACGCTGCGGCGCGGGCACCCGCAGCCATCACCCGCATCATCACCATGAACCGGCCGGGTGCGGTCTCCTCGAGCCGGTCCTGCCACTGCCGTGCGGCAGGCGTTGCTGCGCGAAGCTCGCCCCGCGGACCGACGACAACGATCGCCGGATGGCCACACACGTCCAGCCGCATGCCGGGCGAGCGCACCGCCAACCTGGTCGCCGTCGCGATGGCTGGGCCCACCGCGGCGAGGAACTCCGTCTCGCGGTCAGAGAAGTCGCGGCCGGCCCGCACCATGCCTGCCGCACCCCAGCACCACCCCATCGGCCAAGAACAGCACGCGCAGTTCCCGATCCAGCCCCACCAGAATTCTGGGATCGATTCGACCCGGTGGGCGACTTAAGTCGACAGCATGACGCACCTGGTTCAGCACACCGCGGCCGGCGAAGGCATCGAACTGACCGCCCCCGACGGGGTGCTCACCGTGAAGATCGACGCGGGACACACTGACGGTGACTACGAGCTGTTCGAGGTCGACGCACCGCGGGGGCCGGCCATGCCGGCGCACCGGACCGGCTGGAGCAAGGCGTACTACGTGCTCCACGGTCGGATGATCGTCCAGGTCGAGGCGCAGGGCTTCGACCTCGGGCCAGGGTCGTCGATCACTATCCCGGCGGCAGCCCTGCACACCTTCACGGTCCTCAGCCCGACGGTGAAATTCTTGGTGGTGAGCCTGACTGCAGCCATGGGCAGATTCCACGCCGATCTCGACGCCACGCTGCCCCACGGCCGCCCGATCGAGGAAGCTGCGCAGCAGATCCAGCAGGTCCTGGACCGCCACGACGTGACCGTGGCCGGTTTCCAGGCTGTCCGATGACCGTCGACGTGTGGACCCACGTTGCCTCCGAGCGGCAGAGTTGGCCGAATTTCCTGGAGGCCTTCGAAACCGTGACGACACCGCCGAGGCACTGCTACTCGCGGTAAGAGGCCGGCCAATCGGCCGCGACAAGCTCCCCGGGCCGGGCGCGACGCTGCTCCACACGCAGCTCACATAGTCGTTGAACGTTGCTGCCTACCCCAATCGTGGAAGACATGCCTCCACTAGCGGAACTGCCCCACAATTTGATTACAGAGAAGAAGAAAGCTGCATGATCGTCTCACCCATATGGTCCGCAGCTATTCCAGCGAGGCCGCGGATCCTCAACTTGGGCGGCTCCATCCACATCATCCCCACAGCTTGCCCACGGGCGGTACACAATCCACATCCGCTGTCCACATGATGTGGATGTCCCCGCCGGCGAGCCGCGCATACGGTGCGGACCGTGAGCCAGACGCCAACCTATGACCAGTTGCGTGGCGAGCGAATCAACGCCGAGGTCCCGCCCAGCGAGGATTACCCGCCACGCGCCGATCAGCTCGGCAAACATCGCCCCACGGACGACGCACCACATGCGACGGCACCCGGTCAGCCACCGAAGCCAGCATCTGACCTCACGCCAGCTTGGTCCTGGTTCGATCCCATCGACGCCAGTTCACTCGGCAGGCACCACCTCTGGGGTGATGTACGGGAATCGGCGGAGGTGCGCGGTCAGCCACCCGATCCTCCGGCGTGCCGCTCGGCGCCGCCGTCGCTCACCGGACCGCAAGCAGCCCTTCCACCGGTAGCCCACGCACGGCACGCACCACTGCCCGGCGCAAGGAGCTGCCCCCCACCTGAATCCGACGATGCTCAGCCGGGACCGGGAGGCCAGCCGCAATCGGTACACCGCGCCGGAACTCAATATTCGATGCCGAAAGCCGTCCACTAGCAGGCCGGCTCCCGTACGACCTACAGCTCAAAGACCACGGGACGCGGCCTGGCAGCCCACCGCACTGCGTGGTGACCCGACCTGAGCTCCCCGACTGTCGAGATAACGCCCCCGAGCTACGATGCGCGGGCGCGAGGTGAACAGGTGGTGCCCTTGATGCGGAAGGTCCGGACTGGGACGGTTGTCGCGTTGGCTGCCTTGTTGTCGCTGGTCCCGGCTGGCTGCGGCAAGCGTCCTAATGTGGGGACCCAGAACGGTGGCGTGCCCCTGGTCGGGTTTCCTGAGACACCTGTCCCGCCGCACGTGCCCGGCAAGCCGGGCGGGGTGTTCCGGCTGGGCATCGTCGAGCCGAGGGCGATCGACCCGTATAACGCGCAGGAGTCCGAGGGCAACCTGGTCACCGAGAACCTGTTCACCGAGCTGATCAACGTCGGCCCAGACGGATCGGTCAGCCCCGGCGTAGCGACCAGCTGGACCGCCAATCCCGACTGCTCGCAGTGGACCTTCACCCTCAAGCACGGCACCACGTTCCACAACGGTGAGCAGGTGGACTCGGCGGCCTTCAAGCGCGGGTGGGAGCGCGCGGCCGCACGCAGCGCGGCATCCGAGGTCGCCTACCACATGAATGAGGTTCAAGGCTTCGACGCCATGCAGGCCGGCACCTCAGACCACCTGTCTGGCGTCGACGCGTCCGCACCGGACCGGCTCGTGGTCACCCTTGCCCATCCGGACTGCGAGTTCCACCTACGCACCTACAAGACGGTGTTCTCCCCGGTGCCCACGGTCGCCGGTCCGGCGGACAACAAGGCCTACAACGACCAGCCAATCGGCAACGGGCCGTTCATGATGGAGGGCCCGTGGCAGCACGACCGGGGCATCCGGCTCAAGCGGTTCGACGGCTACACCGCCGGGCCCAAGGCGAATCTTGACGAGGTCGACATCACCATCCTGCCGTCGCAAGGCGGCGTGCAAGCCGAATACGACGGGTTCAACAACGGCACCTTCGACTGGGCCCGGCTACCCACACCGCTGCTGGCCGGGGCCCGCACGACCTACGAGCCGCGCGGGGAGTGGATCTCCAAGAAGACCGCCGGCATCAACTACCTGCTGCCGATGGTGACCACGCCACCGCTGACCAGCGCGGCGGCCCGCAAGGCGATCTCGGAGGCGATCGACCGGGTAGCGATCGCCCGCGGCGTGTTCCAGGGTGCTCAGGTGCCGGCCGACGCGTTCATCCCGCCGGCATTACCGGATGCCTACCAGTCCGGCGTCTGCACCGCGTGCCGGTACGACCCGGTCGACGCCAAAAGGCTCGCCCAGCAGGCCGGGCTGACCCCGGGCACCACTGTCAACTTCCAGTTCAACACCGGCGGCGGGCACGAGGAGTGGACCGCGGCAGTGGCCCAGCAGCTGCGGCACAATCTCGGGCTGAACGTCAGCTACAGCGGAGTGCCGTTCAGCGACCTGCTGAAAAATGAGCTGCAGCCCGGTGCCAGCGGAATCTTCCGGGCAGCATGGGGCGCGGATTACCCCACGCCGGGCAACTTCCTGCAGCCGCTGCTGTCCACCGCCGCGATCGGCGCGACCAGCCCAAGCCAGCCGGCCACCGGGGACAACCGCGGCCGCTACAGCAATCCACGGTTCGATCAGCTGCTCGCGCAGGCCGCTGCCACCCCCGACAAGACCCAGCGCATCGGCCTCTACCAGCAGGCCGAGCAGCTGGCGATCGGCCAGGACCTGGCGGAGATCCCATTGTGGTTCCGCCAGCAGTTCCGGCTGGCGAACACCACGAAGTTCGCGAATGTGCACCTCGACTTCGCCGAGGAGCCCACGCTGGCCGAGATCACCCTGCGATGACCAGGTTCGTCGCTCGGCGCATCGCGCAAGCGGTGCTGGTGCTGCTGGTTGCCACCCTGGCGATCTTCCTGGCCACCTTCGCGTTGGGTGACCCGTTCGCCTCCACCGGTGAGAAGGTCGTCCCACCGGAGATCCAGGCGATCGACCGGGCCAAGTTCGGCTTGGACAAGCCGCTACCGGTGCAGTACCTGACATACCTGAGCAACCTGGTGCACCTGGACTTCGGGGTGGACTTCGACCAGCGCCGCCAAGTCAGCTCGATGCTGGCCGAGACGCTACCGAACACCATCCGGCTTGCCCTGGTGGCGATCGCCCTGGACGTGCTGATCGGCGTCATCGCCGGGGTGATCGCGGCGGTCAAGCGCTACTCGTTCACCGATGTGCTGGTCACCGTGTCCTCCACGCTGGCGATCGGGGTGCCGACCTTCGTCATCGGCCTGGTCCTGGTGGGCTACGTCTCCGGAGTCTGGATCTTCCCGGTGGTACCGCGCAGCTTCACCGTGCAGGTGCCCTGGTGGCGCGAGGTGCTGCTGCCCGGGTTCACCCTGGCGATCATCGACGCGGCGTTCATCGCCCGGCTGATGCGCGGCTCGATGCTGGAGGTGTTGCGGTCGGACTACATCCGCACCGCGCGCAGCAAGGGCCTGCCCGAGCGGGTGGTAATCGGCAAGCACGCGATGCGCAATTCGATGATCCCGGTGGTCACCTACGTCGGGATCTCCCTCGGGGTCCTGATGGGTGGCGCGATCATCACCGAGACCATATTTCAGTACAACGGGATCGGTTACCTTTTGGCCCGCGCGATCCAGGCCAACAACGCCCCGGTGATCATGGCGGTGGTGGTGGTCAGCGTGGTGGTGTTCGTGTCGCTGAGCCTGCTCGTGGACATCGTGTACGCCTACCTCGACCCGCGGATCCGACTGGACTAGGACGATGAGCCGACCAAGCCAACTGCGCGACATCTCGGCTCGCTACCGCCGTAACAAGCTGGCGATGGTGGGGCTGGTCATCGTGGCCGTGCTGGTGGCCACCGCGATCGTGGGCGACTACCTCACCCCGTACGACGCGTACGAGCAGAACCTGCTCAACGCCACCGCGCCGCCGAGCGCCGAGCACTGGCTGGGCACCGACGTGCTGGGACGGGACTTGTTCTCCGAGCTGATCTATGGGGTACGGCTGGCGATGATCGTGGCGGTGAGCACGGTGGCGCTGTCATTGGTACTCGGCGTGGCACTCGGCGCGCTGGCCGGCTACCGTGGCCGTGCCACGGACACCGTGCTGATGCGCACGACGGACATCTTTCTGGCCTTCCCGGTACTGGTCGGCGCGATCGTGGTGGTGCGCGCCGCCGGCCAGGGTATCTGGCCGGTGATCGCGGCACTGGCGCTGTTCTCCTGGCCGGTGTCCGCCCGACTCATGCGGGGGCAAGTCCTCGCGCTGCGCGAGGCCGACTACGTCGAGGCAGCGCGATCGGTCGGGGCCGGCAGCCGCCGGATCGTGGTCCGACACATCATGCCCAACGCGATCGCACCGGTGTTGGTCTACGCATTCACCAGCATAGGCGTTGTGGTGGTCGGCATGGCCTCGCTGTCCTATCTGGGCATCGGCGTCCCACCGAACGTGCCCGAGTGGGGCCGGTTGATCTCCCAGTCGGTGCCGTTCCTGCGGGTACCCGGCAAGACCCACCTGTGGTTGTATCCGGCGATGGCGATCTGCGTCACCACGCTGGGATTCGCGCTGGTCGCCGATGGCCTGCGCGACTCGCTGGACCCTAAACTGCGCGGCGACGGGTGAGCCCCCCGCTGCTGGAGGTGCGCGACCTCCGGGTGCACTTCGACAGCCCGGCCGGCGTCGTCAAAGCCGTCGACGGGGTGAGCTGGCAGGTCGAACCGGGCGAGACGCTGGCCATCGTCGGCGAGTCCGGTTCGGGCAAGTCCGTGTCCGCGATGACGATCCTCGGGCTTGTGCCCAGCCCGCCGGCGATGTTCCCCAGCGGCGAGGTGCTCCTGGACGGCCGCCCGCTGCTGAGCCTGCCCACCGCGCAGCAGCGCCGGCTGCGCGGCAAGGACATCGCGATGATCTTCCAGGATCCGCTCACCGCGCTCAACCCGGTGCTCAAGGTCGGTGAGCAGATCGCCGAGATGGTCCGGACCCACCAGAAGGTCGGCCGCACCGCTGCCCAGCACCAAGCTGTTGAGCTGCTCGACCAGGTAGGCATCCCCAACCCCGGGCGGCGTGCGGCGCAGTACCCGCACGAGTTCTCCGGGGGGATGCGGCAGCGGGCGATGATCGCGATGGCGCTGGCCAACAACCCGAGGGTGCTGCTGGCCGACGAGCCGACGACCGCGCTGGACGTGACGGTGCAGGCACAGATCATGGCGCTGCTGGAGCAGCTGCAGGCGCAGCGCAACACCGCGATCGTGCTGATCACCCATGACCTGGGTCTGGTGGCCAGCCACGCCGACCGGATCGCGGTGATGTACGCCGGGCGGATCGTGGAGACCGGAACCGCCGGCGAGATCTTCACCGACCCCCGGCACGCCTACACGCAGGGGTTGCTGTCCAGCCTGACCCGGATGGACCAGGCCCGACCGGCCAAATTGGTACCGATCCCCGGCCAGCCGCCGAGCCTGTCCCGGGTGCCGGTGGGCTGCCCGTTCCACCCTCGCTGTGGCTTCTCGACTCAGGGCTGCGTGGCCGAGGTGCCGGCACTGGTGCCGGTGACCGCCGGTTCCGGGCACGCCGCGGCCTGTATCCACAGCGACCAGGTGGCGATCGCGCACGGGGGACGTAGGCAGGCCACCGCGGCGGAACCGAGCCCCTCGGTCAGCCGCGAGCCGGCCCGGCCCATGCTGGCGGTGACCGACCTGGTCAAGCACTTCCCGATCCGGGCCGGGGTGTTCGTGAAGAAGACGGTCGGGTTGGTGCGCGCGGTCGACGGCGTATCCCTGGAGATCCCGGAAGGCGGCACGCTGTCGCTGGTCGGCGAGTCCGGCTGCGGTAAGTCCACGGTGGCCCGCACCATCCTGCGGCTGGTCGAGCCCACGTCAGGCACCGTGCGGCTCGGCGAGCGGGAGGTCACCGCGCTGGGCAGCGCCGAGCTGCGCCGGACTCGGGAAGACATGCAGATCGTGTTCCAGGACCCGTACGCGTCGCTGAACCCCCGTATGACCGTGCGGCAGATTCTGTCCGAGAAGTATGCGCTGCTCGGCGGTGAGCTGACCGGCTCGACGATCAGCGACCTGCTGGACACCGTGGGGCTGTCCGCCGAGTACGCCGACCGGTACCCACATGAGTTCTCCGGCGGCCAGCGCCAGCGGGTTGGGATCGCCAGGGCGATCGCGCTGAACCCGAAGTTCGTGGTGCTCGATGAACCGGTGTCGGCCCTGGACGTGTCCATCCAGGCGCAGATCCTCAACCTGCTGGCCGACCTGCAGCTCGACTTCGGGCTGACCTACCTGTTCATCGCCTACGACCTGTCGGTGGTCCGGCACATCTCCGACCGGGTCGCGGTGATGTACCTGGGTTCGGTAGTGGAGGTCGCCGACCGGGACGAGCTGTTCGAACGGCCGCTGCACCCCTACACCCAGGCATTGATCTCGGCGGTGCCGATCCCGGACCCGGCGGTGGAGCGCAACCGGGAGCGCATCGTGCTGATCGGTGACCTGCCCAGTCCGGCGAACCCGCCCAGCGGCTGCCGGTTTCGCACCCGCTGCTGGAAGCACCCCCAGCTGGCCGAGGACGAGCGCCGCCGCTGCATCGAGGAGCCGCCGCCGCTCGTGGCTCGCTCGACCGAGCACCCGGTGGCCGGGCACCCGGTGGCCTGCCACTTCGCCGGCGAGCGCCAGGTGCTGGGCTAACCGACCGTCACGCCGACGGCCTCGAAGATCGCGGCAAGTCCCTGGCCACCGCCGATGCACATCGTCTCCAGCCCGTACCGGCTGCCGCGCCGGTGCATCTCGTACGCCAGGGTGGCCAGGATCCGCGCACCGGTGGCGGCGACCGGGTGCCCCAGCGCGATACCGGAACCGTTGACGTTGAGCCGCTCGTAGTCGCGCTCGCCGAGTTGCCATTCCTGCAGGCAAGCCAGGACCTGCACGGCGAACGCCTCATTGAGTTCGATCAGGTCGATATCGGCCAATGTGAGGCCCGCGCGGTCGAGCGCGACCGCGGTGGCCGGCACCGGGCCGATGCCCATCACCTCGGGACCGACCCCGGCCACCGCCCACGACCGCAACGACAGCATCGGGCGCAGGCCATGCCGGTCGGCTCCATCGCGGGTGGTGACCACGCACATCGCCGCACCGTCATTCTGGCCGCTGGAGTTTCCCGCGGTCACCGTCGAATCGGGGTCGACAGCGGCGCGGATGGGCCGGAGCCTGGCCAGGCCGTCGAGCGTGGTGTCCGGACGTGGGTGCTCGTCCGCGATGATCACGGCTCGTCCGGGTACCTCGACTGCGACCATCTCGTCGTCGAACAGCCCTTTCGCGACCGCGTCCGCGGTGGCCCGCTGGGATCGCAGCGCGAACCGGTCCTGTTCGTCACGGGTAATGCCGTACCGGGCGCGCAGGTTCTCAGCGGTCTCCAGCATGCCGCCGAGGATCGGGTGGGACCGCCCGCCCGCCGTGACCCGGGCCCTGGCGAGCCGGTCCATCAACTTGACGTCGCCGCGGACCCCGTCGCGCAGGCCGAGCGCGTAGTGCTCAGCCTGGCTCATCGATTCCGCGCCGCCCGCTACGACAAGGCGAGCGGCGCCGGTGCCCACCTGCATCGCGGCGTAGAGCACCGCCTGCAATCCCGAGCCGCAGCGGCGGTCGATCTGGATGCCGGGAACCGACGTGCCGAGGCCAGCGTCCAACGCCACCACTCGGCCGATCGCGGGGGCCTCACCGTTGGGGTAGCAGTGGCCGAGCACCACATCGTCGACATCGCCTTCGCCCAGGCCCGTGCGCCCCAGCAGCGAGGTCAGTGCCGACGTGGCGAGATCAGCGGCACTGAGCCCGGCAAAAACCCCACCGAACCGCCCCACCGGCGTCCGGACCGGTTCACAGATCACCACATCGATCACATGCCGCCCCCGTCCGGCGCCAGGATGTCGTGAACTCGACGCTATCGATGTTTTGCTGTGGCCACACGTCGGTCTCGTCGAGTTCACCACGCCCGTCGGCAGTCGAGCGCCGGATCGTGCCTGCCAGCTGACCGGGAAGACGGGGACCGTTGGCTGCGGTCACGCGCAGCACCGCATTCCACGCCACCGGCACGGCGAAGGCGCCGGCGGTGGCGGGTCACCACACCGGACAACCACGATCGGCGGCTCGCCGTTACGAGCCGCGAGCACGTCGGTGACGATGGAGCTACTACCGCCTCCCCACCGGCCCCGGCAGGACTCCCACCCTGCTGGAAAAGGCCGCGCCATAACGACCGGTCCTTGCCTGCGCGAATACAAGATGCAGAGAAAGCCCATCAACCATTGCCGGCGGGGTGTGCGTATTCATGATTTCCACGATATAGAATTCGATCATACGAACAGGGCACGTGGGCGCGAAGGGGGCACGGTGGCCGTCAAAGCCCGCCCGCGCTGCGATCTCGCTGAGCTGATCACCCAGTATTACCGGCTGGTCCCTGCCGAGGAGCTGGCCAGCGCCGAACCGGCTGAGTTGGCCGCCGCAGTGAAGTCGCATCTGGCGCTGGCCGCGCAGCGGGTACCCGGCCGGGCACTGGTCCGGCTGCTCAATCCCGCTCGCGCCGACGATGGCTGGGATTGCCGGGACACGGTGATTCAGATTGTCACCGACGACATGCCCTATCTGGTGGACTCGGTGATCGCCGAACTGGCCCGCGGCAACCTGACGGTGCGACGCCTGGTGCATCCCCTGATACGGGTTCGCCGCGATCTCACTGGAAGCCTGCTGGAGGTACTCACCGGCGGTGCTCCAGCCGCGATGCCCAGCGATGCCGTGGTCGAGTCCTGGATGTACGTGAACATCACTCGCATCACCGATCCCGACCGGGTCCGCGAGGTGCAGCAACGGCTGCTCACCGTGCTCACCGACGTGCGCGAGGTGGTCGAAGACACCCCCCGGATGATCACTACCGCGGAGTCCCTGGCCGACGGGCTGCAGACCGCGCCGCCGCCAGTGCCTGCCGAGGAGGTGGCCGACGGGGCGGCCCTGCTGCGCTGGCTGGCCGGTGGGCACTTCACCTTCCTCGGTTACCGGCACTACGAGCTTGTCCGGACATCGACCGGGGGCCACGGCATCGAACCCGCGCTGCGGGCGGTGCTCGCATCGGGCCTCGGCGTGCTGCGCAAGGACAGCGTCGCCACCCGCGGCTTCACCACCGGACCGGATGTCAACCCGCTGGCCCGCAACCTGCTCGTGCTTACCCAAGCCAGCTCACCGGCCACCGTCTACCGACCGGTGTACCCGCACTACATCGGCGTCAAGACCTTCGATGAGCAGGGCGAGGTCACTGGTGAGCACCGCTTCCTGGGCGTGCTGTCCACCACCGCCCTGCATCAAGACGTGCTGGATATCCCGGTGGTCGGCCGGACGGTCCGTGAGGTGATCCGTAGAGCGGGCGTGCCTGCTGATTCCTACTCGGGACAGCAGATGTTGGAGGTCTTGCAGACCTACCCGCGGGCCGAGCTGTTTTCCACCGACCCCGAGTCGCTGTACCGGACGGTGACCGGGGTGCTGTCCCTGGCGCAGCGGCGCACGTTGCGGCTGTTCTGCCGGCGTGATCCTTACGGCCGATTCTTCTCCTGCCTGGTCTACCTGCCGCGCGACCGCTATACGACCACCGCGCGGCTAGCCATGCGGGACGTGCTGATCCGCGATCTGCACGGCACCGGCGTGGACTACAGCGCTCAGATCGGCGAATCTGTGCACGCGCGGGTGCACTTCACGGTGCACACCGATCCACGCGATTCCGCGGTGCCAGCCGAGCCGGATCTCATCGCGATCACCGACCGGCTCGAAGAGGCAATCCACACCTGGGATGACCGGCTCCTCGACGCGGCGGCAACCACTGGCGAAGCCATCACCAAGCTTGCGCAGCACTACCTGGTGGCGTTCCCGCAGGCATACAAGGAGGACTTCGACGCCGCCACCGCCCTACGTGACATCGACCGGCTGCAAGCGCTGGCCCCGCAGGACGGCCTGCACGTGTGCTTCGAGCTGCCGACCAGCGCCAAGCCCGGGGAGCGCCGGTTCAAGCTCTACCTGGCGGGCCGGCGGATCACCCTGTCCAACGTGTTGCCAGTGTTGCAGCAGATGGACGTCGAGGTGGTCGACGAGCGACCTTACGAGGTGATCCGCAGCGACGGTGCGCAGTGCTGGATCTACCACTTCGGGCTGCTGCTGAACGCCGGCGTGCTGCAGAAGTTGGCCGGTCAGGACGGCGACGATGTGCAGCGCCGGTTCTGCGACGCCTTCATGGCCGCCTGGCGAGGGGCCTGCGAGGTGGACCGGTTCAACGCGCTGGTGCTGCGCGCCGGGCTGGACTGGCGGCAGGTGGCGGTGCTGCGTGGCTACGCTCGCTACCAGCGGCAGGCGCGCAGCCCGTACAGCCAGCGTTACGTCGAGGACGTGTTGCTCACGCACAGTGACATCGCCGGGGTGCTGGTTGCGCTGTTCGAGGCCCGCTTCGACCCGGCCCTGGAGCCCGCCACCCGGGAGGTCAGCCACCATGCCCTGGCGGTCCAGGCTGCCACCATGATCGACGAAGTGGTCGGTCTGGACGCTGACCGCATCCTGCGCAGCCTGCTCACGTTGGTGCGCGCCACGCTGCGCACCAACCACTACGTCCGGGACAGCAACGGAGACCCTCGGTCCTACCTGGCTGTCAAGCTTGATCCGCGGGCGGTGCCCGCGCTGCCCGAGCCGCGACCCGCTTTCGAAGTCTTCGTCTGTTCCCCGCGGGTGGAGGGCGTGCATCTGCGATTCGGTCCGGTGGCCCGCGGTGGGCTGCGCTGGTCGAATCGCCAAGAGGACTACCGGACCGAAGCGCTGGGTTTGGTCAAAGCACAGGCGGTGAAAAACGCGGTGATCGTGCCGGTAGGAGCCAAGGGCGCCTTTGTGGTCAAGCGACCGCCCGCACCGACCGGTGATCCAGTTCTGGATCGGGACGCCACCCAGGCTGAGGGTGTGGCCTGCTACCGGTTGTTCATTTCCGGGCTGCTCGACCTCACCGACAACCTCATCACCGGCACCAGCCGGCATCCCGACCGCGTGATCTGCTACGACGGCGACGACAGCTACCTGGTGGTCGCGGCCGACAAGGGCACCGCGGCGTTTTCCGACATCGCCAACGAGGTGGCCGGCGCGTACGGGTTCTGGCTCGGTGACGCGTTCGCCTCCGGTGGCTCGTCGGGTTATGACCACAAGGCGATGGGGATCACCGCGCGGGGTGCGTGGGAAAGCGTCCGGCGGCACTTTCACGAGCTCGGCATCGACACCCAAACCGAGGACTTCACCGTGGTCGGGATCGGGGACATGTCCGGTGATGTGTTCGGCAACGGGATGCTGCGCTCGCAGCACATCAGGCTGCTCGCGGCATTCGATCACCGGCATGTCTTCGTCGATCCTGACCCGGACCCGGTCCGCTCGCACGCCGAGCGGCGGCGGCTATTCGAGCTCCCCCGGTCATCCTGGGACGACTACGACCGTTCACTGATCAGCCCTGGAGGCGGGGTATGGCCCCGTGACGCCAAGCGGATTCCGGTCGGCGCGATGCGCCAAGCGCTGGGCATACCTGGGGACGTGACCGAGCTTCCCGGGCCGGAACTCGTCCGGGCGATCCTGCTGAGCCCGGCGCAGCTGTTGTTCAACGGCGGGATCGGCACCTACATCAAGGCGAGCACCGAAACCCACGCCGAAGTGGGTGACAAATCCAACGACGCGGTCCGGGTCGATGGCGCACAGCTGCGGGTACGGGTAGTCGCCGAGGGCGGCAACCTGGGCCTGACGCAGCGCAGCCGGATCGAGTTCGCCCGGGCCGGTGGCAAGGTCAATACCGATGCCATCGACAACTCGGCCGGCGTGGACTGCTCCGACCACGAGGTCAACATCAAGATCTTGCTCGACCGGCTGGTTGCTGCTGGCGAATTGAGTACGGCGGACCGCAATACGCTGCTGTTCGAGATGACCGACGAGGTCGCTGCACTGGTGCTGGCCCACAATTCCGGCCAGAACACCCAGCTCGGGGTCAGCCGGGCGCACGCCGCAGCCATGACGTCGGTGCACAGCCGGCTGGTCGGCTATTTGCAGCAGCGCCATGGGTTGGATCCAGAATTGGCGGTCCTGCCGGCCGGCGCGCAGTGGGAAACCCGGACCGCCGCCGGGGAGGGGCTGACCTCGCCTGAGCTGTCCACGTTGATGGCGCACGTCAAGCTTGGATTGACCCAGGAGATCCTGGCCAGCGACCTGCCCGACGACGAGGTGTTCCGCGCCCGGCTACCGGAGTATTTTCCGGCTCCGCTGCGCGACCGGTTCGCCGCAGCGATTCGAGAACACCCGCTGCGCCGCGAGATCACCACGACCTTGGTGGTCAACGAAGTCGTCGACCAAGCTGGGATGACCTATGCCTACCGGTTGGGTGAGGAGCTCTCGGCGGCAGCGTCGGATGCGGTACGGGCCCACTCGGTGGCGGTTGCGGTCTTCGATCTGCCGGCAATCTGGCGGGCGATCGCCGAACTGGGTAGCGCAGCGCCGACCGCGGTCACTGACGCCATGATGCTGGAGTCGCGCAGGCTGCTGGATCGGGCCAGCCGGTGGTTGCTGCTCAACCGGCCGCAGCCACTGGCTGTGGATGCCGAGATCAACCGGTTCCGTCCGCACGTGCTCGCGTTGGCGTCGCGGGTGCCGGAGTGGGTGTCCGGCTCAGAAGCCGACGACGTCTACGACCAGGCGCGGGCATTCACCAAGCGTGGGGTACCCGATGAGTTGGCGGTGCGGGTCAGCGCCGGACTGACCACCTTCGGGCTGCTGGACGTCATCGAAGTCGCCGGGCCGGCCGGTGACCTCGAGCGGGTTGCGCAGCTGTACTTCGCGTTGTCGGCGCATCTGGACATCGCCCGGATGCTGCGCCTGATCACTGAACTGGAACGCGGCGACCGCTGGCATGGGCTTGCTCGCCTGGCGTTGCGAGATGACCTGTATGCGTCGCTGCGTAAGGTCACGCGGGACGCGGCTCGCAGTGGGGATTCTGGCGCCGATCCGGTGACGACTATCGCGCAGTGGGAACAGCGCAACGCCTCGCGGCTGTCGCGGGCCAGGGCGACTTTCACCGAACTTTCCCACGTCGGCAACGTCGACCTGGCGACCTTGTCAGTCGCAGTGCGCGCGCTGAGGCGTTTGTGACGTGACCATTGAGCCGGCGCGGGTCTGGCGGGTCCGGCAACCGGGCCCGATGGCTACCTGCCCGGTGCACCGGGCGACGGAACAGC
>DATFDO010000197.1:0-14248 GCA_035252045.1 Pseudonocardiaceae bacterium
CGCAGCGCCGCCGAGCACGTCTTCCAGCACCGGCAGGCCGTGGCGTAGATGACCTTCGAATTTCATCCCGAGCTTGGGTTGCGAGCCGCCGGCGACGACGACGACCTGCTCGAACACCCCGGCCACCACCAGGCTGGCGGCGATCACCAAGGCGGGGATCGGTGCAGCGCAGAAGTTCTTGACGTCCGCACCGGAGGACGCGGACAGGCCGGCCACCGACGCGATCGTCTTGCCCATATTGCCGCCGCCGCGCTGGTAGCGGTCGCCGACGGCCTCCTCGGAGCAGGAGATCGTGTAGCCGATGCCCGACGGGTCAACGCCGTGATCGTGCAGCAGGTGCAGCAGCGCCAGGGTGCCGGTGGCCTTGCAGGCCAGGTTCTCCAGCAGCACGTGCGCGGTCAGCGACTCGTCTTCGGCGTGCGCCCCGCGCAGCGCGCCGGCGACCGTGTCGGGTGCCAGGTGCACCGGCAGCGCACCGCTGGCCAGCGCAGCAGTGACATCACCGGCCGCCGCGGCGACCCGTCCCAGATCCAGATGCGCCGCCATCGGATGCGACGCCAGCCGCTTGGCGGCCCGCTCAGCCACCTCCGGCGTGAGCACCAGCAAGTCGAACTCGTCGACTGCCGCCATCAGGCCGAGGAACTCCTCCTCCGGCATCAGCTCCCCGAATGGCGCGAACCGTTGCCCGCCTGCCGACCCCGTGCCGACCCAGGGACGGCTCGGCAGTTCGCGCGGGTGGCAGGCGCCCAGGAACGCCTGGTGCGGCGGGTAGCCGACGGCGTCGTCGAAGCTGCGCAGGCTGCCGAGGAACTGCGACGTCAGCTCGGCGTCTGCGGGAAGTGTCCGCATCGGCTTGGACCCGTGCCGGGCCAATCCCGGGGTGTGCGCCAGCACCAGGCTGGCGGCTCGGACGACTGCTGCCTCAGGCATTCACGACACCGACCTCGAAGATCGTCGGATGCTCGACGGCGGTGGCGACCGCATCGAGCGCTCGCTGCACCAGCTGCCGCCGCCAGGCCTGCTCAGCGGCTGGTGACAGGTTCGGATCGCCGGACGGGTAGGGGATGCCCCGGCCCGGCACGATGCGCGGCGCGCCGACCTGCTCGGCGATCGTCACCAGGTTGGTGATCAGAGCTGTGGGGATACCGGCGCGCTCCAACTCCTTGGCAAGCGTTGACCCGCAACGCGTTCCGGTTCCTCAAGTGGCGGTCAGGATCGCGGCTTGCACGCCGGCCTTGCGCAGCTCCGCCGCCCACTCGACGCCGAAACGCCGCGCGGTGGCCACCGGCGTGCCGTTGCCCACCGTGACCAGGAACTCATCATGCAGCCGGCCGATCGCGCCTTCACGTTCCAGCGTGCGGGCCGCGTCCAGGGGCACCAGCCGGTTGGGGTCGGCGTTGGCCGCGGTGGTGGCGAACCCGCCGGCGACCGACTCCCACACTCCAGAATCAAGCGCGCCCACCCCGTCGATCGGGTAACGCAACCAGCGGGTGGCGCGGGCCGACTCGAGCCGGTCCGGATTACCGGCCGGCACGACCGCACCCTCGGTGACCAGCGCGACGGTCACGCCGGCGGCTTTGTCGATCGGTGCGGCCGGATCGACTGCACCGAAGCCCCCGACGGGAACCTCGGTGGCGTCCCGATCCCCACCCAACCGGCGCAGCACGAGCTGCACCGCCCGGGCCGCGGCGCGCTGGTCGACCAGCTGGCCGATCCGGGCAGGCTGGGTGACCAGGCCGTCCGCCGCGGTCAGCGCCTCGCCGGCGGCCAGCTTCGCGACGGCGGCGGCCAGGCGCTGCACGCTGGGCCGCATCTCCCGGGCAGTAGCACTGGACGCGATGACCGGAGCCTTGCCGGCCTCCGAGATGCCGGGGTTGTCCGGGTGCATCGAGGCTAACGCCGGCAACCCACCGGCGTGCGCGGCGGCGACCAGCCGGGCGCAGGCCAGCCCGTAGCGCCCGCTGCCGAAGGCGGGACCGGCGACCAGGAGTTCGGCATCAGCGCTGCGCGCCATATCCAGCAGCTCCTGCGCGACCGTGGCGTTGGAGGCCGCATGGTCGTCACCGCAGACCAGGGTGGCCACGATCTGGTGCTCGTCGCCGAGTATCTGCGACAGCAACCGCCCGGGACCGACCGTGCCGTCGATCACCCGGGGTCCGATGCCTGCAGAGTCCTCGCCGCCGAGCCCGGCATAGAACTGGTTGACGTAGTGCACGATGCGCATCAGGTAACTCCTTCCAGTTCTGGGCGGCAGGTCAGCCACCCCGCGCCCAGCGGGCTCAGAGCGGACAGGATCGCGGCAGTGGGGACTTCGACGGCGGCGGTCGCGTCGGCGTCGGCGATGCGCAGCTGGGAGCCGCCTATCGCCCGGTCGACCGCGGGCAGCTTGATCCGTTGATCGTAGTTGCCGGTGCTGACCACCGCGCCCCGCCGCGGGCCGGCGACCAGTGGTGGTCCGGTGCCGTCGGCGCCGGACATCTCGGCGTAGAGCGCCACCGCGGTCAGGCCGTCGGCCTCCAGCGCGTCGACCTTGAGCATCAAGTCGTTATCGGCGTTACCCGCGCCTTCCTTGGTCACGATGACGGCGTCGAAGCCGGCGGACCGGCACAGCCACGCGGCGTGCGTGGAGACCAGTTCCTTAGCTGCCTGCTCCACCGGCTCCGGGCACAGCACCACGCCGGCGAAGCACAGATCCTGCCCGTCACGGGCGCGCAGCTCGGCGATCACCGGGTGGTTCTGGTGCAGGTAAGTCGGGTTGCGCAGCGCCGGATGCCCGTACTGGCCGCTGACCACCGCCCCGTCCTCGATCTCGGCCGGGTCGAACACCGTCGGCAGGCTGCCCGCCATGCTGTGCCCGTAGACGAAGACATCCTTGAACGCGCCCTGGGTCTGCAAGTTGGTGATCACGCCGACGCGGGGCAGGCCGCCGGTGGGCGCGCCCGGCTGGTGCGGTGGTGCCAGCTCCTCGACGACGTCTGGCGAGGCCGCCACAGCGGCGTCGGCGAGGTGCACGGCCAGGCGCAGCACTCCGCGGCGGATCGCAACCTCCGCCTCCTGCCAGGAGGCGTCATCCGCACGGTCGAACTCGATCACCACGTTGTTCGTTCGGCCGAACGGGGAACGCTCGGCGGCTGGGCCGGCCATGTCGATCAGGCCCTCCTGGTTGCGGGGCAGGTACCCGGCGGCCAGCACCGCTGCCCCGCGCAACACGTGGGTGTCACCCCCGCGCGGCCGGTTCACCGGCACCATCCAGCCGGGAAACGCTCCCCCGCCGGGTCCCTTGCTGCGCGGTTCCACGACGTCGAGCGGCGCGACGATGCGGACCCGGTCTCCCGGGGCGGCGACGTGCAATCGCACCGACGCGAGCGCGGGGTCGGCGAATAGCGCCAAGGCCTGTTCCTGGCCCACCACCAGTCGGTGCTGCTCGTATCGGGTGGCAGGGCCGATTTCGATGGTGTGAACGTCGTGCACTATGCGCCGCAGTCCCGGCACGGCGGTCTCCCCTCAACAATGGCGGTACCTGCATCGTAACGGTGGCAGGAGAAACCGCAGGACACCCGTTTCGAGCCACCGCCGCCGGGAAGTCCGCGAGCTGCCAGAATCCGAGGGCATTACAGGTCGGAACATGCCAGCTCCAGCGCAACGGTGCCGGCCCCTGGCACGGTGTGCCAGCCGGATTCCGGACCGTCCTGATTCCCGGCATGATTGAGGGCACGCGAAAGGACACCAAGATGCGAGCCCAGGTAATAGTGGCACTGATTACCGGGATGACCGCGGCGGTACCCGCTGCCGGCGCAGCCGAGGCCACCGCAGCGCCCGACACCTTTCTCCTGCTCGGCGTGAGCAGCGGTGGCCACGAGCAGTTCGTCACGCTGCACTGCGACCCGGCGAGCGGGACACATCCGCATGCCGAGGCGACCTGCAATGCCTTGCTTGCAGCGGGCGGCGACATTGACCAGGTCGTGGGCCAACCCGACACGCTGTGCCCGGACATCTACGATCCGGCGACTGCCACCGCCTCCGGCCACTACCAAGGTGTTCAGCTGATCTTCCGGCGCACCTACCCCAACCACTGCGAGCTGGACACCAAGACCGCTCCGGTCTTTCAATTCTGAGCGCCGCACCGCGGATACAGTGCGGGAATGCTGAGTCCTGCTAACGACTCCTACCTGCGCTACCCCACCCTGCACGGCGACCTGGTGGGCTTCGTCGCCCAGGATGACGTGTGGCTCGCCCCCGTGTGTGGTGGCCGACCGTGGCAGCTGACCTCAGATCGCGCCCCCATCAGGGACCTGCGTTTCTCCCCTGACGGCGAGCATCTGGCCCATCTCAGTCAACGCGACGGTGCGCCCGAGTTGCATGTCGTCGCCACCGCTGGTGGCCCGTCAGTGCGCACGACATGGTGGGGTGACGCTCACATTCGCGTGCTGGGGTGGGCAGACTCCCAGCGGGTGCACGTGGCGTCGTCCGTGCGTGAGCCGTTACGCCACCGCAGCTGGGCTCGTGCCGTGCCGTTGGACGGCGGTCCGGCACAGCGACTGCCCTACGGCCCGGTCACCGCACTGGACATCGCATCCGGCGGCGGCGCGGTCATCGGTACCGGCTTCGGTGGGCGACGCCGCGATCCGGCGATGTGGAAGCGTTACCGCGGTGGCACCGCAGGGCGGCTGTGGATCGATCCGGATGGCTCGGGAGTGTTCGTCCGGCTGCTGCCGGAGCTGACCGGACAGCTCACCGCACCGATGTGGGTTGGCGAGCGGGTGGCGTTTCTGTCCGACCACGAGGGTGTGGGCAACGTGTATTCCGCGCTGCCGGACGGCTCAGACCTGCGCCGGCACACCGATCACGACGACTATTACGCCCGGCACGCCAGCACCGACGGCGAGCGCGTGGTGTACGCCGTTGCCGGCGAGCTGTGGCTGCTCGACAACCTGGCCGCGGATTCCCAGCCGTGCCTGCTGGAGGTGCGTACTGGAGGTCCCCGCGCAGCGCGGATCCCGGCCCCGGTGCCCGCCGGCAAGCACCTGGGCGAGGTCGCTGTGGACCGGACCGGCCGGGCGAGCGCGGTGGGGGTGCGGGGCAGCGTGCAGTGGGTGACCCATGCCGACGGTCCGGCGCGCACGCTGGCAGCCGAGCCGGGGGTGCGGGCTCGGCTGCCCCGGCTGCTCGGTCAGGACGTGGTGTGGGTCAACGACGCCGAGGGCGAGGACGCGCTGGTCGTGGCCGCCCGGGACGGTGCCGGTGCGCGCACCCTGGCGGTGGGTCGGTTGGGCCGTGTGACCGATCTCGCGGCCGCCCCGGACGGTAGCCGGCTCGCCGTCGCCGCACATGACGGCCGGCTGCTGCTGGTCGACCCCGCCACCGGCGCGGACACCGAGCTGGCCCGTAGCGACAACGGCGCCGTCGCAGACCTGGCGTTCTCGCCGGACGCACAGTGGCTGGCGTGGACGCACCCCGGCCCGTACACACTGCGCCAGATCAAGATGGCTCGGGTCACCGACGCCACCGTGGTCGATGCCACCACGTTGCGCTTCGCAGACTTCGCGCCCACCTTCACCCTGGACGGCCGGCACCTGGCGTTCTTGTCCAACCGCACCTTCGACCCGATGTATGACACGCAGACTTTCGACCTGTCCTTCGCCGCCGGCACCCGCCCGCAGCTGCTACCGCTGGCGGCCACCACGCCGTCGCCATTCGCCCCCACCGGGCAGGGCCGGGCCGCCAAGTCCACCAAGAACGGCCAGGACAGTGACCAGGATGCGGTCACCGTCACCGTGGACCTCGACGGCCTGACCGAGCGCGCCGTCCCAGTCCCGGTGCCCGCAGCGCGGTACTCCTCGCTGCTCGCCGTGAAGGGCGGGCTGGTCTGGCTACGCAAGCCGCTGCATGGCGTGCTCGGCGACGACCTCGCTACCCCCGATGACAACGCTCCGCGCTCGGTGTTGGAACGCCTGAACCTGTCCACCGGCACGTCGGCGGAGCTTGCCGACGATGTCGATGAGGTCTGGGTCAGCGGCGACGGCACCCGCCTGGTGATCCGCGATAAGGAGAATCTACGGGTACTGCCCAGCGACAAGGCCGCCAAGAAGGACGCCGAACGCGGCGACCCGGCGGCCGCCGTCGATGTCGACCTGTCGCGGGTGCGCGTGCAGGTGACGCCGGTCGCGGAATGGCGCCAGATGTTCGAGGAGGCCGGGCGCGCGATGCGGGACAACTTCTGGGTAGCCGATATGGCCGGCAACGACTGGGCCGCCCTGCTGGCGCGTTACCGGCCGCTGCTGGACCGGGTTGCCACCCGCGACGATGTATCGGACCTGCTGTGGGAGGTGCAAGGCGAGCTGGGCACGTCCCACGCCTACGAGATACCCCGCGAGCGACCCAAGAAGGAGGCCCGCAAGCTTGGCCACCTCGGCGCCGACTTCGAACGGGACTCCGGCGGACGGTGGCGAATCACCCGGGTACTGCCTGGCGAAAGCTCAGCGGCAGTCGGCCGCTCTCCGTTGCGCGCGCCGGGCGCCGCGGTGCAAACCGGTGAGGCGCTCGTCGCCGTCGACGGCCGACCTGTTGAGGCGGTGACCGGTCCCTGGCCGCTGCTGGTGGGCACCGCGGGCAAGCCCGTCGAGCTGCGGCTACGCTCGGTGGACTCGGACGACGAGCGCACCATCGTGGTGGTCCCGGTGGCCGACGAGATGCCGCTGCGCTACCACGACTGGGTGGCCGATCGCCGCTCTGCGGTGCATCGGGCCACCGAAGGGCGAGTGGGCTACCTGCACGTGCCGGACATGATGCCGCTGGGCTGGGCGCAGCTGCACCGTGACCTGCACCTCGAGGTCTCACGCGAGGCGTTGGTACTCGACGTGCGCAGCAACGGCGGTGGGCACACCTCACAGCTGGTGGTGGAGCTACTCGCCCGTGAGCTCACCGGATGGGTCGTGCCTCGCGGCAAGCAGCCCTATACCTATCCCCAGGACGTGCGGCGAGGTCCGCTGATCACCATTACCGACGAGAACGCGGGCTCCGACGGCGACATCGTGACCGCGATGATCCAGGAGCGCGGCCTCGGCCCGGTCGTCGGTATGCGCAGCTGGGGCGGCGTGGTCGGCGTCGATCGTGGGACCAAGCTGGTGGACGGCTCCACCGTGACCCAGCCCCGCTACGCCATGTGGATCGTCAACCGGCGCTGGTCGGTGGAAAACTACGGCGTGGACCCGGACGTAGAGGTGCCCGTGCCGCCACAGGCCTGGGCCCAAGGTCTGGACCCGCAGCTCGACGCCGCCGTGGAGCTGGCGCTGGTCACCTTGACGCAGAAACCTGCAGCCACCGCGCCGACCACTCAGGACCGCCCGTCGACCTCACCACCGCCCTTGCCACCCCGCTAGCAATCATCAATTCCCGGCAGCGGCTCCAGAGATTGGTATCAGGCCGAGCTCGGCAAGCAGTCCGAACTGGTCGAAGTAAAGGTGTGAAGTCACGAACTTGCCGTCACAGATTGTGTGAACCTGTGCGACCGGTACGCACACCCGGCGGCCAGTGGCCGGGAGCTGACCGTCTGCGATGTGCAGAGTTCCGGTCTGAGTGCCCTCGAAGATCACTTCAGCGCAAGCGCGGTCACCAGCTGCGAAGACAGTGCCGATGGCGCCCTGGTTGTCTGGCAAGGCACCTTGCCAGATGTCCCATAGCTCCTCCACGCTCGCCAGGCCGTGCAGCACCAGCCCGCCCGGCGCAGTGATCTCCGAGCGTTCGGTGAAATTCCCGATGAACGCCTTCTTGTCCTTGGCGTTCCAGTCGTCCACGCTCTTCTGCACGAGTTCTTTGATATCCATGACGCTCCCATTCTGGTAGCCGTTTTTCGCATTAGTGAAGTCGGGCCGGCACGCCGACCACGGTGGGAGACCCCGACCTAGACGGCGACCGGTTACCTCGCCGTCTGTGACTAGCCCCTTACCCATCAGAGCCACGACAGCCCACGGTTGATACCCGCAGACAAGAAATCCGACCCGGTAGCACCAGTAGCGCCACCAAAAGCGCACAAGTTGTAATCAATACTGGTTGCACGCCGATACCCCTACCGGCCATAATAGATCGACTATCACTCGGTCCGCCGGGGTCCCGGGTCGGGGGTTGGTCGGCTTGCGCGAAATACTGTTAAGTGAGGGGTATTCATGCGTTCTCACCCAATGCGCCGCTATGCGGGTCCGCTCCTTGCCGCCTGCCTAGCGCTAACATCTGCCGCCGCGTGTGGTAGCGGTCAATCCAACAAGAGCGGCACGTTCTACGGGTCGCCGCAGAGCATCGGAAACGGCGCGGTCAAGACCTACACGACGCTCGACAATGCCGGAAACCCGACCGAAGTGGGCATTCGAATGTCGGAGTCGGCGTTGGATGGGCTCCCGCAGGAAGATGCCGTACCGCCCCACATGATAATACTTGGCTTCCCCCAGCAGGCCTCGGCGACTTCCTTCGACCACGTCATGCTCAATTGGAACAGTCACGGGCATGAGCCGTTCGAACTGTTCGGCAAGCCGCACTTCGACATGCACTTCTATATGGTCCCCGCTGCGGCCGTCGAGCAAATCGATCCGACTAAGTCCGACTTTGCAACGCGTGCCGCGCACCTGCCCGATCAGAAGTACATTCCACGGGATTACGTGACACCTCCGGGCACGCCGGCCGAGAATACGGTGCCCGCAATGGGACTACATTGGCTCGACAGCACGGGCGGATTCGTGCCGGGCAAATACGACTTCAAGCAGACCGTCATCAACGGGTCGTGGGACGGCACATATACATTCATCGAGCCGATGATGACGCGGGAGTGGATGCAGACGAAGCCAGCTGTTCAGGAGCAGATCAAACAGCCACCGGCCTACCAGAAGAGCGCCTATTTCCCGACCACGTACGGCGTCCATTATGACGCCCAGGCGAAGGAGTACGTAATCTCGCTCGGAGGAATGACCATGCGCCAGGCATCATGAGGCATCGGATTACCGGGTGAGGCTGCGCCTGTCGTGGACTCGACAGCACCGACATTTACGGAAGCTTGCAGGTCGCTACCGTCGAGTTCACGGCACGGGCGTGTAAGTATTCTGCCCACTACCTAGACAGCGACGGGCCGCACGATTAGGTAGCCACCAGCGAATTTTTAGGGGCGAATGCGGGTTGTCAGCGGGCGTCATCGCCGCCAAGGTAAGGATTTACCGGACTTGGCGCGCTGAGGGCCGCCGTGGGGGGATCTGCATGCGTGACGCATTGAGCTTTGCGGAAATTGATGGGCTGCCGGTGGAGCTGCTGCCCACCCGTACCGTCCTGTCCCTGTTCAGCGCTGGTGGGCGGGGCGGCAACGGCGGCAACGACAGCGCCGGCCACGGCCTGTTCAGCATGATGTCCGACGCGTTGGGCGGCCAGCTCAACAGCGCTGGCGCCGGCGTCGGGGGCGCCGGCGGCAGCGCTAACGCCGGCCACGGCGGATAATCAGGGTTTACGGGACGCTTCCATGCACTCCACACCGTGTGGTCCAACCGTTGCCGCATGCCGAGTGCCAGCCGGAATATCGACGCGCTGTCCTGGATGAAGAAGGACGTCACCGTCTGTCATATGGAACGTCACTTCCCCTTGCACGCAGTACAGCACCTTGTCGTATTCATGTGAATGTGCCTCGTAAAAGAAGTTCGCGCCGTTGCTCCACGAGTGGGGTGACAATCCTTCATCCGCGAATGCCTTCTTCATCTGTTCGCGTGTCATCTTTCCAAGCGTACGACTTCGGTGCGTCGTGACGCATCTGAAAACCGCCCGGTCAATCGTCGTAGGGATCGTCCACCCGGGCCGGGCCGGCCGCGAGGTCGGTGGCGTCGATCCAATCGGTGGGGTCGATCAAGGCGAAAGCGGCCCCAGCGGGATCAGTGATTCGTGCGATGCGCCCCAACTCGCTGTCGTAGGGATCACTATCCACCCGACCGCCCAATGCGAGAGCCCGATGAACCGCCGCGTCCGTGCCGATCTGCGGGTCCACCGCGAAGTGGACCAGCCAGCGCGCCGCGCAGTGGGGGTCCGCCCAGTCACGGTTGAGCTGTAACCGGCCCAGCATCGTCTGCCCCGCACCTGACCAGGTGGTGTAGTCCACGTCGATGCCGTCGCCGATCTGCCGCTGCCGGTAGCCGAACAGGTTCGCAAAGAACGCATCAGCCCGCGCGCCGTTCCAGGTATCCAGCTGCGCCCAGTGAAACGAGCCCGAACCGCTCGTGCCGAACATCCACGGTCGCGCGGACTGCCAGAAACCGATCACGCCGCCGGTCGGGTCCGCCCCGATGAGCACGCTGCCCTGCCCGGCGACATCCGTTGGACCGGCCAACACCCGGCCACCCCACCCACGGAGCAGTTGCGCGGTGCGCATCACGCTGCGGGTGGCCAAATACAGTGTCCAGGCAGCCGGGTCGCCGGCCTGCACCGGAGCCTCCGCCAGACCGGCCACCGGGCGACCGTGACGAGACGCGATCAGGTACCGCGCGCGGCCGGGACGGGTAGCGATCTGGTAGGTCCAGCCGAACAACCCGCTGTAGAACTGCCGGCTACCGGCCGGATCGGTGCTCGAGACATCCACCCAGCACACCGACCCGGGAATGAATGATGCGCCCCTGGCCATCGCTGCCGACGCACCTCTGCCGTTCGCCCGCATACTCCACAGAGCAGCACATGCCACTCCTAGATACCTGCCGGTGACCACCCAGCAGCCCCGTTCAGGCGACGTCGAACAACTCGAAGAGACGGTGGGTACGCCGCGGGCTGCCGACGCCAGTGTCGTGCCACCAGCGGCGTAGGCAGGTGCCGCACTGCACCCAGACCATGTTGACGTCGTCATCGAGCAGGTACAGCGGGGTGTCGCCGCAGTAGGCGCAGGGCAGCCAGGCAAGACGGCCGCGGTCTGCTTGCGCGTCGAGCATCATGTCATCGCCTCCGGGATCCCGGGTAACACACCGCCGGCGATGAGCAGGTCGTAAGCGGCTTGCTGATCGGAGTCGAAGTCGGTGTAGAGCATGCGATGGGCGTGCGCTTCGTCGGCGAAGACCCGGGCGGGATCCCAGCGCGGGCCCAGGGCCTCCAGGACCGCGGCCAGACGGGTGCCTTCATGCGCGGTGAGATCAATATGGAACGGGACGAGGTTGGCCACAACGCACCTCCGAGTCTGGTCGGACTGAGATCCTCGACCCCAAGATCAGCTAACTGGTGGTCCTGGCGTCATACCGGACCAGAGCGTTGGGTCCGTCCCCGGCGTACAACCAGGAGCCGGAAACTTGCGACGTGTGCCGAAGGTCACCATTTCCGGCGCGGCGCAGATTAGCGCAACCGCGTGATGGCGAGGGTGACCGAGCCTTTGTTGTTCGTGTAGAAACCCCAGGCGTCGTTGGCGTAGGCGTAAAAGTAACCCGGCCGCTGCACCCGGTGCTCGCACCCTGGCCCGATGAACAATGGTTGGTATGGCTGCTGCGCGCCATCATCGTCGACGTCGGCGGCGGCGATGACGCCGATCAGCGCCATCCACGGCGCATCAGTGGCGCGCGGCGCACCGAGGAAATCGGCTGCCTCGTTGCCGCTCAAGTCACGAAAGCGGTCCTGTAACCATCCGCTGAACGATCCCAGGAGGGCGAACACCTCCGACGGGTTGAATCGGCCGTCCCGAGTACCGCCCGGCCCGATCGGGATCCCACGATCGAGCCACTCGCCGTCAGCCTGGAACCGGTACCGCCCTTTCTCCTCCAGGTAAAGCCCTGTCCCGTTCCACGCCTTACCGGCGTACACCTGGCAACTGGCTGACTCCCCCGGCTGCAGCACGTGGCTGGCCCGGTACTGCCCCACGGTGACCGGCGGGCGCGCTCGCCGGGCGAACACCGAGGGGTGCACCTGGAAGGAGTTCTGTTCGTCGATCAATGGCACCGCGCGCGGTGCCGGAGCAAGGTGAAGGTAGACGCCCGTGCACGAATCGTGCAACACATCTGCGGGATTGGGCCGGAGTTGCTCGAGCATGTCGTCGCGGAACCTCAAACCGGTGCACGCACTCGCCTCCTCGATCATCCACTGCAGTGCCGCGTCAGCCAGCCCGGTCTGCAGGTGCCCGCCTCCCACGTCGCAATGGTCGCCCGGAAACCACACCTGCCGCATGCTGCGGTTCTCACCGAGCGCGGGTCCGCCGGTCCACAACGTCGGTGTGAACGGACCCCGAGTCTCGTCCAATGCCATCGCATGGCGAGCGTGCTCGATCAAAGGGGTGAGCCGGGTGTTGTGGAATCGGTGCCGGTGCTCCACGTCGAAAAGACTCAGCACACCGAAAGTCTCGGGGATTCCCAGCGCGCCGACCGTGTCCCAGACCCCCACGAAGCGGATTGGCACCGGCGGGTAGGGAGCACGCGTTGTGGGCCGACCCCGCGCGGGGCGGTAAACCTCGTCGTACAAGCGGTCGATTTCGGCCCAGTGCGTCTCCGGCGGTGATGAGGCCAACGTGGTAGCTAGCCCGCAGGTCCACAGCATTCCAGCCAGACTGCGCACGGTGTAGGCGCCGCGGCTGAATCCAACCAAACAAATCGCATCGTCGGGTTGGTAGGTCTTGGCCAGCCAGGAATAGGCACTTTTGATGTTGGCAGACAGACCCACGCCAAGTCCGCCACCCCGCAGCCGATCGACCAAACCGGGATCGGTACCGACCCCTGGATGGTAGTAACGCAGCTGGCCCGCATCGTCACGCAGAGCATGGTAAAAACGCACGACGTTGGTCGGCGTCGGCACTCCTACTTGTTCTTGCTCGGGGGTATTCCAGGTGCCGTCGCAGCACACCACGAGATGTCGCATGGTGGCCCTCCGCATCCAGGCAATCACGCTCGATAAATCGCTACTGCCCGCATCCAAAAAGAGGCTCGATTCCACTCAGAAAATACATCGACCGGCACCGGCTGCGCAGCGATGGCCCTGGCCCGAGCGATCGCGGTTCAGCGACTCGCCGGTGCTCATGCGGTAACACCGGCAGTTGCAACGGCTCAGTTCAGCCGACGAAGGTGTGGTACAGCAGATAAACATTCAGCGCAATGATAGTGGTGGCGATGATGCTGGCCGTCGCGGTGGTGATCGGGCGGTTGACGAACGGGCCCATGATGTCCGCGCGGCGGGTCAGCAGCACCATGGGCACTAGGGCGAAGGGGATGCCGAAGGACAGCACGATCTGCGACACCACCAGGCTGTCGGTGGTGGGCAACCCCAGCGCGAGTACCACCAGAGCGGGCAGCATCGTCAATCCGCGGCGCAGGAACAGCGGGATGCGGCGGCGGATGAAGCCCTGCATGACCACCTGTCCCGCGTAGGTGCCCACGCTCGATGACGACAGCCCCGAAGCCAGTAACGCGACCGCGAACGCCAGCGCGGCACCGCCGCCGACCAGCGAGCCGAGGCCGGCGTGCGCCGCCTCGATCGAGTCGACTCCGGAGTTGCCAGTGCGGTGAAACAGCGACGCTGCGATGAACAACATCGCCATGTTGGTCAGGCCGGCGATCCCGAGCCCGACCAGAACGTCGAGCCGCTGGAACCGCAGCAGCTCGCGGCGCTCACGGTCGTTGCGGCAGACCACCCGGCACTTGGTCAGCGCCGAGTGCAGGTAGACCACATGCGGCATCACGGTGGCGCCGATGATCCCGGCCGCCAGCAACACGCTATCGCTGCCGGCGAAGCCAGGCATCAGACCGGACGCGACCAGCGCCGGGTTGGCGCCGACGTTGAGCAGATCGTAGGCGAAGCCGAGAAATACGATGCCGAGCAGCCCGGTGATCGCCACCTCGAAGCGCCGGTAGCCGCGCTGCTCCAAGGCCAGAATCGCGAAGGCGACGACGGCCGTGAGCAGGCCGGACAGGAATAGTGGCACGCCGAACAGCAGATTCAACCCGACCGCGGCTCCGACGAACTCAGCTAGGTCGGTAGCCATCGCTACCAGCTCGGCCTGCACCCACAATCCCGCCGAGACCGGGCGAGAGAGATGCTCGCGGCACAGCTCGGGCAGGTCACGGCCGGTGGCCACGCCGGTTTTGGCGGACAGGTACTGCACCAGCATGGCCATCAAATTGGCCAGCACGATCACCCAGAGCAGCGTGTACCCGTACCGGGCGCCTGCTGAGAAGTTCGTGGCGAAGTTGCCCGGGTCGATGTAGGCCACGGCGGCCACGAAGGCCGGGCCGAGCATCCCGACGACCCCGCGCACGCGCCCGCGCGAGCGCAT
>DATFDO010000198.1:0-3540 GCA_035252045.1 Pseudonocardiaceae bacterium
ACGCCAGCACTGATGGAGTACTGCGGGTGGCGACAAAGATTGCTGAATCCGATGATCGAGTGCGGGTACTGCGCTTGGACCGCAAGGGCCGCGGCCTCGCGTTGCGTACCGCGTGGGCATACAGCGATGCCGATGTCGTCGTCTACATGGATGTAGATCTGTCGACAAGCTTGGATGCGTTGTTACCGTTGGTGGCTCCGTTGGTGAACCGCCATTCCGACATCGCGATCGGTTCCCGGTTGGCGCCCGGTGCGCGCACTGTACGCAGCCCCCGCCGGGAGGTGATTTCCCGGTGCTACAACATGATGATCCGGCTTAGCCACGGCGCCCAGTTCTCGGATGCGCAATGTGGCTTCAAAGCAGCCCGCACCGACGTGGTCCGCCCGCTGTTGGCGCACGTGCACGACGACGGATGGTTCTTCGACACCGAACTGCTGCTGCTGGCCGAACACAACGGGTTGCGAATCCATGAGGTGCCGGTGGACTGGGTGGAAGACCTTGATAGCCGGGTGCGGGTGCTGCCCACCGCGATGGCCGACGTCCGGGGTTTAGTTCGGGTGGCCCGAGCCAAACGCACCGGTGCAGCCCGGGTAGCAGAGTTGCCCCGGCGGCCAGCGCCGCGGTGCGCGCACCCGGATGCGGTGCTCGCTGCCGGTGCCCGCGCTGAGTTGGGTTGGCAGGTAGCGGTATTCGGGCTGATCGGCCTGGTGTCCACGGCAGTGACGGCGGTGTTGTATGCGCTGCTGCGCTCGTGGTCGCCCCCGCTGACGGCGAACCTGATCGCGCTGGTGATGGTCACCTTGCTCAACACCGAGGCGAACCGGCGGCTAACGTTCTCCGGCGCCCGCAGCTCCGGCCGGCGGGTTCACCTGCAGGGGCTGTTCGTGTTCGCGATGTATTACGCGCTGACCTCCGGGGCGCTGCTGGGTTTGCACGCCGTGGACGCGCAACCATCGCGGTGGCTGGAGGTCGCGGTGTTGCTGGTGGCCTCGGTGTTGGGCACCGCAGGGCGCTTCGTGTTGATGCGCAGTTGGGTGTTCGCCAAGCGCACCCCGCTGCGGACCTACGAGGCAGGCCCACGATGACCATCACGATCAAGGCCCCCGACCAGGTTGCCGCCCCGCCTCCAGACGAAGAGCCTGCTGATCGCGGCAGGTGGCACGCGTTCGCGCTGGCTGCGATCTGCGCGGCGGCGGCGGTGCTGTACGCGTGGCGGATCGGCAGCGAGGGGTGGGGAAACCCGTATTACTCCGCCGCAGTGAAGTCCATGTCGGCCAGCCTGACCAACTTTGTGTTCGGTTCGTTCGACCCGCTGGGCGTGGTGACCGTGGATAAGCCACCGCTGGCCTTCTGGCCGATGGTGGCCTCGGCCGCGATCTTCGGCTATCACGGGTGGTCACTGCTGCTGCCCCAAGTTGTCGAGGGAGTAGCCGCGGTGTGGTTGCTGCACCGCACGGTGCGGCGCTGGGCCGGCGAGCACGTTGCGCTGCTGGCCGCGCTGGTGTTGGCGCTGACCCCGGTGACCGTGGCGATCAACCGGGACACCAATCCGGACACGCTCATGGTGTTGCTGCTGGTAGCGGCGGCTTATGCGATCACCCGGTCAGTGCAGCAGCCGTTGGCGGCGGGTAAGGCGACTCGCTGGCTGATGCTGGCGGCACTGTTTCTTGGCCTGGGCTTCGTCACCAAGATGTTGCAGGCCTGGATCGTGGTACCGGCGTTCGCGCTGGCCTACCTGGCCGGTTCCGCCGCGCCGGTGCGCCGCCGGATCCTGGACCTGCTCGGCGCCGGTGCGGTGCTGCTGGCGAGCTCGCTGTGGTGGGTGGCGCTGATCAGCTTTTGGCCTGGGCCCAAGCCCTACATCGGCGGTAGCACCAACGGATCCATTCTGAACCTGGTGATCGGCTACAACGGTCTGGGCCGCATCTTCGGCAGAGAGAACGGCCGTGCCCCGGTCAACGGCCCGGCGCGTCCGGGCGGCGCCGGTGGGCCCGGTGCGGTGCCGTGGACCGGTCGAGGTGGTGGACACGGGTTCGGCGGCTCCGGGATCACCCGTTTGTTCGGCGAGCAGGTCGGCGGCCAGATCAGCTGGTTGCTGCCGCTGTGCCTACTGGTGCTGGTCGTGGTTGCGATCACCGGGATACGCCGGGTGCGGTCGGGGATACCAGCAAACCGCGCCTACCGCGCCGGCTGGGTGCTCTGGGGTGGCTGGCTCCTGCTGGTCGGGCTGGTGCTCAGCTTCGCCCAGGGAATCTCCCACCCGTACTACACCACCGAGATGGCTCCCGCCGTGGCAGCGGTGACCGCCGCCGGGTTGGCGCTGATGTGGCGGCAGTACCGCCGTCCGGCTGGGTACGGATGGTTATTGCTACCAGCGGCGGTGACGCTGACGACGATCTGGGCTTGGGTGCTGGTCTCCCGGGACCTGTCCTGGAACGGTTGGCTGCGCTATGCCGTCGCTGCTGCGGGGATCGTTGCGGTGGTACTGATCGTCGCGGGTAGACGGTCGGTGGCGGCAGCCAGCTCGGGTCGGACTCGGGTGGCCATGGCGCTCAGCGTGGTGGCGATACTGCTGGCCCCCGCCGTGTGGTCCACCGCCACCGCGTTCGCTGCCAGCAGTGGCGCGCTGGCCCAAGCCGGACCGCGCGGCTCCGGGTTCGGTCACGGGCGGCCGGGGCAAGCCCGCGGTGAGCTGCCGGCGCGGTTCCGTGGCGCCATGGCGGGGAATGCCATGGCCGGAAGTGCCATGGCCGGGGTTCTGACCGCAGACCAGGCCAAGATCCTTGCCTACGCCCAAGCTAACTCCACGGGCGTGCCGATCACCCTGGCTGTGGAGGGCGGGGCGATGGCCACTGAGTCCTACCTCATCCACAGCAACGCCATGATCATCGGAATGGGCGGTTTCAGCGGCCAGGACCCTGCTCCGACCGTCAGCACACTCGCCCAGTGGGTCCAGCAGGGCAAGCTGCGGTTCGTCCTCGCGGGCGGCCGCGGTATGGATGGAGCCCCCGGTCCAGATGGGCTCCCTGATCCAAATGGGTGGCAGCCGGGCGGAGCAGGCCGCGAGCGCGGGGTCTCCGCCCAGCGCACCCAGTGGGTGCAACAGCATTGCACTGCGGTCAATCCCGCTGCCTACGGCGGCTCGGCACCCACCCAACCCGGCGGCCCGCTGGGACCAGCCAATCGCAGCGAGGTGCTCTACGACTGCCAACCCAGTTGATGAGTAGCGGCGTTCGCTGCGCCGGAAGAATCCACCGGGTTGCCGATGGGCACCCGGTGGATTCCCTTCCGGGCAGCTGTCTCAGGCGACGCTGCCGGATCGGTGCAGGGACAAGATCCCGTCAGCCGCTCCGGTCTGGGACCACCTGCCGGAGGTCATCGTCCAGGTGTGCCCGTCAAAGGTCACCCGGTCGATACCGAGACGGGACGCGTGGGCAACCAGCCAGCTACTGATCGACCAGCCGCGGGCCTCGGAGTGTGCTCCGCTCAGGACGGTGGTGCCGAGCTCGTCGGCTGCGGTAGAGATCAGGCTGTCGGTTG
>DATFDO010000199.1:0-32852 GCA_035252045.1 Pseudonocardiaceae bacterium
GGGCAGCAGCTCCCCGGACAACCACGCGGCACCCGGTAGCCCCTCGTCCCGCGTACAATCCGCGGCTCCGTGCAATGCACCCTCGAAGAGCTGACGTACCGCACCGAGCGCGAAGTCACGCTCGAACTCATCGCCATTAACTCATCGCCCTTGAAGCTCAACACGTTGAGCCCCGCAGCCCCGGGCTTTGGTGCCCGCGGCCCGCGGGTGCGCGGTCTTAGCGATCCCCTTCGGTCCCGCGATTAGGACCGACCCACCACGGCGAGCCTCGTCCAACCGCTTACTCAGCACGGCTAATTCGCCATCACCTTCCCGTAGCCTGTGCACGCACCGTGACGACCATCCGCGATGGACCGGCCTCCGCACGCTCACCGCCACTCGATCGGTTGGCCAAGTGTTTAAGGTGGTATCGCCTAAAGCAAGGGGTCGCCCCCTGATGGAGCCGTGACCGGCGGAACCCAAACTCACTTAGGTGACGACGACCCCCCTGCTCTCCGGTGGCCGTTATCGCTGTCCGCGACGTTGCAGTGACAATAGGTGGCAGCGCCTCGGCGCGCAGAGGACAGTGAGCGACTTCAGTAGGCGACGTCGACACGGGTAGTTCGTCCAATCGTATATTAGTCGCAGCGCCGACGAATCGGGAAGCGCCCTTTTTAAGAATGGGCTTTAATCGCGCCAATTTGCGGACCGAGCCGTCTTATTCGCCTTCGATCCGGCGATACGGGCGGTCCTGCTGGTCGCCGGAGACAACGGTGCCTGGGAACGCGGCAAGACCTCGTCGAGAATGGCGAAGACTTATCCGTTTCTCCTGCTCAGCGGGTCATGAGTTGCTGGGGTGGCCGGTGGTTCATTGCACGAACCCTTGCACGAATCCTGCCAGGCAGCAGCGTCGAGCACGGGAACGCATTTGGGGACCGCCCCTGCGGTGTCCCGAAGTGGATCGCTCACAGGGACATGCTCGGTGGTGCCGGGATCATCGAAGACGTGGCGGGCTCGATTGGCCGTCGATCGTGCGGCGAGCAGCTCGGTCAGCCCGTCGATGAACAACTCCCGTCCGCGACCTCGCAGCATGTCCACGGCGGCGAGCCGGCCGAACACGTCGGCGGCGAAGGACTCGATGTGCTGCGGGAGGCAGAATGTGCCGCCCTTAGAAATCACCACCGTGCGCAGCTCCCCGGCCGGGGGTAGACGTCGCCGAAGATACGCTTGCGGAAGCGTCGCAGGTGCGCCAAGTCGTAGTTGCCCGGCAGCGGCCGCTGCAACAGTCCGGCCAGGCGCACCGCGGTGAAGTCGGTCTCCGCGGCCTTCAGCTGGTCAGGGTCGCTGGTCCCGAGGCGGTTGCGTAGCAACCCCGGTCCCGGGATCAATGTACGGGTCGGGACCGGACGAGCCGCCGCCTGCGCGGTCGGGTGGGTCACCGCTGGTGACGGGCCCGGAGCGCGGCGATCGCCTCATCCTCCTCGACCCGGCCCGAGGCGATGCCCTCGAGCAGCTCCAGCCCGTCCAGGGTGGGCTCCAGGCCTTCCGCACGCACTCGCAGTGATATTGGCTGGTCAGACGTGATGCCCCCCGGCAGGATTCGAACCTACGCTCCCCCTCCGGAGGCCGGGCGCCCTCATCGACTGTGGCGTCTCTAGTGCACTACCTGGGCCTTTGCCCGGTCATGTATGTGTCTCCAGCCGCCACAGTGTCGTGTAGTTGAGTCCACGATTGATTCCACGACCCACCCAGCTCATGACTGCAAGTGTCGGCAAAACAGGTGATCGTGATCACTTTTCCACTTCCGAATGGTGAGTGACATAGCGATGGGCGAGAACTAGCGGCACAATTTCTGATCTATCGGTCGTGGGCCTCAATCTCGCCAGATCCACGCGCCAGCGCTACGCCGAGCGGAGTAGCATTCTATTTCTCACGTCGTTTTGAGCTCTAGTTGCTTACGCCAAGAGTCGAAAGTTGCGCGGAGTCGTTGAGCGTCATCGTTATTGATCCCGTCTTCTGTCCAGTCGTCATCGCCGAGTCGTGAGATGGCGCGGGAGGGCATCGATAAACGCCTCGCGGGTAAACCCGCTGTCCTTCGCCTCGGAAAGCTCAAGTAGGCGTTCGTACCCGTAGCCGTTACTAGGGCAGCTACGTCGAAGAAATCACGCGGACGGGCTCGGCCCCACAACGCGAGCATCTTGTCGGCAGCGAGATCGTCGGGATGGAGCACCGGCCCAAGGTCCAACGTGACGCGGTCATGCAGCCGTCCTCCATCAGCAAACACCTCGACCGTGCATTCCGCACCCGTTGCTGGGTCGACGGTGACGAAGCGGTGGTCGAGTGGTGGCCGTTGGGCGTCGTGAGTGACGAGATCCTGCTCTTCGAGTGCAAGGCGCAACGCTGCAGCGACCTGGCGGCGGGTGACAAAGCCGTGCACGATCATGGCTCCGCCGCCCGCCAGCGCCAAGGTTCGAGCTTGCGGCAAGGCCATCGCAGTTCGCACGATTCGTTCCTGCAGCGGATCCAGGGGCATGTGGCTAGGCTGCCGTGCCCGCCGAGTCGATCAGCGGACGCCACGCTGACCGGACCCACGGCGGAAGGTACATCTGGTCCCACAGGCGAACCAGCTCAGCTCCGTTGATCAGTTCACGAACGTCATCCAGCGAGCCCTCCACAAGAACGATCTCATACAAATCGCGTCGCCGGGCGGGATCAGCAAGGTCCCACCGGACGTCGCGTGGATGTGGTCCTGACCAGAACAACCTGGCTGGAAGACCGACAATGCCCTGAAGCGGTCCTCTTAGCTCGTCAAGCGCATGTGGCACCGACACGTCCCGGACCCAGCCAGGACGCCTGCTACCCGGAGCAGCGTTCCCGCTCATACTGGTCATGGTGCCGCAAACAGGTGCAACGTGCTGTCAGCCCCGTTCGGCTAGGTCATCGTCCAGACCGTCAAGCAAGCTCGGCGCCATCCTGTAAGTGCATTGCAGCCAAGGAACCTATGAGTACCGCCCCTCCGCGGCGGTACTCATAGCCCTCGAATACGCTGCGCCGATCAAGGTGCGAGGGTATCCACACTACTGTCAACTGCATGAACTCAGCCTCGTTCGCGCCGCGCACACCATGGATGGTCTGAAGTATTCGAGGTCCAGACCCTTCGTGGACTCAGTTCGTACCACGAGTGATTCCACGAAAACAGACAAATACGCCAGCGACAAGGGCGTTCACCATGATAACCGCAGGTCAGACATGGCGCCCCCGGCAGGATTCGAACCTGCGCTCCCGCCTCCGGAGGGCGGTGCTCTATCCCCTGAGCTACGGGGGCCAGCCAGCTGTAGAGGGTACCGCTACCCGATCGTCCACGCCCAACGCGGTGTCGGTCAGCGCGGAGGAGATAGCGGTTGCGCGCCGCGCTGCATGATCAGCTGAGCCATGTACTCACTCTCGGCGCCCTGCGAGACGACCATCTTCTCCGCCAGATTTCGCACCTGGGCGATCTCCCCGTGCTGCGCCGCATACTGGGCCATCGGTGCCCCACCCTGGTGATGTCGCAGCATCAGCTGCAGGAATAGCAGGTCGAACTGGCCGCCGCTGGCGGCCCGGAGCCGGTCCAGATCAGCGGGCGAGGCCATTCCCGGCATTGTTGCCATCCCAGCCGGCCCGCTGCCGTGCGCCATCCCCGCCATCCCAGGCATCGAGTCGGCGCCGGCCATCCACGTCATGTACCGGCCGGTGGGCAATGCGGCGGCGTTCCACAGGCTGAGCCAGCCCTGCATCTGGCCGATCTGCTCGAGCTGGTTGGTCTCGATATCGAAGGCCAGCAACCGGATCGCGGGATCGGTGCTGCGGTCCCGCGCCAGACCTGCCATCAGCACCGCCTGGCGATGGTGCACCGACATGTCCTGCGCGAACCCGACGTCGACCGGGCCGCCGTCGGACTGCGCCGACACCGCACCTACCAGCGGCAGGGCCGGGCCCAGCACAGCGCCGATCAGCAGCACGGCGAGCACCGTGACGCCGGCCAGAATCATCCGAACCCATCGCGCCGGTCGCGTGGTTGGCGCCCCGGCACGGTCAGCGTCAGAACCGGCAGCAGCATCCACCCCACCATGCACGATCGCGTCCGCCATGGCGCGGCTCAGCCACCTGGTCCGGGCGGGGTGCCATCTGGTCCGGGCGGGGTGTCGCCGGGCGCAGGCGAGCCGGTGCTCGGCGTCGGGGCTGTACCGCGGCCACCCGAGAAGGTCAACGGCACCGCGTCCGGGCCGGGTGGCGCGGAAACGAACGGTGGTGGCTTCGCGGGGTCGAACAGGCCGGGGATCTCGTCGCAGCTGGCCCCGATCTCCGGGTAGGTGTACTGGTTGAGCCGCAGCGCCTGGATAAAGTGGTCGATCCGCTTGTCAGCGGCGTCGGTCACCTTGAGCTGGTGCCCCCACGACTGCAGCGAGATCGGCGCGTCCAGGCCTGGATAGGGAGACAACATCAGGTAGTTCGAGCCCTGCACGCGGTCACGCAATGACTGCAGCGCCGCCCCGGTGACCTTGGTCGGGTTGTAGGCGATCCATACCGCGCCATGCTCCAAGGCGTGCACCATGTTCTCGTTACGCACCGGCGTCGAATAGACCACTCCGTTGCAGGCCGCCCACGTCGCGTCATGCGGACCGCCGAAAGGAGGGCTGTGGTCGTAGGCCACCCGCTTGTCCGGACCGATATGACCCCGGCCGGCACCGTAGTTCTCCGTAATAACGCCGTTGATGTGCGTCGACGGGTCCCGGTTGTCAGCGGTCGGGATGAAGGCGCGACGGTCCTCGTAGCGTGTGAACATGTACCCGAAGATGCCGACCGCGAACACCAGGACCGCAACAACCGCGGCGATCGTCCCCCAGGGCCTGGGTTTGGTCGCCGAGACGACCGGACGCGCGGTGCGCACCGCCTTGCTGGTCTTGCCGCTTGGCATACCTGACTGGTCCTCGCTCACGATGGGGTCTGCCATCAGACCGCGGCGTCAGTGTAGGGACTCCCCGTCAATACCGGGTGAACCCGGCCTGTCAAGCTCCCTTCACCGACGGACCGCCACCTCTCCCTAGACTCACAGGGGTGACTCCCGCCGCGCTCGCCGACCTGGTCCGGTCCGTCGCCGAGGGCGTTCTGGCCGAGCATGGTCTCGACCCGGCCGCGCTTCCGGACACGGTGACGGTGCACCGCCCGCGTGACCCGCAGCACGGTGACTACGCCACCAACGTGGCGTTGCAGACTGCAACCAAGGCTGGCGTGGTACCCCGGAGCTTCGCCGAGTGGCTGGCGCAGGAGCTGGCGCAGCGACCCGGGGTGCGCACCGCCGAGGTCGGCGGACCAGGTCTGGTCAATCTGCGGCTGGGAGTCGACGCGTACGGCGAGATCCTCGCCCAGGTGCTCGCCGCCGGAAAGAACTTCGGAGCCAGTCACACGCTGGCGGACCGCCGGATCAAGCTGACCGCCGTCACACCGGAGACCGCCGGTCCACTGCACCTCAGTGACGCCCGCTCGGTGGCGGTCAGTGACGCGCTGGAGCGCATCCTCACCTTCGCGGGCGCTGCGGTGACTGAGGCCGCTGTGATCGACGAAGCCCCTGACGTGTGTATCTACCTGCTCGGCGCCGATCACGACGGCACAGCGGGCGACGAGCGGGCCACCGTTGAGCTGCTGTCCGGCCAGCACGTGCACCTCGTGCACCCGGGCGCCGGCGTGCTGTCGGCCACGCGGCCGCCCACCATGGCAGATCTCGTCGAGGCGGTCGGGGTGGACGCCGCACACTACGCACTGATCCGGTGGCCGTACGCCTCGCCGATCGACATCGACCTCACCGTCTGGTCGAAACGAACCGGCGGCAATCCGGTGTTCGCCGTACAGTACGTACACGCCCGGCTGGCGTCGCTGGCCCGCAACGCCGCCGATCTCGGGATCAGTTGCTCGGGCGCTGCACTGCGGCTGCTCGACCACCACAGGGAAGGTGAGTTGATCCGCACGCTGGGTGACTTCCCCTGCACCGTGGCCTGCGCCGCTGCGCTGCGCGAGCCGCACCGGGTGGCCCGTTACCTGGAAAGGCTCGCCGCCACTTACCACGACTTCGCCGGCTCGTGCCGGGTACTGCCGGTGGGCGACGAGCAACCCGGTCCCCTGCACGCCGCGCGGTCGGCGCTGTGCGAGGCGACCCGGCAGGTGCTAGCCAACGGCCTGGGCCTGCTCGGGGTCAGCGCTCCGGAGCGGATGTGAGAGCGCACCCGGCCGGGCCACGCCATGCCGACGTGCTGGCCCGAGCTTCCACCGCCGGCCCGCGCCCCGCCGGTGGCGCCGAGTTGAACATGCTGCATGCAGGTGTCTGGCCGCGCGGGGCGCACCGCGGTGCCGACGGCGCGGTGCGGCTGGCCGGCGTCGAAGTCGGCGAACTCGCCGAGGCGTACGGCACGCCTCTGTTCGTCGTGGATGAAGCGGACTTCCGGGCCCGCTGCGCCGAACACGCCGCCGCCTTCGGTGCCCCGCACCGGGTGCACTACGCGGCCAAAGCCTTCCTGTGCACCGAAGTGGCGCGCTGGGTAGCCGAGCAGGGCCTGAGCCTGGATGTGTGTACCGGCACTGAGCTCGCAGTCGCTCTGCATGCCGGGTTTCCCGCGGCCCGGATCGCGATGCACGGCAACAACAAATCCGCCGGAGAGCTGACCGCCGCCGTGACGGCCGGAGTCGGTGCGGTGGTGCTGGACTCCTTCCTGGAGATCGCCCGGCTCGATGACATCGCGCGCCGGCACGCCGTGGTGCAGCCGGTGCTGATCAGGGCGACCGTGGGCGTCGAGGCGCATACCCACGAATTCATCGCCACCGCCCACGAAGACCAGAAATTCGGGTTCTCGCTCGCTGCCGGGGATGCCGCAGAGGCCGTCCGGAGAGTGCTCAAATCGCAGGGCCTTCATCTGGTGGGCCTGCACAGCCACATCGGCTCGCAGATCTTCGACGCGGACGGATTCGAGCTCGCGGCGCACCGGATGGTGCGCCTGCTGGCGTCGATCCGTGATGAACACGGCGCCGATGCGTTAGCCGACGTCGGCACCCTCGACCTCGGCGGTGGGCTGGGGATTGCCTACACCGCAGCCGACGACCCGCCACGGCCGGCCACCTTGGCCGCGCACCTGTTCGCCGTCGTGGAGGCCCGTTGCCGGACCGCCGGTATACCCAGCCCGGAGCTGGTCGTCGAGCCGGGCCGGGCGATCGCCGGGCCCGGCACGATAAGCCTCTACGAGGTGGGCACCATCAAACACGTCACGGTGGCCGCATCGACGCAGCGCCGCTATATCTCAGTGGACGGCGGAATGAGCGACAACGTGCGCACCGCACTGTATGACGCGACCTATGACTGCCGGCTGGTGTCGCGTTGCTCCGAGGCGCCGCCCGCGCTGTCCCGCGTCGTCGGCAAGCACTGCGAGTCCGGTGACGTGGTGGTCCGGGACTGCTGGTTGCCCGACGACCTGGCCCCGGGTGACCTGCTGGCGGTTGCCGGTACCGGCGCGTACTGCTATTCCATGTCCAGCCGGTACAACCTGTTACCCCGCCCGGCGGTGGTCGCCGTGCGTGACGGCACGCACCGGCTGCTGCTGCGCCGCGAAACGATGGCCGATCTGCTGTCCCTGGAGGTCACGTGAGCGGGCGACCTATCGGAGTCGCGCTGCTCGGGTGCGGCACCGTCGGCCGGGAGGTGCTGCGGCTGCTGACCGAGCACACGGACGAACTCGGCGCGCGGGTCGGGGCCCCGGTGCGGCTGGTCGGAGTGGCGGTGCGGCGGCCCCGGCGGCACCCCGACGTGCCCGCTGATCTGCTCACCACTGACGCGTCTGAACTGGTCAGCCGGGATGGCGTGGACATCGTGATCGAGGTGATCGGGGGCATCGATCCGGCCCGGTCGCTGCTGCTCGACGCGTTGCGCGCCGGTCGCGGCGTGGTGACTGCCAATAAGGCGTTGCTCGCCGAGTGCGGGCCGGAATTGTATGGCGCGGCTGACGCGGCGGGCGCCGACCTGTATTTCGAGGCGGCTGTGGCCGGCGCCATCCCGTTGCTGCGCCCGCTGCGCGAGTCGCTGGCCGGGGACCGGATCACCCGGCTGACCGGCATCGTCAACGGCACCACCAACTTCATCCTGTCCGCAATGGACTCCTCCGGAGCCGGCTACGCCGAAACCTTGGACGAGGCCAGCAGGCTGGGCTACGCCGAAGCCGACCCGACCGCCGACGTGGACGGCTACGACGCCGCCTCCAAGGCGGCCATTCTGGCCTCGTTGGCTTTCCATACCCGGGTGACCAGCGCCGACGTGTACCGCGAAGGTATCGCGGAGGTGTCCGCCGCGGACGTGATCGCGGCCCGCGAGCTGGGCCGCACAGTGAAGCTGCTGGCGATTTGCGAACGGGTCGTCGATGACGCCGGGACCGAGTCGGTCTCGGCCCGGGTATACCCGGCGATGATCCCGCGCTCGCACCCGCTGGCCTCGGTCGGCGGGGCTTACAACGCGGTGTTCGTCGAGGCCGACGCCGCCGGTGCGCTGATGTTCTACGGCCAGGGCGCGGGTGGGGCGCCGACCGCCAGCGCGGTGCTTGGAGATCTGGTCGCCGTCGCACGCAACCGGGTGGCGGGCGGCTACGGGCCGCGCGAGTCCGCCTATGCCGACCTACCGATCCAGCCGATGGCGGACACCCCGACCAGCTACCACATCAGCCTGGAGGTCGCCGACCGTCCCGGTGTGCTGGCGCAGGTGGCGCAGATCTTCGCCGAACATGAGGTGTCCATCATGGCGGTGCGCCAGACCGGCCGTGCCGGCGACGACATGCCGGACGGGGCGAATCTGGTAATCGTGACGCACGCCGCGCCGGATGCCGCGCTGCGCTCTACCGTGGACAAGCTTGCCGGATTGGACGTGGTCCGCGACGTGATCAGCGTGATGCGGGTGGAAGGCGAAGTGACGTGAAGCTGCAGGTCGGGACGTGCAGCTCGTGGCCGGGAGTGATCGAGGCCTACCCGGACCGGATCCGTACCTGCCCGGGCTGCCGGGTGGTGACCCTGCAGGAGGGCGGCACCCCGCTGCTGCCCGCCCCGACGCTGTCGGCGCGCACGGGGTGCGAGGTGCTGCTCAAGGTCGAAGGCGCCAACCCCACCGGTTCTTTCAAGGACCGGGGGATGACCATGGCCGTGACCGAGGCGCTGGCCCGCGGCGCGCAGGCGGTGTTGTGTGCCTCGACCGGCAATACCGCCGCCTCGGCCGCTGCCTACGCGGCCCGGGCCGGAATCCCCAGCGCAGTGCTGGTGCCCCGCGGCAAGATCGCGCTGGGCAAGCTCGCGCAAGCCACCGCTTACGGCGCCCGAATTCTGGCGCTGGACGGTAACTTCGACGACTGCCTGGAACTGGCCCGCAAGACCGCGGCTGATTACCCGGTGACCACGCTGGTGAACTCAGTGAACCCGGTGCGGTTGCAAGGCCAGAAAAGCGCCGCGTTCGAAATCTGCGACGTGCTCGGCCAGGCCCCGGACGTGCACTGCCTGCCGGTCGGCAATGCCGGCAACATCACCGCCTACTGGCTGGGTTACACCGAATACCACGCCGATGGGGTGGTGTCCGGCCGGCCGCGGATGTTCGGCTTTCAGGCGGCTGGCGCCGCGCCCCTGGTGCATGGTGCGCCGGTGCGCGACCCCGACACCATCGCCACCGCCATCCGGGTCGGCAGCCCGGCATCCTGGGCCGGGGCGGTGCAGGCCCGCGACGAGTCCGGCGGGCTGTTCGAGGCGATCACCGACGATCAGATCCTCGCTGCTTACCGGCTGCTAGCCGCGCAGGAGGGAGTGTTCGTGGAACCGGCCTCGGCCACCGCGGTGGCGGGTCTGCTGCGCGTCGCCGAGGACGGGCGGCTGCCCCGGGGTTGCGTGGTGGTCTGCACGGTCACCGGCCACGGCCTCAAAGACCCCGACACCGCCCTGCACGGCATTCCCAGCCCGGACCCCATCCCGGTCGATCCCACCGCCGTCGCCGCCGCCCTGGCCCTTGCCTAGCACCTCTCTCCGGCCAACCCCGACATGTCTCCGTGGCGGGGTGGGGGGAGGGGGCTGATGCGGGTACGGGTAAGGGTGCCGGCATCGACGGCGAATCTGGGGCCGGGATTCGACGCACTCGGGTTGGCGTTGGCGCTGTACGACCAGGTCGAGGTGGCGCCGGCGGCGTCCGGGTTGCACGTCGAGGTGCGCGGTGAGGGCGCTGGGCAAGTGCCCACCGATGAGGACAACCTCGTCGTGCGCGCGCTGCGAGCAGCATGCGCCCAGTGCGGTCACCGGCCCGACGGTGTAGTGCTGCGCTGTGACAACCGCATCCCGCACTCGCGGGGACTGGGTTCGTCAGCGGCTGCTGCCGTCGCCGGGGTACTGGCCGGCTACGCGCTGGCGGGAATGGAACCGGACGAGGCGGCGTTAGACTTGGCGGCTGGATTTGACGGCCATGCCGACAATGTCGGTGCAAGCTTGCTTGGCGGTCTGGTGATCTCCTGGAAAGAAGAGAGGTCCTTCCGGGCGATCCGCGTGGAGCCCCATCCGGACTTGGCGCCGGTGCTGTTCGTGCCGGAGCAGACCTCCGCCACCGAGGTCACCCGGGGGCTACTACCTGCTGAGGTGCCGCACAGCGACGCGGCGTTCACCGCTGGACGGGCCGCGTTACTGGTCCATGCGTTGACCAACGCCCCGCGGCTGCTGCTGGCCGCCACCGAAGATCGGCTACACCAGCGTTACCGGCGCTCGGCATATCCGGCGACCGGGCGGTTGGTGGACGCGTTGCGTGCGGCGGGCGTTCCGGCCGCAGTATCAGGTGCCGGACCGACAGTGCTGGCGTTGCCGCTCCGCGGCGAACTCCCCGGTCAGCTTGCGTCGGGCGGGAATGTCACCGCCGGCTTCGCCCGGCACCTGCTTGACGTGGCACGTAGCGGTGCCGTCATCGAGCGGGAGTGAGCCACTCATACGGCCCGGTTGTTGCTCGTATCGCGGTGGACCGATAGGCTTTGTGGCGTTCAGACACCGTGTGCACGGGCGCCGGTGCCGCGTTCGGGGCCTCTCACCCGAACACTTAATCTCCCGCCCTCCGGTCGACGTAGTAGCGGGAGGGCTGGCACCCAGACCCTTGCCGCAGTTGAACATGTCCCGTGCCGGTCGGCTTGACCACTGATTTGGCGGTGATGTGGTGGTCGGGCTAGCCCACCGCATGCGGACCTAAGCGCCGTCGGCACACCGCCGGCTGGCGAACAGGCTGGCCTGAGCCGCGTCTCGGGTCGGTTAGGAAGGACCTGCGTGAGCGAAATCGACGTGTTGGGCAGCGATGTTGCTGCTACGGCATCTTCGGACCAGCGCCCGTCCCACGACGACGCGTCGCCTTCGGGCAATGGACCGGCTTCGGACAACGGCACGGCGCCGCGTCGCCGTGGCGGGCTGTCCGGAATGGTGATGGCTGAACTGCGCCAACTGGCCGGCCAGTTGGGTGTCTCGGCCATCGCCGGAATGCGTAAGAACGAGCTGATCGCCGCGATCAAGGAGCACCAGGGCGCCGTCCCGGGCCAGCGGCGGGCCGTCGCGGAGCAGCTCCCGCTCGAGGGCACAGGCGTGTCGACCACAACGATCCAGACGAAGGTCGAGGCCGCAGCTCCACCGCAGACCCCGCGACAGACAGTTGCGGAGCAGCCCGCGGCCGAGCAGCCGCCCGCCGCGGGGGAGCCGGATCAGACCCAACCTCAGCACGGCCTCGACCAGCAGGACGGGGACACCGACGGAGCAGACCGTTCACGCAGCCGGCGGCGACGTCCGGTCCGTGGCGGTGAGGCCTCTCGATCGTCGGGTGATCAGACCCAGAACGATCGGACCCAGAACGATCGGACCCAGGGTGACCAAGCTCCGGGCGGCCAGAGCGGCAACGCCGCCGGCTCGAACGGTTCGCGCGACGACGACGACGAAGCCGGGCGCCGGCGTGGCCGGCGCTTCCGCGACCGCAACCGGCGCAACCGGGGGGACCGCAGCACTGACCGTGGTAGCGACCGCCGAGACAGCGGTGAGCTGGAGGTCCGTGAGGACGACGTGCTGCTGCCCGTCGCCGGGATTCTCGATGTGCTCGACAATTACGCGTTCGTGCGCACCTCGGGGTACCTGTCCGGGCCCAACGATGTGTACGTGTCGCTGTCGCTGGTCCGCAAGTACGGGCTGCGCCGAGGTGACGCCATCACCGGCGCGGTGCGCCAGCCCCGCGAGGGGGAGCAACAACGGCAGAAGTTCAACCCGCTGGTTCGGGTCGACACCATCAACGGCCTGGACATCGAGCAGGCCAAGCAGCGCCCGGAGTTCACCAAGCTGACGCCTCTGTATCCCAACGAGCGCCTCCGGCTGGAGACCGAGCAGCACTTGATGACGACCCGGGTCATCGACCTGATCATGCCGATCGGCAAGGGTCAGCGAGCGTTGATCGTCTCGCCGCCCAAGGCCGGCAAGACGATGATCCTACAGGCGCTCGCCAATGCGATCACCAAGAACAACCCGGAATGCCACCTCATGGTCGTGCTCGTCGACGAGCGGCCCGAGGAGGTCACCGACATGCAGCGCTCGGTGAAAGGTGAGGTCATCGCCTCCACCTTCGACCGCCCGCCGTCGGACCACACCACGATCTCAGAGCTGGCCATCGAACGGGCCAAGCGACTGGTCGAGATGGGCCATGACGTCGTCGTGCTTCTGGACTCGATCACCCGCCTGGGCCGGGCCTACAACCTGGCCGCACCGGCGTCGGGCCGGATCCTGTCCGGTGGCGTGGACTCCACCGCGCTGTACCCGCCGAAGCGGTTCCTGGGCGCCGCGCGCAATATCGAAGACGGTGGCTCGCTGACCATCTTCGCGACCGCGCTGGTGGAGACCGGGTCGACGATGGACACGGTGATCTTCGAGGAGTTCAAGGGCACCGGCAACGCCGAGCTCAAGCTCGACCGCAAGATCGCCGATAAGCGGATCTTCCCGGCCATCGACATCAATCCGTCCGGCACCCGTAAGGAGGAGCTGCTGCTGTCCCCGGACGAGCTGGCGATCCATCACAAACTGCGGCGGGTGCTGTCCGGTCTTGAGTCCCAGCAGGCCATCGACCTGGTACTCGATCGCCTGCGCAAGACCCGGACGAATATCGAGTTCCTGATGACGGTTTCGAAGTCCGCGGCGGGGAATGGCGAGTAGGAGCCCGTGGCCGGCGTGTCGCGCCCTGCTGTCCACTGTGTCGCGTCCCGCTGCTCGGGAAAACGGCTAATGGATGAAACCTGTCGGGCAGCTCAACGGTGCGCCGATCACGCGTGATCAGCTCACCGCGCTAGCGCTGATCAATTACGGGCATTACACCTCGATGCGAGTCGACGACCTGAGGACTCGCGGTCTGTCGCTGCACCTGCACCGCCTGATGGAGGACTGCCGCCGGATCTTCGATGCTCAACTGGATCCCGACTGGGTGCGGCGCCTGGTCCGCCAGGCGCTGGCCGAAGCGCCCCGTTCGGTGGTGGTCCGGGCGACGGTGTTCGACCCCGAGCTGCAGCTCGCGCGGATCGGGGCGGATGCTGCGCCGCACCTGCTCGTCACCACTCGGCCAGCCGCACTGCCGTCGGTTCCCGCGCTGCGCCTGGAATCCACCCAGTACTGCCGGGAGTCGCCGGCCGTCAAACACGTGGGGCTGTTCGGCTCGTTGCAGCGGCGGCGTCTCGCGCAGCGCAAAGGTTTCGACGACGTGCTGTTCACCGGTGCCGGCGCCGAGATCTCCGAAGCAGCCACCGCGAATGTCGGTGTCATTGCCGGCGACCGGATTATCTGGCCGCAGGCGCCGTGCCTGGCCGGCGTGACCATGAGGCTGATCAGTCAGGCAGTGGGCGAGCGGGCCGGTACCGCACCGGTCACGCTGACCGAGTTAGCTGGGGTGGACGCCGTCGTCGCCACCAGCGCCGTGAGCGGGATCCGGCCCGTCGTGGCCATCGACGGTACCCGGTTCCCCACCGGACACCCTATGATCGACACTCTGCGCAACCGCTATGCCGAGATCCCACCCGAGCCGTGGTGACGCGGGAACATCGCGGTGGCGCGCAGGGTTGCATGTTCAGTTGGGCCAGCTGGCAACCCTCTGGCAGACTGTCACGGCCCCCACACTGTCACGCACAGTCCGGCTCCGGTTCACCTCCGCGCATCGCACCGGGGGACCCGGCGGCCATGAGGAGAGGACAACCATGAAGCAGGGCATCCACCCGGAGTACGTCGAAACGCAGGTTACCTGCGGCTGTGGCAACTCCTTCACCACCCGTAGCACCAAGCGCGACGGTCACATCCACGTCGAAGTGTGTTCGAACTGTCACCCCTTCTACACGGGTAAGCAGAAGATCCTGGACACCGGTGGTCGGGTCGCGCGCTTCGAGAAGCGCTACGGCAAACGCCAGAAGTAACACGTGGACACTGCGGCAGTTCAGGCGCTGCTGGACCAGCACGCCGAGCTGGAAAGCCGGCTCGCCGATCCTTCACTGCACGCTGATCCGGACGCGGCGCGCAAGGTAGGCCGGCGTTACGGCGAGTTGTCGAGAATCGTGCGGGTGGTCCGCGAGTTGGATCAGGCTCGCAACGACATCGCAGTAGCCCGCGAGCTGGCGGCAGAGGATCCTGGCTTCGCCACGGAGGCCGAGACCCTCGCCGATCGGATCCCGCGCCTGGAGACCGAGCTGGCCGACCTGTTGCTGCCGCGGGATCCGCATGACGACTCCGACGTGGTCATGGAGATCAAGTCAGGTGAGGGCGGCGCCGAATCCGCGCTGTTCGCCGCGGATCTGCTGAGGATGTACCTGCGCTACGCCGAGCGGCACGGCTGGCAGGCGCAGGTGCTCGATGCCACCGAATCCGATCTCGGGGGGTACAAGGACGTCACGGTAAGCCTCAAATCGCCGCAGTCCGGGGTATGGGAACGCTTGAAGTTCGAGGGCGGCGTGCACCGGGTGCAACGGGTACCGGTCACCGAGTCGTCCGGGCGGATCCACACCTCAGCGGCGGGGGTACTGGTCTACCCCGAACCCGATGACGTCGCGATCGAGCTGGACGAGAAGGATCTTCGCATCGACGTCTATCGCTCGTCGGGTCCCGGGGGGCAGAGCGTCAACACCACCGACTCGGCGGTGCGCATCACCCACCTGCCCACCGGGATCGTGGTGTCGTGCCAGAACGAGAAGTCGCAGATCCAGAACCGGATCCGGGCGACCGAGGTGCTGCGGGCCCGGCTCCAGGCGCTGGCTGAGGAAAAGGCTCAGCAGGAGGCGTCGGAGCAGCGCCGCTCGCAGGTGCGCACGGTGGACCGTTCCGAGCGAGTGCGTACCTACAACTTTCCGGAGAACCGGATCTCCGATCACCGCGTCAACTACAAGGCCTACAACCTCGATGCGGTGCTCGACGGCGACCTCGACGGGGTGCTTGACGCCCTGGCCAGCGCAGACCGTGAGCTGCGCCTGCGTACGGCATGAGGAGGCAGCCACTGCGCCTGGCAGTGCTGGAGGCGGAACGGATCCTCACCGACGCCGGAGTGGCGTCCCCACGGGTAGACGCCGAGCTCCTCGCCGCGCACGTCGTCGGCGTACCGCGCGGGCGGTTGCCGATGGTTCCGCTGGTCGACCCCCCAGTGGTCGACGCGCTGCGCACGCTGGTGTCCCGGCGCGCGCAACGGGTGCCGTTGCAGCACCTCACCGGAACTGCGGCGATGGGTCCCATCGAGGTGGCGGTCGGTCCCGGGGTGTTCATCCCCCGGCCGGAGACCGAGGCCATGCTGGCCTGGGGGCTCGCCGCGCTGGACGGCGTCGCGGAGCCGCTGGTGGTCGATCTGTGCACCGGATCCGGTGCGCTGGCGCTCGCCGTGGCGCACGCTAGGCCTGATGCGCGGGTCCACGCCGTGGAACGCGATGCGGTCGCCCTGAGCTGGGCGCGGCGCAACGCCGATGAGCGTGCCGCCGCTGGCGATACGCCGGTGGTGCTCTACGCCGGTGACATCACCGATCGCTCGCTACTCACCGCACTCGACGGGTTGGCGCACCTGGTGTTGTGCAATCCGCCGTACGTGCCACTGGGGGCGCGGCTTGCGCCCGAGGTTGCCTGGTACGACCCGCCCGCCGCGGTCTTCGCCGGTGCCGACGGTCTCGCGGTGATTCCTGACGTGGTGCGCACCGGCACCCGATTGCTCCGCGAGGGTGGCAGCATCGCCATTGAGCACGACGATTCCCACGCCGAGGCTGTTCCCGCGCTGCTGGCTGCTCGGCGGGTGCTCATTGAGGTAGCCGACCACGCCGATCTCGCCGGTCGGCCGCGGTTCGCCACCGCGCGACGGGCGATGCTCAGCCCACCGTCGCCAGCACGTACCTGAGGGTGTCCCGAGCGAAGCCGGCTACCGCTTGCATGCCCAAGGCGTTGGGGTGAACCGGGGCGGCCGGGCTGGTCGGGACTGGGCCCTCCACCCACTTGACTCCTGGCAGCTGGCAGGCGTCATGGCCCAGCGAGCGTGCGTAGGAGTCGACGAAAAACGCGTCGTGGCGAAAGGCCTCACTGGCCAGCATGTCGGTGAGCTTCTGTTCAAAACCGGCTAAATACCGCACGTCACCGCGGGCGATCGGGAACAGCGGATAGCAGCCCTCGGTAGGCGGCAGGATCCGCAGGTAACCCACCAACAGCACCGTCGCGTGCGGCGAACGCTGGTGGATGCCCTCTAGCACCTTGGCGACCTTGGGCGCTGCGGCATCGATGCGCTGCGCGTAGAGATCGCCGCCGCCGGCGGTGGCCTCGCGCTCGCACGGATTGCCGAACGGGTCAGTGGCGCCGACCCGGCCGCAGGTATAGGCGATCTCGGTGAAGCCGATGTCGTTGCCGCTGATCGTCAGCGTGACCAGGTCGGTGTCCGGGCGCAGCGCGTTGAACTGTGGGGGATTGGTGCCCAGTAGCGGCAACGATTGGGCGTCCGTCATGTTCTCGGTCTTGGCGCCGCTGCAGCTGACATCGGTGAAATCGCGGATGCCCAGTGCGGCGGCGAGCCTCGACGGGTAGTTGTTGGTGGACCGCTCGCAGCCGACCGGATCGATGCGCTGCAGCGGGATCAGCGGACCCGCGGTGTAGGAATCGCCGAGCGCGACGTAGTGCCGGGGGGCGGTTATGGGCTTGGCGCCCGCGCTGGCGGGCACGCCAAGTAGCGCGCACAGGGTGGCTACAGCCGCGAGCAGGACTCGGCGATGCAGGGGCAAGGGGCCTCCAGGGGTCGATCGGACACGGATCGTGCCGTTGTGATCACTCGATGTCAACGGCTCGCTGCGGCCCACCCACCGGCTGCCGGCGGTCAGTCGTAGTGTTTGGATCCGTGAGCACTGTCTATGACTGCGCCATCCCCGATCGCCGGCTGGCCGGATTGACCGCGGCGGCCGGCGCGGTCCGGGCCGGACAACTCGTCGTGCTGCCGACCGACACCGTCTACGGGCTCGGTTGTGACGCCTTCTCCGCCACGGCGGTGCAGGCACTGCTGTCGGCCAAGAACCGTGGCCGGGACATGCCGGTTCCGGTGCTGGTGGGCTCGTGGTCGACGGTGGACGGCTTGGTGCTGGGTGTGCCGGCGCAGGCCCGCGCGCTGATCGAAGCCTTCTGGCCCGGTGGGTTGTCCCTGGTGCTGCCGCACGCGCCGTCGCTGACCTGGGACCTGGGCGACACTCGGGGCACCGTGATGCTCCGGATGCCGCTGCACCCGGTGGCCCTGGAGCTGCTGCGTGAGGTGGGTCCGATGGCGGTATCCAGCGCGAACCGATCCGGTCTTCCGCCCGCGACCACCGTCGAGCAGGCCCGCGAGCAGCTTGCCGACCGGGTCGGGGTGTTCCTCGACGGCGGCCCGGCCGGCGAGATCGCGTCCACCATCGTGGACCTCACCGGTGACGATCCGGTGTTGCTGCGGGAGGGCGCGGTGACTGCCGCCGCAATCGGCGAGGTGCTCGGGCGCGCGGTACGCGTCCCCTCGTGATCATCGCTTGGGTAGGGTAGGCCGCGAAATGTGCGGTGAATGCTACCCAAATGGTGATCATCGAGCGTGGAGTGCACCGTGGAACTGGACTGGTACCTGCGCCGGCAGTGCGGCGTGATCAGCCGCGCGCAGGCGCAGAGTGCAGGGCTGAGCCCGGACGCCGTCGACCGCCGCCTCGCTCGCAGGCGGTGGGAGCGGCTGCATCCCGGTGTTTATCTCGCCGCTGATCACCCCTACACCGATGAGGTCCGGCTCCGGGCCGCCGTGCTCTGGGCCGGTAAGGACGCGGTAGCACACGGCACGTCCGCGGCCTGGTGGCACGACCTCGGTCCCGCCCTGCCGGCCACGGTCGAGGTGACGGTGCGGCGCGACCGCAACCCCGGCGTGCGACCCGGCGTGGCGATACGCCGCCGGAACCTGCCATATCCCGATCTGGTTGCGGTGCGCGACTTGTGGGTCACCGACGTGCCGCTCACCGTGCTCGAGGCCGCGATCGCGCTGGGTACCGGCGGATCCGAGTTGCTTGATCGGGCCCTGCAACGGCGAGTCAAGTTCGCCGCGGTGTACCGGGCGCACTGCCGCAATCAGGGCCGGCGAGGATCTGCGCAGGCGTCCCGGCTGCTGGCGGTCGCGGCCGACCAGGCCGCCTCGCACGCCGAGCGGTTGCTGATCCGGATGCTCCGAGCGGCCGAGATCACCGGTTGGGAAACGAACTGTCTATTCGATGGCTACCTGTTGGACCTGGCGTTTCCGCTACAGCGGGTCGCCATCGAGATCGACGGATGGGCGTGGCACGTCGAGGCTGACCGCTTCATCAACGACCGCCGCCGGCACAACGCCCTCGTCAAGGCGCGGTGGACGGTATTACGGTTCACGTGGCACGACCTGGTGGCCCGAGCCGACGACGTGGTCACCGAGATCCGCGCTGCCCTGGGTGGGTTCCCCGTGCACTGATCGCATCTGGGCGGATTTAACCGCGCATAACGCGGTTTCTACTTCCCAAATGAAGATCATTGACGGGGCGGCGGCACCGTGTGCGGGCTCGTGAGGGGCCGGGACTAGCCTGCGTGGGTGGTACCCGTCCCCGGTGCGTCCGGCCTGCCGCTGCGGGAGTACCTCCTGGTCGGCCTAACCACTGCGGTGGTGACCTTCCTGCTCACCGGGCTGGCGCGGATTCTCGCGCTGCGCACCGGCGCGGTGGCGATGCCGCGCGAGCGCGACGTGCACCGTGCGCCGATCCCGCGCTTGGGCGGAGTGGCGATGTACGGCGGGATCCTCGGTGGCGTGCTGCTGTCGCACCAGCTGCCCGTGCTGCGCCGGTCCTTCGAGTTCTCCGGAGACGTGGTGGGGGTGCTGCTGGCCGGCGGCATCATCATGCTGATCGGCGCCCTGGATGACCGCTTCGAGCTGGACTCGCTCACCAAGTTCGCCGGGCAGGTGACCGCCGCGGGGGTGCTCGTGCTCTACGGCGTGCAGTGGTTCATCTTCCCGTGGGTGCCGTGGAACGGCGGTTCCGGTTCGGCGCTGATCCTGGGGCAGGACCAAGCGGTGCTGGTCACCGTCGCGTTGGCGGTGGTGCTGATCAATGCCATGAACTTCGTGGACGGGCTGGATGGGCTCGCCGCCGGCATCGGATTCATCGCCGCGGTGGCCATCGGAGCGTTCACGCTGCAGCTGCTGCACCGATCTGGCGGCAGCGTGTCGGCCTACCCGCCGACGCTGATCGCCGCCTTGGTCGCGGGAGCCTGCCTGGGCTTCCTGCCGCACAACTTCCAGCCGGCGCGGATCTTCATGGGTGACTCCGGAGCGATGCTCATCGGCCTGATGCTGGCCGCGGCGTCGACCAGCGCGTCGGGCCGGATCGACGCACTCACATACGGGGCCACCGACGCACTGGCGCTGTTCTCCCCGCTACTCGTGGTGGCGGCAGTGCTGTTCGTCCCACTGCTGGACCTGCTGCTCGCGGTGGTACGCCGTACCCGCGCCGGTCGCAGCCCGTTCGCCCCCGACAAACTGCACCTGCACCACCGGCTGCTGGAGATCGGGCACTCGCATCGGCGAGCAGTTTTGGTGATCTACCTATGGGCCGCCCTGCTCGCTTTCGGCGCCGTTGCGCTGACGCTGTTCGACGTTTATGTGGTGGTGTGGTCAGTCACCCTCGGGTTGCTGATCGCAGTGCTGGGTTCGGTGGTTCCCCGGCTACGCGCCCGCTGATCGCCCGTTGAGGAAGAATCGCAGCTAGCGGTGGGTGGGCCGAACAGGGCATGCGACCAGGGTTGTGATAGCTTCTGTTTTGTCCCGCCCGGGGGCGGGATTGGGAGTCGGGCCGGCCCATCGGCAGTGTTTGCGATCACAGTTTTGTGCTGTGCGCGCTGCCCCTGGACTGCAAGGAGTGCCTTTTGAGCGATGGCGGCGGGCGACGTCATGCGCCCGCTGAGGTAGGTGGTCGTGGACCAACGAAACGGCCCGGAGCTTTCGACACTACTCGGCCTGGGTGCCGCAACTGCCGCGATCCTCGTGGTCGGGCTCGGCGTCGGGTGGCTGGTCGACCTGCTCGTGAATACCCTTCCGGCATTCACCTTGGTCGGCTTGGCGGTGGGCATCGTCGGTGCCGGCGGTTATATCTACACCAAGTTCACCCAGTTTCTGAAGGAGTAAGCGTCCCCTCCATGGCGTCAACACCCAAACAGTCCATCGGTGAACCGGCGGCCAGCCCGGATGCGAACAGCCTTGAGGTAACCGTATCGGCGAAGGCGGCGGTCAGGTTCGGTCGGGTCGTGCCCATTGCGGCCGGTCTCGGCATAGCCAGCTTCCTGGTCCTCGCGCCGATGGGTTACCCGTTGGCAGCGGCGTTGTTCTGCGGCGGACTTGGGCTGGGCCTGTGCAATATGGCCCTGGTACAGCGTTCCGCGGCGCGTTTTGCGGCCAGCGGCGATCCCATCAAGCGGCGGTTTGCGATGTCCGCGCTGGCTCGCCTGGCGCTGATCACTGCGCTCGCGGTGGGTTTGGCGCTGCTGCTGCGCCCGCAAGGGTTGGCGGTCTTCGCCGGGCTGGCCGCCTGCCAACTTTTGATGATCTTTATTGCGTCGGTGCCGCTGGTCCGGGAGCTGCGCCAATCCGGAGTCGAGGTGCCCGGTGATGACTGAACTCTTTCTCGCCGCCGAGGGCGGCGGCGTGCAGGTCGGGCAACACCCCCAGTGGCATGTTTTCGGCCTCACTATCAACGCTGACACTGTGATCTCCACCGGCATCGCCGCAGTGATTGTTCTGGCGTTCGCCCTCTACCTCGCGGCCAAGACGACATCCAAGGTGCCCAGCCGTCTGCAGCTGATCTTCGAGTCGGTGACTGAGCAGGTGGAACGCCAGGTAGAGAGCAACGTCGGGATTCGCACCGCCCCGTTCGTGGTGCCGCTGGCGATCGGCTTGTTCTTCTTCATCCTGATCGCGAATTGGATCTCGATCCTGCCGCACGCGGCCGAAGAGTACGTCCGGCCGCCCACCTCAGACGTCAACCTCACCTTCGCGTTGTCGGTCTTCGTGATGATCACGGTATGGGTGACGGGAATCCGGGTCAAAGGCAAGCGCTACTTCAGCCATTTTGTTGAGCCCTACAAGGCGATGCTGCCGCTGAACATAATTGAAGAGCTGGTCAAGCCGGTCACCCTGTCACTTCGGCTGTTCGGAAACATCCTTGCGGGCACCGTGATGGTCAGCGTTCTCGCGCTGATGCCGGCGTTCATTCTGTGGTTGCCCACGTCGGTCTGGAAGTTGTTCGACCTGTTCATCGGCCTGCTTCAGGCGCTGATCTTCGCGTTGCTGACCATCATCTACTTCGGAATGGCGGCCGCTCAGCAGGAGGAGGGAGCCCACTGACGGTTCTCCTGCGACGTCCACAACGCCGGTAGCAGTCATCGGCTGTCATCACATCATCCGCCAACACAGCAAGCTTTCCTGGACAAGAGGTCAAGACATGAGTCTTTCTGCACTGTTGCTTGCCCAACCGCCGGGCGGCGGCGGCCCCACCGGCTCGATTCAGCTGGCCGGGGCGTTCATCGGAGGCGGGCTTGCGCTCGGCGGCGGGGCAATCGGTGCGGCGATCGGTGACGGTCTTGCCGGTGCCGCCACCGTCAGTGGAGTCGCCCGCCAACCCGAAGCGCAGAGCCGGCTGTTCACCATCTTCTTTTTGACGGTGGGTCTGGTCGAGGCGATGTACTTCATCAACCTCGCCTTCATGGCGCTGTTCGTTTTCGTGCTTGCCTAGTTTCTCGCCTAGTATCTCGGCTAGTTGCCTCATCGGGGATGGTATTCATGAACTCGTATAACCTGGCTGCACCGGGGGGCGGCGGTAATCTCTTCCTGATTCCCAACGCGACGTTCTTCGTCGAGCTGGTGATCTTCTTGATCGTGCTCGCCGTGCTGTGGCGCTACGCGGTGCCTCCGGTGAAGCGCGCGATGGATGAGCGCCGGGAGATGGTTCGTCGCCAGATCGAGGAGAGCCAGCAGGCCAGTAAGCGCCTGACTGAGGCCGAAGCCCGCTACTCCCAGGCGCTGGCCGAAGCACGCGTTGAAGCAGCCAAGATCCGCGAGACCGCCCGGGCCGATGCGCAGGAGATCAAGGATGAGATGCGCGAGCAGGCCGAGCAGGAGGTCGCCCGGATCCGGGAACGTGGCGAGGAGCAGTTGGCGCATCAGCGCGATCAGATCGCCCGAGAGATGCGTGGTGAGCTCGGCAAGCTCGCCGTGATGCTGGCCGGCCGCATCGTGGGCGAGTCGGTGGCCGACGAAGCCCGGCGGGCTGGCACGGTCGACCGCTTCCTGGACGAGTTGCAGGCAATGGCCGCTCCTGAGGATGGCTCCGACGGCAGCAACGCCAACAGCAGCACCGGCAGCCGCACCGAGGACGGGGTTGTTACGGCGCGCAACGGGCGGCGGAGGCGCTGATGCAGCCTGCCAGCAGGGCGGCGTTGGCCTCAGCGCGCGACAAGCTCGAGAGCCGGATTGGCGGTGCCGACACCGAGGACCGGGCTCAGGTGGGTGAGGACTTGGGCGCGGTTGCAGCAGTGCTCGCCGAGCAACCGGTGATCCGGCGGCACCTCGCCGGTTCCGCGGCGCCCGAGCGGGTGCGCCGAAAGATGATCGAGGAGTTGTTCGGCGGCAAGGTGCGCCGCATCAGCCTGCGGGTCCTGGGCGACGTGGTGGCCTCCCGCTGGTCGCGGCCCCGGGATCTGGTCGACGGTATCGAGGAATTGGCCTGGCAGGCGCTGCTGGCTTTCGCCGAGCGCGACGACACCCTCGATGACGTCGAAGATGAGCTGTTCCGGTTCGGCCGGATTCTGGTAGGCCAGCCGCGGCTAGCAGCGCTGCTGGGCGACGAGAGCACACCTGCTGGCCGGCGCGCGGAGCTGCTGGACACGGTGCTGGCCGGTCGCACCCGTCCGGTCACCGCCCGCCTGCTTGAACAGGCGGTCCGTTCCCCTCGGCGGCGCCCCCTGCCCGAGATCGTCGAGCAGCTGGTCGACCGGGCAGCGGCGCGGCGGCAACGCTCGGTGGCCTATGTCACCGCGGCCGGCCCGCTGTCCGCAGAGCAGGAACAGCGCCTGATCGATGCGCTCGGCGCGATCTACCGCCGTCCGATCTCGGTCAAGGTCGACGTGGACCCGGCGCTGCTCGGCGGGTTGCTGATCCGGGTGGGCGATGAGGTGATCGACGGCAGCGTGGCCGCGCGGCTTGATCAGGCTCGCCAGTGGATGTCCAGGTGAACATGAACAGACCAGACGAGAGCAGGGACCGATAGCCATGGCGGAGCTGACGATCTCTTCGGAGGAGATCCGGAGCGCGATCGAGAACTACGTCTCCTCCTTCGAGACCAAAACCTCGCGGGAAGAAGTGGGTGTCGTTACGTACGCCGGCGACGGTATCGCCCGGGTAGAAGGCCTTCCGTCGGCGATGACCAGCGAGTTGCTGGAGTTCCCCGGTGGTGTGCTGGGCCTGGCCCAGGATCTCTACGTGGGGGAAATCGGCGCGGTCATCCTGGGCGACTTCGAGGACATCGAGGAGGGCCAGGAAGTCAAGCGCACCGGCCGGATCCTGTCCGTGCCCGTGGGGGAGGGCTTTTTGGGGCGGGTGGTGGACCCGTTGGGTGCCCCGCTCGACGGCCTGGGCGACATCGATGCCGAGGAACAGCGCGTGCTGGAGCTGCAGGCTCCTTCGGTGATCAACCGGCAGCCGGTGAAGGAACCGCTGCAGACCGGCATCAAGGCGATCGACTCGCAGACCCCGATCGGCCGTGGCCAGCGCCAGCTCATCATCGGTGACCGCAAGACCGGCAAGACCGCGGTGTGTATCGACACCATCATCAACCAGAAGGCGAACTGGGAGACCGGCGACGCGAGCAAGCAGGTGCGCTGCATTTACGTGGCGGTCGGCCAGAAGGGCACCACGATCGCGGCGGTCCGCCAGACCCTGGATGAAGCCGGGGCGCTGGCGTACACCACCATCGTCGCGGCGCCGGCGTCGGACTCGGCCGGCTTCAAATTCATCGCGCCCTACACCGGTTCGGCCCTCGGCCAGCACTGGATGTACCAGGGCAAGCACGTACTGATCGTCTTCGATGATCTGTCCAAGCAGGCCGAGGCCTACCGGGCCATCGCGCTGCTGCTGCGCCGTCCGCCGGGCCGGGAGGCTTACCCCGGCGACGTGTTCTACCTGCACTCGCGGTTGCTGGAGCGCTGTGCCAAGTTGTCCGACGAGCTGGGCGGGGGATCGCTGACCGGCCTGCCGATCATCGAGACCAAGGCCAACGACATCTCCGCCTACATCCCCACCAACGTGATCTCTATCACCGACGGCCAGTGCTTTTTCGAGTCCGACCTGTTCAACCAGGGTGTCCGGCCCGCGATCAACGTCGGCGTGTCGGTGTCCCGGGTCGGCGGTAATGCGCAGATCAAGGCCATGAAGTCGGTGGGTGGCACGCTGCGGCTGGAGCTGTCGCAATACCGCGAGCTGGAGGCCTTCGCTGCGTTTGGCGCGGAGAACCTGGATGCCACCTCGCGACGCCAGCTTGAGCGCGGCGCGCGGTTGACCGAGCTGCTCAAGCAAGGATTGCACGAACCGATGCCCGTCGAAGAACAGGTCGTGTCGATCTTCCTGGGAACCCGCGGACACCTCGACGACGTGGCGGTGGCCGATGTGCGGCGGTTCCAATCGGAGTTCCTCACCGATGTCCGCAGGCATCATTCGGGCATTCTGGACTCGATCCGGAAATCCAAGCAGTTCAGCGACGACACCGAGAAGCAGGTCGTGGACGCGGTGAAGGCGTTCAAGAAGCAGTTCAACACTGGCGACGGCGAGTCGCTGGGTAAGGAGGCCGAGGCTGAGGCCATGGACGCTGACGAGGTCGAGCGCGAGTCAGTCAAGGTCGACAAACCGGCTCCCAAGAACAAGAACAAGAACAAGAAGAAGTGACGCGATAGATGCCAGCCCAGCTGAGGCTTCTCCGTCGCCGGATCCGCACGGTCCAGTCCACAAAGAAGATCACCAAGGCGATGGAGCTCATCGCCACCTCGCGGATCGCTCGGGCCCAAGCCCGGGTCGAGGCGTCCCGGCCGTATGCGCGCGAGATCACCAAGGTACTGTCGGCGCTGGCCAGCGCCGCGGGCACGCTGGACACCCCGCTGCTGGTGGAGCGGGAGAACCCGAACAGAGCTGCGATGCTGGTGGTCACCAGCGACCGCGGGCTGTGCGGTGGCTACAACGCCAACCTGCTTCGGGCGGCCGAGGAGCTCCATGCGCTGCTGCGCGACGAAGGCAAGTCCGTGCAGCTGTACCTCATCGGTCGCAAAGCGGTTGGCTACTACACATTTCGTCAGCGGGCCATCGAACAGTCCTGGACCGGGTTTTCCGAGCAGCCGTCCTACGGGGATGCCGCTGCGGCCGGTGACGTCCTCGTGCGGGCATTCATGTCCGGGGTCGACGATTCCAACGGTGACCCCGGGCCCGATGGCGTGCCGGGTGTCGACGAGTTGCACATCGTCTACACCGAGTTCCGTTCCATGATGACGCAGACTCCTCAGGCGCGCCGGATCGCGCCATTGGAAGTCGAGTACGCCGAGGAAGAGCAGGACCAGGAGCAGCATCAGCAGCGCCCGAACACCACAGACAAGCTTGCACCGTTGTATGAATTCGAGCCGGACGCTGACGAGCTACTCGCCCACCTGCTGCCCAAATACATCAACACCAGGATTTACGCGGCGCTGCTGGAAGCTGCGGCATCGGAGCAGGCCGCCCGCCGCCAGGCGATGAAAGCCGCCACGGACAACGCCACCGAGCTGATTCAAGACCTCACGCAAGAGGCCAACCAGGCCCGCCAGGGCCAGATCACGCAGGAGATCAGCGAGATTGTCGGCGGCGCGGAAGCGCTGGCCGCCGCGGGAAGTGATGACTGACATGGCCACAGCTGAGAAAACCGACGTAGGTACCGGCCGGGTGGTCCGGGTTACCGGACCCGTCGTGGACGTCGAGTTCCCCTCCGACCAGGTGCCACCGCTGTTCAACGCGCTGACCGTGGAGGTCGAGCTGGAGGCGCTGCGCAAGACGATGACATTGGAGGTGGCCCAGCACCTCGGTGACAACACCGTGCGGGCCATCGCCATGCAGCCGGCGGACGGCTTGGTACGGGGTGCGCCGGTAACCGACACCGGGACGGGCATCTCCGTACCCGTGGGCGATCAGGTCAAGGGCCACGTGTTCGACATGCTGGGCCACTGCCTGGATACCCCGGACAAGCAGTTCAGCGGGGACCGCTGGAAGATCCACCGCGACCCGCCGCCGTTCGACCAGCTCGAGGGCAAGACCGAGATGCTCGAGACCGGGTTGAAGGTTATCGATCTGCTCACCCCGTACGTGCAGGGCGGCAAGATCGGTCTGTTCGGTGGCGCCGGGGTGGGCAAGACGGTGCTCATCCAGGAGATGATCATCCGGGTGGCCCGGAACTTCGGTGGCACCTCGGTGTTCGCCGGGGTCGGCGAGCGCACCCGGGAAGGCAACGACCTGTTCCTGGAGATGCAGGAAGCGGGTGTCCTCAAGGACACCGCGCTGGTCTTCGGCCAGATGGACGAGCCGCCCGGTACCCGTATGCGCGTCGCCCTGTCGGCGTTGACCATGGCGGAGTACTTCCGCGATGAGATGAACACCGACGTGCTGCTGTTCATTGACAACATCTTCCGGTTCACCCAGGCCGGTTCGGAGGTCTCCACCCTGCTGGGCCGGCTGCCGTCCGCGGTGGGTTACCAGCCGACACTGGCCGATGAGATGGGCCAACTCCAGGAGCGGATCACCTCGACCCGCGGCCGGTCGATCACCTCCATGCAGGCGATCTACGTACCCGCCGACGACTACACCGACCCGGCACCGGCCACCACCTTCGCCCACCTGGACGCCACCACTGAGCTCGACCGTGGCGTGTTCGCCAAGGGCATCTTCCCGGCAGTGAACCCGCTGACCTCGACGTCGACCATCCTGGACCCGCAGTACGTGGGCGATGAGCACTACCGGGTCGCCCAGGAGGTCAAGCGCATCCTGCAGAAGTACAACGACCTGCAGGAGATCATCGCCATTCTGGGCATCGACGAGCTGTCCGAAGAGGACAAGGTGACGGTGAACCGGGCGCGCCGGATCGAGCGGTTCTTGAGCCAGAACATGTACTCCGCCGAGCAGTTCACGGGTGCGGAGGGCTCGACGGTGCCGCTCAAGGAAACCATCGAAGCGTTCGACAAAATCTCCAAGGGCGAGTTCGACCACATGCCCGAGCAGGCTTTCTACCTGTGCGGCGGCCTCGACGATCTGGAGCGCAAGTACGAGCAGCTGTCCAAGGACTCGTGAGCGTGATCTAGCACAAGAAGGAGACGCGCGTGGCGGAAATGTCCGTCGAACTCGTGGCGGTAGAACGGCCAGTGTGGTCTGGCCGGGCCAGCTCGGTGTTCGCCGAGACCACCGTCGGAGAGCTTGGCATCCTGCCCGGGCACACGCCGCTACTCGGCGAGCTCGTCGAGGGAGGCATCGTGAAGATCACCACCACCGACGACGAGACCGTCACCGCAGCGGTCTTCGGGGGCTTCCTGTCGGTCACCGGTGACAAGGTCAGCGTGCTGGCCGAGGCAGCGGAACTCGCCGACGAGATCGACGCCCAGGCGGCCAGAGACGCCCTATCGCAGGCCGGCGACGATCCGGACGCCGCATCCGCCCGGGCCAGGGCCACCGCCCGGCTCAAGGCAACCGGCGAAGGCGCCTGAAAATACGGCAGTCTGGATGCAGACTGCCCTTTCAGGCCCGGACAAAGGGCAGTCTGCATCCAGACTGCGCGTACGTCATCGGCCTCCGGGGGACCACAACACGTCCCCGTTCGGGTTGGCGACCCGGGCCAGGATGAACAACAGGTCAGACAGCCGGTTGAGGTAGCGCGCGGTCAGCGGGTTGGTCCGCTGCCCATCAACCGACAGCAATGCCCAGGTGCTGCGCTCGGCCCGCCGGGTGACCACCCGGGCGTTGTGCAGCAACGCCGCACCGGGCGTACCGCCGGGCAGGATGAATGAATCGAGTTTGGGCAACGGGGCGTTGAACTCGTCGCACCAGCCCTCCAGCCGGGTGACATAGCCTTCGTCGATCCTCAGCGGCGGATACTTAGGGTCCTCCACGATGGGGGTGCACAAGTCGGCACCCACGTCGAACAGGTCGTTTTGCACCTGCCGCAGCACGCTCACCAGCCCGGGTGCCAGCGCCCCGAGGGCCAGCGCCATGCCGAGGGCGCAGTTGGCCTCGTCGACGTCGGCGTAGGCGCCCAGCCGCGCATCGGTCTTGGGGACCCGGGAGAAATCGCCGAGGCCGGTCGTCCCGTCGTCGCCAGTGCGGGTGTAGATCCTGGTCAGATGCACAGCCATAGGTTGCAGGCTACGGCGTGCACGCCCACGGTTACGGCACCCGCTAGCGTGCACTCCCGTGAGTGAGCACTTCAGGATCTGTGGGGGCGCCCGATTGACCGGCGAGGTACAGGTCGTAGGCGCGAAGAACAGCGTGTTGAAGCTGATGGCCGCCGCATTGCTGGCGGAGGGCACCACCACGCTCACCAACTGCCCCGAGATCCTGGACGTCCCGCTGATGGCCGACGTGCTCCGCGGCCTCGGCTGCGAAGTGGACGTCACCGGCTCGCAGGTCCGCATCGTCACGCCCGCCGAACCCAAGCACGAGGCCGACTACGGATCAGTGAGCAAGCTGCGGGCGTCGGTGTGCGTGCTCGGCCCGCTGGTGGGCCGGTGCCGGCGCGCCAAGGTCGCGCTCCCCGGTGGTGACGCAATCGGTTCGCGCCCGCTGGACATGCACCAGAACGGGCTGCGCAAGCTGGGCGCCCGCAGCGAGATCGAACACGGGTGTGTGGTGGCCGAAGCCGAGGGTCTGCACGGGGCGCAGATCTGGCTGGATTTCCCGAGCGTGGGGGCGACCGAGAACATCCTCATGGCCGCGGTGCTGGCCGAGGGCACCACGGTGATCGACAACGCGGCGCGCGAGCCGGAGATCGTGGACCTGTGCGTGATGCTGAAACAAATGGGTGCACGGATCTCCGGTGAAGGCACCTCCACGCTCACCGTCGATGGCGTCGATGCGCTGTCGCCGGCCGACCATAGGGTGATCGGGGACCGCATCGTCGGCGCCACCTGGGCCTTTGCCGCCGCGATGACCCGCGGTGACGTCACCGTCCGCGGTGTCAACCCGCATCACCTCGACCTCGTGCTGGAGAAGCTGCGCCTGGCCGGTGCCGAAGTGGACCTGTCCTGGCCCGACGGTTTCCGGGTGGTGATGCCTGGCCGGCCTACTGCGGTGGACTTCGTAACCCTGCCCTACCCGGGCTTCGCCACCGATTTGCAGCCGATGGCGATCGCGCTGTCGGCCATCGCCGAGGGTACCTCGATGATTACCGAGAACGTCTTCGAAGCGCGGTTCCGGTTTGTCGAGGAGATGATCCGACTGGGCGCCGATGCTCGTACTGACGGTCACCACGCGGTCGTCCGGGGCGTCGAGCGGCTGTCCAGTGCCCCGGTGTGGGCCAGCGACATCCGGGCGGGCGCAGGGTTGGTGCTCGCCGGGCTGTGCGCGGACGGTGCCACCGATGTGTGGGACGTCTTCCACATCGACCGCGGTTACCCGCGCTTCCTCGAGAACCTCAGTGCCCTAGGCGCCGACGTCCAGCGCGTCACCGCCCCTCCGGAGCGTTAACGGTGGCTGGACGACGGAGCCGCAGTGGCGATGATCACGATCGTGGATGGCTATCGCGGGTTCGCTGGGTGAATACTGGTGCGATTCGCTAAGTGGGGTGTCGGGGGCAAGTGTGAGTAAGGACGATCGGCGCCTTTAAACCTGCCCGCAATGTCACGGTTCCCAGGTGGTTGTTAAGTGGAAACGTGCTGATGTGGACGAGGAGCATGAGATAGCGACGACAGAGCTGTGCCCCACCTGCGATGGCGCAGGGCGCACTGCGATCCTGTATGCCCGGTCGAACCGCCGGGAGAATCTCGACCGGCAGGTACGGGAGCTGGAGGAGTGGTGTTATCGCGCCGGTAAAGTGCCGATCCGGACGATCGCTGAGGTCGCGCTGGGGATTCGAGCATCACGTCGGTGCCGGCAGGCTTTGGCTGACGTCGCCGCAGGTCTTGCGGATCTGGTGTTGGTCCGAGATATGTCGCGGTTGTCTGAAGACACCGCTCAACTCGCGCAGCTCATCGGCGAGCATCGCTCACGGTTGGCTATCAGCCGCGATGACCGGCACCACTAACACGCGGCGAATCCGGCCTGCAAGGCGGTGGACAGGTGTGGCCAGACGCTCAGCAGCCCGATACGTCTCCATGCCGGGAAATGTGCTGGACGGTGAGAGCGCCGTCGGCGTAGCGGCTGCGGATGAGCTTCTTGTCGAACTTGCCCACCGACGTCTTGGGCACCTCGGTGACGAAGGACCATCGCTCAGGCAGTTGCCAGGCCGGCACGGAGGTACTGAGGTGATCGCGTAGCTCGGCGCCGCTGACGTCGACCCCTTCGACGACAACCACGGTGGCCAGCGGCCGTTCCCCCCACTTGTCGTCCGGGACGGCCACCACTGCGGCCTCCTTGACTGCGGGGTGGCCCATCAGCAAGTTCTCCAGGTACACCGACGAGATCCACTCCCCACCGGATTTGATCACATCCTTCGCGCGGTCGGTGAGGGTGATGAAACCCAGCTCGTCGAGGGTGCCGACATCCCCGGTGCGCAGCCAACCGTCATGAAATCTGGCCGCATCGAGCTCCTTGTAGTACCGCGCGGTGACCCACGGCCCGCGGACCTGGATCTCGCCGACCGACGTGCCGTCACAGGGCAGCACGACGTCACCCTCACCAACGATCCGGCCCTCGACACCGGCGACGAGGCGCCCCTGGCTGGCCCGGTAGCGCCAGGCCTCGTCGCCCTGCGCGCCGACCGGCGGGGTAGCCACCGCACCGATCGGGGACGTCTCGGTCATCCCCCAGGCTTGCTTGATCTCAATGCCCAACTCGTCGGAGAACGCTTTGATCAGCGCCAGCGGTACGGCAGAACCGCCACAGAGCACCCGGCGGATCGAGGACAGGTCCCCGCCGTGGCTGCGCACATAGCGCAGCACGTCACCCCAGATGGTCGGCACCGCGCCGGAGATCGTCGGGCGCAGCGCCTCGATCAGCTTGACCAGCGACTCGGCCGCCAGGAACCGGTCAGGCATGATCAAGCTTGCGCCGGACATCAGCGCCGCGTAGGGCAGCCCCCAGGCGTTGGCATGAAACATCGGCACCACCGGCAGCATGCGATCGGCCGGGGTCAATCCGGCGGCCTCGCCGCTGCACCCGGACATCGAGTGCAGGTAGGTCGAGCGGTGACTGTAGGCGACTCCCTTCGGGTTGCCGGTGGTGCCGCTCGTGTAGCACAACGCGGCTGCCGCGCGTTCATCGATGTCGGTCGGCCAGGCGAACTCTGGCGGCTGCTCGGCCAGCAGCTCGTGATAGGAGTGCAGCTGCGCGCCTGTCCCCTCCAACGGTGAGGTGTCGGCCGGCCCCACAACCACGACATGGCGAACCGTCTTCATCTCCGGCAGCGCCCGGGCCAGTAACGGCACCAACGATCCGTCCACGATCACCACGTCGTCTTCGGCATGGTTGGCGATCCACGCCACCTGATCGGGTCCCAGCCGCAGATTGAGGGTGTGTACCACCGCGCCCATCGCCGGGACCGCCAGGTAGGCCTCCAGGTGCTCTTGGTTGTTCCACTGAAAGGTCGCCACCCGCTGGTCACCGGTGACACCGAGGCTGCGCAGCGCCCCGGCCAGCTGTGCGGCACGTCGCCCGACCTGGGCATAACTCGCGCGACGGGCGCCGTCGCCGATCCAGGTGACGACCTCGCTGTCCCCGTGCACGGTGGTGCCGTGGCGCAAAATCATGCTCACGGTGAGCGGGGCATCCATCATCGTGCTGTCCACAGCAGTGGCCCTTCTCTCCTCGATGACGGCCTCGATTGTGGCGCCGGCCACAGCATGCGCCAAGTATCCTCCGGACTAGAACGGCTGGAGGTGCCCTTAATGCCCTTTCCCAGCGATCGCGAGCGGGACCGGCCGTGGGTGATGCGGACCTATGCCGGGCACTCGTCGGCGAAGGAGTCCAACGCGCTGTACCGGCGCAACCTCGCTAAGGGACAGACGGGGCTGTCGGTTGCCTTCGACCTGCCCACGCAAACCGGCTACGACCCGGACGCCGAGCTGGCACG
>DATFDO010000200.1:0-15187 GCA_035252045.1 Pseudonocardiaceae bacterium
GGGAGGTTCTGGACGTGTTGGAATCCGAAGCGGCCTTTGATGCAGAGGTGTCCGTGGGTGATGCTGTGATCTGATGGTGAGGTGACGTTGACGATGTGGCCGTGTTGGACGTGGAGTTCGAGGTTGCATCCCACGCCGCAGAATGAGCAGATGGTGGTGGTGATGGTTTGTGCGCGGGGATCCCATTGCCCTGATTGTCGTAGCTGGTGTTCGCGGAGGGATTTGAGCGCGCCGGTGGGGCACACGCCGATGCAGTTGCCGCAGTAGACGCAGGCGGAGTCGGGCAGCTCGACGTTGTATTCGGTGGCGATGCGGGTGTCGAAGCCGCGGCCGGCTGCGGTGATGGCGAAGGTGAATTGAGCGTCAGTGCCGCAGGCTTTGACGCACTTGTAGCACATGATGCAGCGGGAATAGTCACGCACATACAGGTCGTTGTCGATCATGACGGGTTGCGCGACGGTCTGCGCGGTCGCACCGTCGGGATAGTCGTGGTGCCCGGCGTGGCGGCGGTCCCGCTCGTCGCCGATCGCGGCCGGGGCCGGCGGGCCATAACGCTGGGGATCGACGCCGTAGGCGGCCATCCACCGCTGCACCTGGTCTGCTGCCTGGGACAAGTCCACCGAGGAGGCGAGCAGTTCGAGAACCAGGCGTCTGCTGTGGCGCACCCGGGCGGTGTTGGTGCGCACCTGCATGCCGTCTTCCACCGCGCGCGCACACGACGGCACCAGCACCCGGGAGCCTTCCACCTCGACCACACACACCCGGCAGGCGTTGATCGGGGCCAGGTTCGGCGCCCAGCACAGCGTCGGGGTATCCGCCTGGGCGGCGTCGCCGGCGGCATGCAGCGCCTCCAGGATCGTCGAACCCTCCGGGACGCAGACCTCGCGACCGTCGAGAGTGATCCTGACCAACCGACGGATCGCGCCGAGCAACACCGGGGCCATCACCGCACCCCCAGCAGACCCAGCGCGATCGCCGACTGCACCGCCGCCGGTGCCGTGTGCCCCAGCCCGCAAATCGAGGCGTCTTGCATGACCTGCGCCAGATCAGACAGCAGCGCCAACTCACCAGCCCGAGACCCCCGCGGCACGCCCCGCGTCAGCCGAGCCAGCGCCTCTTCTTGACGGACCGTACCCACCCGACACGGAACGCACTGACCACAGGACTCATCCCGGAAAAACGCCGCGATCCGACGCAGAATCGCGGCCAGGTCGGCGGCGGTGTCGAGGACCAGCACCACACCGGATCCCAGGGTGGCCCCGATCTCCCGGGCACCTTCGAGGGTCAGCGGGGTGTCGAGCGCCGACGGCAACACGAACCCACCGGCCGCGCCGCCGAGCAGCACCGCACGCAGCTCGCCGGTCACCCCACCGGCCAGCTCCAGCAGCTCGCCCAGGGTCAGCCCGTAGGCCACCTCGTATACCCCGGGCACGGCGATCGCCCCGGAGACGCAAAACAGTCTGGTTCCGGTGCTGCGGCCGGCGCCGGTCTCGGCGAAGCGCGGTCCGCCGAGTTCCAGGATCTCCAGCACGTTGTACAGCGTCTCCACGTTGTTGATCACAGTGGGTTTACCGAACAAGCCGGAGACGCTGGGGAACGGTGGTTTGTTGCGCGGCTCGCCACGGTAGCCCTCCAGGGAGTTCAGCAGCGCGGTTTCCTCACCGCAGATGTACGCGCCGGCCCCGCGGCGCAGCTCGATGTCGAACGCGAAGCCCTGGCCCCTCACGTCCTCGCCGAGGTACCCGCGACGGCGGGCGGCCTCGATCGCGGCCTGCAGCCGCTGGGTCGCCAGCGGGTACTCGCCACGGATATAGACATAGCCGGTCTGGCAGCCGGTCGCGTAGCCGGCGATCGTCATCGCTTCGATCAGCCCGAACGGGTCGAGTTCCATGAGCACCCGGTCTTTGAACGTGCCTGGCTCGGACTCGTCTGCATTGCAGATCAGGTAGTGCGGTCTTTGCGCAGCGCTGGCGACGGCGTCCCACTTGACCCCGGTGGGAAACGCCGCCCCGCCGCGCCCGGTCAGCCCGGAATCGCGCACCTCGGCGATCACCCGGCCGGGACCCAACTCGACCGCCCGGCGCAGCGCGGCATACCCGCCATGCGCGCGGTAGTCGTCCAGGCTGGCCGGATCCACCACACCGACCCGGCGCAGCAGCCGCAGCCCGGCCTGCCCAGCTTGCGGGACGCTGACTCGCGGATCGACGCACTGCTGGTCCACGCTGGCCGCCAGCACCCGCGCCGGGGTGGCCGGCGCCTGACAGAAGTCCGGTTCCCCGGCGCGTTGATGCAACACAGCCGGAGCGCGCTCGCACAGGCCCAGACACGGGCTGCGCACCCAACAGAGGTCCTGTCCGGCCAGCGCAGCGACGATCGCCTCCGCCCCGGCCGAACCGCACACGATGTCATCGCAAACGTGCACCACTCGCGGTGCGCGCGGCTCGGTGGACAGCAGTGCGTAGAACGTGGCCACGCCGTAGACCTCTGCGGGGGCGACCGTCAGCCGCTGCGCGATGTGGTTGCATGCCCCAGGGCTGATCCAGCCCACCGCGTCGGACACCGCGTGCAACACCGGCAGCAGCTGATGCCGGCCGCCCACGCCCGGCACGACGGCATCCACCGCGTCGCGCTCGGTGGGGGTGGGTTGGGCCGTTGACAGCCGCAGGTCCACGTATTTTGCTCCTTATTTGTTGGCTGGGGTGAGTTTGTCGATGCGGATGGCGGTGGCTTTGAATTCTGCGGTGCCTGATTTGGGGTCCCAGGCGTCGTTGGTGAGGATGTTGGTGTCGACTTGTTCGCTGAAGTGGGGGGTGAATGACGCCAGGCCGGGTCGTAGTGAGGCGTCGATGGCCACTGGTGCTTCTACTGATCCGCGTCGGGAGCTGATGCGTACTCGTTCGCCGTCGGCGATGCCGAGTGTTGCGGCGTCTGTGGCGTCGATTCGCAGCGCTTCCCGGCGGCGCAGCGGCGAGGCGTATCCTCCGCTTTGCACTCCGGAATTGTAGGCGTCGAGGAGTCGGACGGTGGTTAGCCGGATCGGGAATTGTTCGGTGAGGGTATCGGTCGGGGGGGCATGGTGGACGGGCATGAACGGTGCCGCTGGGCCGCGCTGCTGCGGGTCGGTGTCCCACAATCGGGTGTGCATCAGTGGGGTGCCGGGGTGGTCGTCGGTCGGACACGGCCATTGCAGTCCACCCATGGCGTCGAGCCGGGCGTAGGACATGCCGTGGTGCCAGTTCAGAGACAGTGCGCGTAGCTCGTCCCAGACCTGTTCGGCGCTGGGGCGGCCCCAGTCATGACCCAGTTGCTGGGCCAGCGCGCACAGGATGTGGGTGTCTGGCCAGGCCAGTCCGGGCGCGTCGATCGCTTTGCGGACCCGCTGTACTCGCCGTTCGCTGTTGGTCACCGTGCCTTCGTATTCACACCAATCCGCCGCTGCGGGCAACACCACGTCAGCCAGCTCAGCGGTCGCTGTCCGGAAAATATCCTGCACGACTAGCACCTTGAGGCCGGTCAGCAGCGTGCGGGCGTGCGCGGCGTTGGCCTCGGACTCGGCCGGGTTTTCCCCGATGCAATACAGCGCGCGCAGCTCACCGCGCTGCATCGCCTCGAACATCTGCGACAAATGCATGCCGGGCTCGGGGCAGATCGAAACACCCCAGGCCCGCTCGAAGCGCCCCCGGGCGGCGTCATCACTTAGGTCATAGCCACCGGGTAACTTCGCCGGGATCGCGCCCATGTCGCCACCGCCTTGGACATTGTTCTGTCCCCGCAACGGGCACAAACCCGACCCCCAACGCCCGACATGCCCGGTCAGCAGCGCCAGATTGATCAGCGCATACACATTGTCGGCGGCGTTGTGATGCTCGGTGATCCCCAACGTCCAACACAACTGCGCCCGATCAGCCCGCGCATAATCGTGCGCCAACTGCCTGATCAGCTCCGCGGGCACCCGGGTGACCTCCTCGGCCCACCCCAGCGTGTACGGCTCAACACTGCGCTGGTACTCGGCGAAACCGGTGGTCGCCCGATCGATAAACGTCCGATTCTCCAACCCCGCCGCGATAATCTCCCGACCGACCGCATTGGCCAACGCGATATCAGTCCCCACATCCAAACCCAACCAGCCCCGCGCCCACCGAGCGGTACTGGTCCGCCGCGGATCCACCGAATACAACCGGGCACCACGCCGCACGCCCTGCAACACGTGATGAAAAAAGATCGGATGCGTCTCACGCGCGTTGGAACCCCACAACACAATCAGATCAGCATGCCGGGCCTCAACATAACTACTCGTACCACCACCGGCACCAAAAACCGTCGTCAGACCGACGACACTAGGAGCATGTCAAGTCCGATTACAACTATCAACATTATTACTACCCATCACCACCCGAGCGAACTTCTGCGCCATATAATTCATCTCATTAGTCGCCTTCGAACAACTAAACATGCCAAACGCGCCACCACGATGACGGGCAAACCCCACCCCAGCCCGCTCCAACGCCTCACCCCACCCAGCCGGCCGCAGCCCCCCCGCATCCCGAACCAACGGTTCAGTCAGGCGCACGTGGCGGAACTTGGTCATCAGCGGGCCTCCCTGGGGTGTGCCAAACTGAAGCAACGTCAATTGAGCGTAATCCTTTTGGGCGGGGACGGCGGTTAGGCAATGGGGCGGCTGACGGTGCGCCATCCCGTGTTGCGGCTGTCCGCAGGGCACACCAGCCAGCGGCCTGACCGGCTGGCTGTCGAAGAACCGATGGAGCTGCGGGTGGACGGCCACGCGCTGGCGGTCACCATGCGCACGCCGGGGCACGATGTCGAGCTGGTACACGGCTTCCTGCTGACCGAAGGCGTGATCGGATCGGTGAGTGACATCGTCACCGCCCGGTACTGCGACTCTGTCGACGCCCACGGGCGCAACACCTACAACGTGCTCGACGTAGACCTCGCCCCTGGCGTCGCTGCGCCGGACACCGGGGTCAACCGCAACTTCTACACCACCTCATCGTGCGGCGTGTGCGGCAAGGCGTCGCTGGATGCGGTGCGCCTGCGCACCCGGTTCGCTGTTGACGACGACGCTGTGCAGATCTCGCCGCAGGCGCTGTTCGCCATGCCCGACGCGCTGCGCGCCGGGCAGCGCCTGTTCGACTCCACCGGCGGGCTGCATGCGGCCGGGCTGTTCACCGCCGAGGGCCGCCTGCTCGTCGTGCGCGAAGACGTGGGCCGGCACAACGCGGTGGACAAGGTGCTCGGCTGGGCGCTGCTCAACGACCGCGTCCCGGCTCGGGGTTGCGTGCTCATGGTGTCCGGTCGGGCATCGTTCGAGCTCGCCCAGAAGGCGGTCATGGCAGGCGTCCCGATCCTCGCGGCCGTTTCCGCCCCCTCGTCGTTGGCTGTCGAGCTGGCTGGCGATGCCGGGCTGACCCTGGTCGGCTTTCTGCGCGGCACCACGATGAACGTCTACGCCGGGGCCGAGCGGATCCGGGCGACGTCCACGGCGGCCGGCTGACTAACGCGCCATGGCGTAGCTGGCTCTCTGGCCTGCGCAGCAGTGGCCACCGTGCCAGACAACCGGCGGCCAACATGTCAGCGGCCAGCGTGCCCAACTGCTGTTAATCAGCTGCGGACGGCAGTGCACCTCCTTATGGTCCTGGTGTGGAGGGGCATGAACAAGTTGATGTCATGGTCGTCGGGGCAGGTCCGACCGGGCTGATGCTGGCCAACGAGTTGGCCTTGGCCGGGGTGGTCGTCGAGGTGATCGAGCGACAGGCCGCACCGAGCGGTCAGTCCCGCGCCGGTGGGGGCAATCCGCGCACGGCGGAAGTCTTGGCGATGCGGGGACTGCTGGATGCGGTCGCTAAGCACGCAATCCCGAAGGACTCGATTGGTTGGCATTTCGCTGGCCTGCCGGTGCCGCTGGACGCGCGACCCTGGCTTACCCGCTACCCGGATGGTGTCCTGGTCCGACAGCACCAGCTGGAGGAGACCCTGGAGGAGCACCTGCGCAGCCGCGGATGTCGCGTGCGGCGCAGCACCGAGCTAACAGGCGTGCGTCAAGACGACACGGGGGTTTATGCCGACGTGTCGAGTGCGGCCGGTGAGGACGTGCTGACCTCGCGCTATCTGGTGGCCTGCGACGGAGCGCACAGCACAGTGCGCAAGTTGACCGGGGTGGCTTTCCCGGGGCGGGTGGGGACGCTCGCGGCGGTCAGTGCCGATGTTGAGCTGGCGGCGGTGTCGGCGACGGTGCCGCAGTCGGTGGCACACATCAGTGCGCTGACCCGGGTCAGCGGGGATCACTGGATGCTGATGGGCCCGCTGGACAAGCCCGGTGAGCGCACGGGTTTATACCGGTTGGTGTTCGGGGGGCCAGAACAACAGACGTTGCCCCGCCAGGCGCCGGTTACCGCGGAGGAGGTGGCCCGGGCGCTGCGCGCGGTGCATGGCCCGGACACCAGGCTGCGGCGGCTGCGGTGGGGCTCCCGGTTCAGCGATGCCACCCGGCAGCTGGCCCACTACCGGCATGGCCGGGTGCTGTTCGCCGGAGATGCCGCCCACATCCACTCACCTATCGGCGGGCAGGGTCTCAATCTCGGTGTGCAGGACGCGATGAACCTCGGGTGGAAACTGGCCGCGCAGGTCGAAGGACGCGCCCCCGCCGGCTTGCTGGATAGCTACCACCTGGAACGCCACCCCGTGGCTGCCCGGGTCCTGGCGACCACCCGCGCTCAGGGGGTGTTGATGAGCCCACCACCGGACGCCGATGATCGATGGGCTCTGCGCGAGATCGTCATCGATCTGGCGCGACTCCCCGAGGCCAACCGTTATCTGGCCGGACTGATGTGCGGGTTGGACCTGCGGTACGACTTCGGTGTTTCCGATCCGCTAGTCGGTGCACGCATGATCGACTTGTCCCTGGACACACCGCACGGACCGACCACGGTGAGCACGCTGCTGCGCTCTGGACGCGGGCTGCTGCTTGAGCTAGCCGACACTGCCGCCCCATCCACGTCGCTGCCTGAGGGTGTCGACCAAGTCATCGCGCGGGTTATCGACTCACCCGTAGGCACCGCACTGGGCGCATCACCTGGCGTCGACCGGATACTGGTCCGACCCGATGGCCACGTCTGCTGGACAGGCACCGGCCCACAGTCATCACCCGAACCGGCGCTACAACGGTGGTTCGGCACCGATCCCGGATCGCCGCGCCGAGCAGCCCGTCATGAGTCCAATCAAGGTGAGCCCGTCGACGCTGCTGAAGCTGGCGCTGACTGAGGCTCCGACGTGGGCACGTATAGGGCACAGCCCTCCAGCCCGTCCGCCCGGATACCTACGGTGTTGATCTCCTTAGCTCGCGCCAGCGAAGACCTGGAGTCGCTAGGGTATGAGTGGGCACGCAGCCGTCTCACTTAGCCACCGGGGTCCAGGTTGGCACCGCATTTGACCGTGTTTTCCTCCAGCCGGGCGGCTGCGGGGCACGAGCGCTGGTAGGACGTTACCAGCGCTGGCGGACCGCGGCACACCGTTGGCTGATCGACGCGGTCGGTGGCGTAGTGCATCGATTGCGGGTAGCGTTGGTGGGGACCGATTACTCCTTGTGCGCCCGCATCCTCGCCTGCGTCGTTCTCGGCCTAACCATGACACTGGCTGTGGTTCATGCCGGGATGGGAACGTCAGAATGACGTCGGTTCGCGCCACCAACTCAGACCAGGGTGATGCGCCCAGCGTAGGCACCAGCGATGGCTCGGCACGCCTAAGCCTCAAGCCGAAAGATCGCGTCAGCGGTGCTCTTGACGGTGCGTGGTGGCCACGGTCGACAGATCCCGCCATCGAGCTCACCGCGCTAATCGAGGCAGTCGAAGTGCCGGTCCGTCGCATCGCGCTGAACATGGCCGGATGGGACAACACTCCACGCCGAATCCTGCGCGGCAGCGGCGCAAAGGTCGCTGTGGACTGGTTCCGAATCTCGGGTGTTCACCTGGTCCGGATTGTTGGCACCAACGATCAGCGGATCGATTTGCTCCTCATCCCGGTCGACACCGAGGAAGTCACCGCTGAACGGGCGCTCACGATGGCGGCCGAGAGCCACGATCCTTACATCGCCGCCCCTGTTGGTGACCACTGCGCACCCGCGGGCTCCGCGGCGGAAGCCAAGACATCCCCGGACAACGACGATGGTGCCCCTGATCGCCATGCTCCGACCGGGCCGGGCCGACTCATCCAGCGTCGCCGGCCGCCCACGACGCTGTCCCGCCCGCGCACAGGCCCGGCTGACTAGGGCGATCTCCCCCCAACCGCGATCGGAAGGACTCTCGGCATGACCATGGGCGACAGGATCAAGACCCGACAACAACTACTCGACGAACGAGCTGATGCCGCACAGGCCCGGGCAACCCCCGGCGACGACCGACACAGCCAAAGCGCTCACCCTCACCAGACACACGACAGCACCGTCCAGCCGAGGCAACATGCTACGAAGATCCAGAGCGGCCTGGACGCTCTACAGCAAGAGGTCACGAAGCTGCGCGAGCGAATGGCCGTGATCAAGCAAGAGGTCGCCGACGAGATCAACAGTAAATGGGTATCACCGTGGCGAACCACAGCTATGTTCGAACTCAAGGTGAAAACGAGACTGACGGGTCACCAGGAGTACCGCTCACTACAAAACCGTGTCCGGGACGCCGAAGCCAGCCTTCCAGGAGAATCCGACGCTGCCACGAGGATGTCCCGGACTTCGTAGATTTTCGGCGGCGGCCCGGTGATCATTAGGGTGCATTGCTGGTGTGATTGTGCTCGTTGGCTGTGACATTTTCGGCTGCGACATGCCGTTCGAGAGCGGTTCGCAGCGCCTTCAGGTGAAGGTGGCCGTTGACCCGGCGGAACTGCTTGCCGGCTTCGACCATTCCCGCGGCGCACCAGCGCAGCGCCATCGTGCCGTCCTGCCAGTGTTTGACGTTGCGGGAGTGGTCCCGACAGATTTCGATCATGCTTTCCACGCAGTTGGTGCTGCGCAGGGTATGGGCCAGGGCGGGTGGCACGTCCAGGCGCAGGACGGTCAGGGTTTCGGTTAGGCTCTCGCGCAGCGAGGCGGCCGCGCCGAGGTGGGTGCGCTCCAGCTCGCCGGCCAAGGTCTCCAGCTCGGCTTGGACGTCCAGCGCGGTGTCGGCGTGGTAGGCCGCACGCATCCGCTTGGCCACCACCGAACGCAGTTTCTGGGCAGTCGATCTTGAACATTTCTCAGTTCGTGCAGTTGGCATCGGACGATCACGGGATGTCCGAACACGTCGAGTACTGCGCGGCGCAGCGCCTTGGACCCATCGTCGCCGCGACGAACCGACGCGACACCGCCGACTTCGACGTGGCGGTGGCGGCGTGCTCGGTGCGCCCCGACCGGTTCGAGCCTCACCAGGTAGCGCCGGGTCGACAGCCCGGCCAGCATCCGCTCCATGGCCATCCGCCCGAGGATCTCGGTGCCCGAGAACAGCTCATAGGTCGGTACCGCCAACTCACCCGGACCATCCAGGGCGCGCATCCTTGGCCTGCTCACCGGTAGCCGCCGCCCACCCAAGCTCACCGACCCGGCACCGCGGCCATGCGGGTCGGCGGGTACGTACAGGGCACGGACGCCCGTTGAGCGCCGGACTTGGCCGGACACCACCAGACAGCTCACAATGGCTCCCGACCTCATTCCTGCAGGTCAGGGGGCCATCGTGGGGGGTAGCCACGGGTGCCCCCGGTGGGAGTCGAACCCACACTGTGGCCCTTTTAAGGGGCTTGCCTCTGCCTTTGGGCTACGGGGGCGCGCGCCAAGGGTATCCGCGTCAGATCACGGTGCGGCGGTGGCGCGGGCGAACTCGGCTTTCGGGTCGTTGATCTGGCCCAGCGCCACCAGCTCGCGACGAAACAGCAGGGCCGCGGTCCAGTCGGTGAGGATGCGCACTTTGCGGTTGAACGTCGGCATCCGGCTGAGGTGGTAGGTGCGGTGCAAGAACCAGGCCACGGGCCCGGTGAGCTTGATGCCGTAGATCTCGGCTACTCCGCGGTATAGGCCCAGGCTGGCCACCGATCCGGCGTAGCGGTGCTGGTAGTGGCGCAACGGCTGGCCGCGGAGATAGGCGATGACGTTGTCGGCGAGGACCCCGGCCTGGCGGACGGCGTGCTGGGCCGACGGGCTGGTCGTGGCGTTCGGATCTGCGGACGTCAGATCGGGCACGGCGGCGCAGTCACCGGCGGAGAACGCGTCTGGGCAGCCCACCACCTGCAAGGTGGGCTTGCACCGCAGCCGCTGGCGGTCATCCAGCGGCAGGTCGGTCTGCCGCAGCACCGGGTTGGCCTTGACCCCAGCGGTCCAGACGATGGTGTCAGCGTCGAATTCGGTGCCGTTGTCCAGCACCACGTGACCGTTTTCCATCGTGTTGACCCGGGTGTTCAGGAAGATCTTGATGCCACGCTGGGCCAGGCGCTTGGCGGTATAGCGGCCCAGCCCCGGGCTGACCTCGGGCATGATCCGGCCGGTCGCCTCGACCAGTACCCATCGCATGTCCGACGGCTCGATGGTCTGGTAGTAGCGGCAGGCGTAGCGGGCCATGTCTTCAAGCTCGCCGAGCACCTCGATGCCCGCGTAGCCCCCGCCGATCACCACGAAGCTCAGCAGCCGGCGGCGCAGCTGCACGTCGATCGAGGCGTCGGCGGCTTCCAAGCAGGACAGCACATGGTTGCGCAGGTAGATCGCCTCGCCGATGGTCTTGAACGCGATGCCATGTTCGGCGAGCCCGGGGATGGGCAGGGTGCGTGCGATCGAGCCCGGCGCCATCACCAGGACGTCATAGCCGAGCTGTTCGATGTTCCCGGCGCAGTTCTCGATGGTGGCGACGTGGTGGGCATGCTCGACCTTGGTGACCCGACCGCACACGACCCGGCAGCGCTTGAGCACCCGGCGCAGCGGCACGACGACGTGGCGAGGTTCGATCGACCCGGCCGCGGCCTCCGGCAGGAAAGGCTGGTAGGTCATCTGCGGCTGCGGGTCCACCACGGTGATCGCTGCGTCGCCTTGGCTCAGCTCGGATTGCAGCCCCAGCGCGGTGTACATCCCCACATAGCCACCGCCCACGATGAGGATGTGCGGTGACTCCCTCGGCGCAACAGCCATATCCGCAGTATCCCGGTTGCGGCCCCGGCGTGCTGGTTATTAAGGCGCGATGCCGGCCAGTTCCGCGGCCCGGCGCAGCACGTCGATCAGCATCGACGGGGTGAGCCTGCCGGTGAAGGTGTTCTGCTGGCTGACGTGGTAGCAACCGAGCAGATGCAGCCCGTTCAGGGCAACCTCGGTGCCGTGCGCGAAGCGGGGCCGCGGGGTCGGCACTGGCCACCCCACGGCGCTCAGCGCGGGCAGCAGTGCCTGCCAGCCGAACGCGCCGAGCACCACCACGGCTCGCAGCGTCGGGCGGAGCAGTTGCAGCTCGCGGGTCAGCCAGGGACGGCAGGCGTCGCGTTCGACCGGGGTGGGTTTGTTCGCCGGCGGCGCGCAGTGCACCGGCGCGGTGATCCGGGTGTGGTACAGCGTCAACCCGTCACCGCGGTGCCTGGCGATTGGCTGGTTGGCCAGGCCCACCGCGTGCAGCGCCGCGTAGAGCACGTCGCCGGAGCGGTCCCCGGTGAACATCCGGCCGGTCCGGTTGGCGCCGTGCGCGGCAGGTGCGAGCCCGACGATCGCCAGCGCCGCGTCAGCGGGACCGAACCCCGGCACCGGGCGCCCCCAGTAGTCCTGGTCCCGGTAAGCGGCCCGCTTCTCAGTGGCCACCTTCTCCCGCCAGGCAACCAGCCGCGGGCACGCCCGGCACCCGGCAACGGCCTCATCGAGCTCCGCCAGCCCCCCGCGTGTCGCATCCTCATGCATGGTGTGTCGCGCTCTCGTGCCCAGTGTGTCGTGTGCTCATGCACGCCGTGCCTCAACCGAGCCCAAGCGCGATACCGTCGAGCATGTCGTGCTCGCTGACCACCAGCTCAGCGATGCCGGCCCGAGCATGGAGCTCCTCGGCGAGCACCGCAACGATAAGCGCGCCGCCAGCGATCACGTCGACTCTCCCGGGATGAATAACAGGGTTGGCGGCCCGCTGCTGGTGCGTCGATGCGAGCAGGTTCTCCGCCGTGACGCGCACCTGATCCAGCGATAACCGCGACAGGTGAGTGCAGTCCGGGTCGTAATCGGGTAGCCGCTGGGCGACTGCGGACAGTGTCGTGACGGTGCCCGCCACCCCGACCCAGCTGCGGGCCTTGTCCACCGGCACGTCGGCGAACGCCTCGTGCAGGGTCTGCGCCGCAAATTGCCGGGCGGCGCTGATTTCGGCTGGGGTCGGGGGGTCCGAGCGCAGGTGGCGCTCGGTGATCCGGACGCAGCCGATGTTCACCGAGCGTGCCGCTGTGACGTCGGCGCTGGTGGCATCCCAGTCGCCGAGGACCACCTCGGTGGAGCCGCCTCCCACGTCGACCACGACGAACGGCCCGTCAGCCGGGTCCAGGTCGCCGACGGCGCCGGTGAACGACAGCCGGGCCTCCTCGTCTCCGGTGATCACCTCGGCGTCAGCGCCGAGGGTGTCGCGGACCATCCTGAAGAAATCGGCCCGATTGGCGGCGTCGCGGGTGGCCGAGGTCGCCACCATTCGGACCCGCTGGGCATCGGTGCGCCGCATGATGGCGGCGTAATCGGCCAGCGCCACGCGGGTGCGCTCCACAGCGTCCGAAGCCAGCCGGCCGGTAGCGTCGACGTCCTGCCCGAGCCGGACAATGCGCATCTCCCGATGCACGTCGACGAGCTTGTTATCGGTCAGATCCGCCACCAGCAGCCGGATCGAGTTGGTCCCGCAGTCGATCGCGGCCACCCTGACCATCTGCATCTCCCCACCGTCGCCCACTGAATGGAAGATTAGTGACGTGACGAACCAGCCGCCGCCGCTGGTTGGATTTGATCCGCTGGAGTGCGATCCGGCGCTCGGCAGCGCGATCAGCCGGTATGGCGGTGCGGTGTCGGCAGTGCGCGAAGTCGCGCTCGAAGCCGGGTCGGGCCCGGCACGCGAACACGGGCGGCTGGCCGATCTCCACCATCCGGTGCTGCACACCCATGATCGATACGGCAATCGCCTCGACGAGGTCGAGTTCCACCCGTCCTGGCACTGGCTGATGCGTCGCGCGGTGGCACACGGGCTGCATGCCGCTCCGTGGGGACCCGACGCTGCCCGGGCGGCTCACCTCGTCAGGGCGACAGGCTTCTATCTCTGGACCCAGGTGGAAGCCGGCCACGGCTGCCCGCTATCGATGACCTACGCCGCGGTGCCCGCGTTGCGGCACTGCCCGGAACTGTCCGCGAAATGGGAACCGGGGCTGTGCTCGCGGGTGTACGACCCGGGATCGCAAGCGCCCGCGAGCAAGGGTGGTCTGCTCGCCGGGATGTCGATGACGGAGAAGCAAGGCGGATCTGATGTGCGGGCCAACACGACCACCGCGAGGCCGGCCGGGGGCGGCGCGTACCGGCTCGCGGGCCACAAGTGGTTCACCTCGGCCCCGATGAACGACGTCTTCCTCACACTTGCTCAAGCACCCGGCGGCCTGACGTGTTTCGCGGTTCCGCGGGTGTTGCCCGACGGCGCCCGCAACGGCATCCGGTTGCAGCGGCTGAAGAACAAGCTGGGCAACAGGTCCAACGCCTCGGCGGAGCTCGAATACGACGGCACCCTGGGCTGGGCGGTCGGCGCGGAGGGCCGTGGGGTACCCACGATCATCGAGATGGTGACGATGACCCGGCTGGACTGTGTCCTCGGCTCGGCCGCCACCGTGCGCGCGGCGTTGTCGGAGGCGGCGCACCATGTGGCCCACCGCCGTGCGTTCGGGGCCCGGTTGGCTGATGCACCGCTGATGGCAGCAGTCGTGGCCGATCTGGCACTGGAAAGCGAAGCCGCTACCGCCCTGGGGATGCGGCTGGCCGCCGCGGTGGACGCGGGCGAGCGGGCGCTGTTGCGCCTGGCGTTGCCGGCGAGCAAGTACTACGTCTGCAAGCGGGCGCCGGTGGTGGTGGCCGAGGCGCTGGAGTGTCTCGGCGGCAATGGCTATGTCGAGGACTCCGGGCTGCCCCGGCTGTACCGGGAGGCTCCGCTGAATTCGATCTGGGAGGGTTCGGGCAACGTCACTGCGTTGGATGTGCTGCGCGCGCTGGCGCGGGATTCGGCGCCGGTCGAAGCGCTGCTGACCGTGCTGGAGCCTGTTGCTGGTGCCCATCCCGGCCTGGACGGGGCGTTGTCGTCGTTGCGTGCGGAGCTTCGCGATCCCGCACCGGAACGGGCCCGCCGATTGGCCGAGCTGATCGCGCTGTGCCTGCAGGGGTCGTTGCTGCTGTGCCACTCGCCGGCGGTGGTGGCTGAGGCGTTCCTCGGGTCACGGTTCGGCGGGGACATTGCGGGCGGCACGCTCGGCGTGCTGCCCGCGAGAACAGCTACCCGCGGGCTGGTCGAGCGAGTGACGCCGCGGGTCGGGTGAACTCGCCTGCTACCGGGCATGGGAGCACGACACACGGGACGGGAAAACGCGACACGCCAGGGGAAGGAGGGGTTAGGCGCAGGGGCCGGGGATCCACCAGGAACCGATCTGGGCGAGGACCTCATCGCCAAAGGGGTTCACCCCTGGACCGCGGGCCAGAGCGTGCGCGACGTGGACGTGCAGGCATTTGACCCGACCGGGCATGCCACCGGCGCTGACCTGCGTCCCGAGCGGTTCCACGGCATCGCGCTCGGCCAGGTAGGAATCGTGCGCCGCCCGGTAGGCGGCGGCAAGCTGCGGATCGGTGGTAAGGCGGTCGGTCATCTCCCGCATCGCGCCGCTGGCCTCGATCCGCCCCACCAGCCCGGTCAGCCGCCGACAGGTCAGGTAGTACAGCGTGGGGAACGGGGTGCCGTCGGCCAGCCGCGGGGAGGTCTGCACCACGCTGGGCAGGCCGCAGGGGCAGCGGTGCGCGACCGACCGCAGCGCCCGCGGCGGGCGACAGAGCTGCGCCGCGACGGCCTCCCGGTCGGCGCGGTCCACCGCCTCACCCACTGTTGATCGACTTCCACAGTTGGCTGTACCACGGCGGCCCGGATGCCGGCCCACCACCGGCGACGGCAACTGCCTGCCCGGGCGGAAGCTGCACCAGGTACGG
>DATFDO010000201.1:0-8240 GCA_035252045.1 Pseudonocardiaceae bacterium
CCCGGAGCCCACATAGACGGAGATATCCCGCGGGCGGAGGAAGAAGAACTCCACATCATTGGCGCTGTCGATGACCGTCAGGTCCTTGGCATCGTGGCGTTGCCGGTAGCCCGCCTCGGCCAGCATCTCCGAGGCGGGTGCCGCCAGGGTGCCCTTGCTGGGTAAGGCGACCCGCAGCATCTTGGCTTCTCCGTTCATCGAGCCCTGTTCATCGGCACGTCACAGGTAGCGGTAGACGTCGGCGGTGCCGATGCCCCGGCCGAGCATGAGCACCTGGACCCGGTACAGCAGCTGGGAAATCTCCTCCGCCAATCGTTCGTCGGACTCGTACTCGGCGGCTATCCACACCTCGCCCGCCTCCTCGAGCACCTTTTTGCCCTGCGCATGCACGCCCTCGTCCAGCGCCGCGACGGTGCCCGATCCCTCCGGCCGGTTCCGGGCCCGCTCGCTGAGTTCGGCGAACAGCTCGTCGAACGTCTTCATCCGCCCGTCCCGGCCCCCTCATGCATTGAAGTACTTCGCTTCCGGGTGGTGCGCGACGATGGCGTCGGTGGACTGCTCGGGGTGCAGCTGGAACTCCTCGGACAACGTCACGCCGATCCGATCCGGCTGCAGGAGCGCGACGATCTTCGCCCGATCCTCCAGCTCCGGGCAGGCACCGTAGCCCAGCGAGTACCGGGCGCCCCGGTACCCGAGCTTGAAAAACTCCTCCACGTCAGCGGGATCCTCCTCGGCGACCGCTTCCCCGGAGAGGAACCTCAACTGCTGGCGGATCCGCTGGTGCCAGTACTCTGCCAACGCCTCGGTCAGCTGCACGCCGAGGCCATGCACCTCCAGGTAGTCCCGGTAGGCGTCCTTGGCGAACAGCTCAGCGGCGTAGTCGGCGATCGGCTGGCCCATCGTCACCAGCTGCAACGGCAGTACGTCCACCTCACCGGCGGCCACCGCCGCCGCCCGCGGCCGGTAGAAGTCTGCCAGGCACAGCCGCCGATCGCGGCGCTGGCGGGGGAAAGTGAAACGCAACCGCTCAGCCGCGTCCGGCAGAGGCTGCGCCAGCACGATCAGGGCATCGGAGTCCGCAACCGCCGGGAAGTATCCATAGACGACCGCGGCATGTGCGAGCACGCCTTCGGTGGTCAGCCGGTCCAGCCAGTAGCGCAGCCGCGGCCGGCCCTCGGTCTCCACCAACTCCTCGAAGGACGGGCCGTCCTTGGTTCGGGAGCCGCGCAGGCCCCACTGGCCCAAAAAGGTGGCTCGCTCGTCGAGCAGCGCCGCGAACTCGGCCACTGGTATGCCTTTGACCACCCGGGATCCCCAGAACGGCGGAGCCGGGATAGGCACGTCGGTGGGCACGTCGGAACGAGCCGGTACCGGTTCGTCGGTCTCGGCCTCTCGCGCCCGGCGCGCCTGCGCGATACGTAGCGAGCGCTCGCGGCGCGCCTTGCGCTCCGCCGCTTTGGCATCCTCCGTCGGGTCGGCCGCCACCACGCCGCCCCGCTTACGCGTCATGATCGAGTCCATCAGTCGCAGGCCCTCGAACGCGTCCCGGGCGTAACGAACCTCCCCCGCATACAGTTCGGCGAGATCGTTCTCCACGTAGGCACGGGTCAGCGCGGCCCCACCGAGCAGCACCGGGGTTGCGGACAAGCCCCGGGAGTTCATCTCCTCCAGGTTCTCCTTCATGATCACCGTAGACTTGACGAGAAGCCCCGACATCCCGATGGCGTCGGCGTGATGGTCCACAGCGGCCTGCAGGATCGTGCTGATGGGCTGCTTGATACCGAGGTTGATCACCTCGTAGCCGTTGTTGGACAAGATGATGTCGACCAGGTTCTTGCCGATGTCGTGAACGTCGCCCTTGACTGTGGCCAGTACCAGCCTGCCCTTGCCGGCGTCGTCTTCAGTTCGTTCCATATGCGGTTCGAGGTGCGCGACTGAGGCCTTCATCACCTCGGCCGACTGCAGCACGAAGGGCAGCTGCATCTGGCCGGAGCCGAACAGCTCGCCCACCGTGCGCATGCCGGACAGCAAGGTGTCGTTGATGATCTGCAACGCCGGCCGCTGCTCCAGTGCGGTGTCCAAGTCGTCGAACAATCCGTTGCGCTCACCGTCGACGATCCGCCGTTCCAAGCGCTCGAACAGTGGCAGCGCGGCGAGTTCGGCCGCCCGGGACTGCCTCGATGACGACGTCGTCACGCCCTCGAACAGCGACATCAACTGCTGTAGCGGGTCGTAGCCAGCGCGCCGCCGGTCGTACACCAGATCGAGCGCAGTAGCACGCTGCTCGTCCGGGATCCGAGCCATCGGGACGATCTTCGACGGGTGCACGATCGCGGTGTCCAAGCCGGCCTGCACACATTCGTGCAGGAACACCGAGTTGAGCACCTGACGGGCCGCAGGATTCAGCCCGAACGACACGTTGGAGACCCCGAGGATGGTATGCACCTCCGGGTAGCGTCGCGTGACCTCACGGATCGCTTCGATGGTCTCCAGCGCGTCTCGGCGCGTTTCTTCCTGGCCGGTCGAGACGGGGAAGGTGAGGCAGTCGACGATGACGTCGCAGGTACGCAGGCCCCAGTTCGCGGTCAGGTCGTCGATGAGCCGGCAGGCCACCTGGACCTTCCAGTCGGCCGTGCGCGCCTGCCCCTGCTCGTCGATGCACAGCGCCACCACGGCGGCCCCGTGCTCGCGGACCAGCTGCATGACGCGCTGGTAGCGGGAACCGGGCCCGTCACCGTCCTCGAAGTTCACCGAGTTGATCACGCACCGCCCGCCGAGGCGTTCCAGGCCGGCGCGCAGCACCGCAGGCTCGGTGGAGTCCAGCATGACCGGCAGGGTCGAAGCGGTCGCCAGCCGACCGGCCAGCCCGGCCATGTCCGTGGCGCCGTCCCGGCCGACGTAGTCGACGCACAGATCGATCAAATGCGCGCCGTCGCGAGTCTGGGCGCGAGCGATCTGCACGCAGTCGTCGAAGCGCGCGGCAAGCATCGCCTCGCGAAACGCCTTCGATCCGTTGGCGTTGGTCCGCTCGCCGACCATCAACACGCTGGCGTCCTGGCGGAACGGAACGGCGGCATACAGCGACGAGACTCCCGGCTCGGGGCGCGGGCGCCGGCGCCGAGGAGCCAGTTCGACCACCGCCTGTGCCACCGCAGCAATGTGTTTCCGGGTCGTACCACAGCAGCCACCGACCAACCGCACACCGAACTCGGTGACGAAGCCGGCCAGCGCGGTGGCCAACTCCTCTGGGGTCAGCGGGTACACCGCCCCGCCGGTGCGAAGCTCGGGTAGGCCGGCGTTGGGCATCACCGACAGCGGGATCCGGGAGTGTTTGGCGAGCTGGCGCAGATGCTCACTCATCTCGGCCGGGCCGGTGGCGCAGTTCAGTCCGATCAGGTCGATGCCCAAGGGCTCCAGCGCGGTGAGCGCTGCGCCGATCTCGGTGCCCAGCAGCATAGTGCCGGTGGTCTCCACGGTGACCTGGGCGATGATCGGGACATGCCGGCCCTCGGCGACCATGGCGCGGCGCGCGGCGACCACCGCAGCCTTGCATTGCAGCAGGTCCTGGCTGGTCTCCATGAGCACCGCGTCAGCTCCACCGGCGAGCAACCCACGAACCTGCTCGACGTAGGCGTCCCGCAGCTCGGGAAAACCGATGTGCCCCAGAGTGGGCAACTTGGTGCCAGGCCCGACCGATCCGAGCACGAACCGGGGGCGCTGCGGCTCGGTGAATTCGTCGGCCACCTCGCGCGCCAGCCTCGCACCCACCTCGGCTAGTTCGCGGATCCGGTCGGCAATGCCGTATTCGGCGAGATTGGCCAGATTGGCGCCGAAGGTGTTGGACTCCACCGCGTCGGCGCCCGCCTCCAGATAGCCCCGGTGCACGGCGCGAACGACATCCGGACGGGTGATGTTGAGGATCTCGTTGCAGCCCTCCAGCCCGGCGAAGTCATCCAAGGTCAATGCCACCGACTGCAACATCGTGCCCATCGCCCCATCGGCGACCACGACACGATGCGCCAGGACGTCGAACAGCGATGACTGGACCATGAGAGCCAGCCTAGAGCAGCGATTTCGGGTCCCGACGGGAATTGCCGGGTATCGGGACACGGCCAGCGGGGCGCAAGAGCCGTAGGCTAGCGCGGTGACCTATCCCGACCGCTCCGGCAGCGACTCGGCCGCCCGCCGATCGTCGCTGCCCCAGCTCACCTCGCCGGTGCTGGTCGCCGCGTTCGAGGGCTGGAATGACGCCGGGGACGCTGCGAGCACTGCGATCGAGCATCTGCAGCTGAGCTGGGATGCCAACCCCCTGGCCGAGCTCGACCCCGAGGACTACTACGACTTCCAGGTCACCAGGCCCACCACGAAGCTGGTGGACGGGATCACGCGGCGGATCGACTGGCCCACCACCCGGCTGTCGGTGTGCCGCCCGCCTGGAGCCGACTTCGACGTGGTGCTGGTGCACGGCATCGAACCGAACATGCGCTGGCGGTCGTTCTGCAACGAGCTGCTGCGCTATGTCATGGACCTCGGGATCACCAGCGTGGTGACCCTGGGCGCGCTACTCGCCGATACCCCGCACACCCGCCCGGTGCCCGTCACCGGCACCTCCTATGACGCGGCCTCGGCCGCCCAGTTCCAGCTGGAGCGCTCCAAATACGAGGGCCCTACCGGGATCGTGGGAGTCTTCCAGGACGCGTGCGTGCAGGCCGGCGTACCGGCCATCTCGTTCTGGGCCGCGGTGCCACACTACGTCTCCGCCCCGCCGTCACCCAAGGCCACCTTGGCGTTGCTGCACCGAGTCGAAGAGGTGCTCGACCTCGAGGTACCCCTCGGCGCGCTGCCCGAGGAGTCCGAGGAATGGGAGGCGACCGTCAGCGAGATGGCCGACGAGGACGATGAGGTCGCCAGCTACGTGCGCGCGTTGGAGGAACGCGGCGACACCGACCTCACCTTGCACGAAGCCAGCGGGGACGCGATCGCCGCGGATTTCGAGCGTTACCTGCGCCGCCGGCGCCCTGGTGGCACGTCGGGCCCTCGGGGGCCCCGCGACAACCGTTAGCCGGCGTACCCATGACAAGGCCAGCCGTGTGGGCCGCCGCACAGCTTGCCGGCGGCCGCTCACGTTTGATGCCAATCCGATGAGCCGCTAATCACCCATCGCGATGAAGCTGAAGGGTCGATTCTCGAGGCTTCCATCACTCTTGCCCGTAATAATGCGGACGAGATTGACATCGAAATCGACGACCACTGCGTTGTCTCGCGTATCACCGTTGGGGAAGTGGGATACCTGCGTCGCGACGACCGACGAAATGTTTGTGAATGCAGGGGTAAAGTGGATCTCATACCGTCCTGTGATTGACCCTATGGCCGGGCGCTCAACTTTGAATGTCATCGGGTCACCATTAACTATTTGGCCGAGGTCGTTGACGGTTCCGGTCACAGTCTTCGCTGCCATGACTCCTCCTTTGTGTCGATTCTTCGGTTCCTACCGGGTAAAGCCGTGGATGCGGTAGCCGTCGTTGCCGTGGTCGGTCTGCGTGGGGCCGAGCTGGAAGTCACCAACGGTCGCTCCCGGCCCGACGACCACATAGCCGGAACCGAGGTCATCGGTGAACTTTCCGGGACCCGGCCAGTCGGAATCCCGATCCGCCCACGCAAAGACCTCGACAAGGGTGCGCTGATCCACAGTCATCAGCGGTCCAACAGCACCGAATGGATAAGTGCGGCCCTTGCTCGTCCGTGCACTGTTGTTGTTCCACCGAAAGATCTCCCAACCATTCGCGTGGACGTAGACCGCCACGTGAGTGTTGCCCGCCTCCTCGTGCTCGTAGAGATCCATCGCTGTGAAGAACACGTCGATGGACAAGTGCGCCTCTTCCTCCTGGCATCGCCGGGATGACCCGTTCCTGAGGACAGCATCCGTGGTGACAGATGCTGGCGCATCCCCGAGTTCAGGTATGAGGTACTGGGGTCTTGCGCGCCGGGCCGCTTCGGCGGCCAGGGCGGCTCGGGAGCTCAACCGCAACTTGACGAAGATGTGCTTGAGATGGCTTTCCACGGTATAGCGCGACAGGCAAAGACGCTTCGCGATAATGGCGTTGCTGGTGCCCTCCGCCACCAGGGCGACGACTCGCAATTCGGCCGGTGTCAGGCTGCCCCAGCCAAAGGTCAACCGGCCCGAGCCGCAGGCCGGAAACTCTTCCGGAGCGCGAAGTTTCATTCCGACATCGCCTCCGGTATTTGGCTGATTCGCTTGCTGTGTAGAGCGCCACGCGCACGGCCCAGATACACGCCGTCGGAAACTCCCTCGGGCGAGCTGTTGAGTCGCTCGTAACCGATGTGTGACAGCAGGTAGCAAATGCGGGCTAGGGGTGGCGTTACGGCGTGTCGTTGGCGCCTGCGGTGCGGCTGGGCTGGGAGCATCTGCCCGAAGCGCGGCGAGCCAGGGAAGGGATCACCGTGACCACCACAGACGCGACCGGTTTGCTGGACTGGATGGCGTGTGGCCGCACCGACCAGGCGGCGGCGCCAACGGCAATCGGCCGGGCTGCCCTTGCCGAAGCGGCGCGCAGCAACGCGGCGGACAGCAAACTGTCGGACGTCAGCTCGCTGCAGGTCAGACCGAGCGAAGACGCGGTCGCGCCGCAACGGGTGCTGCAGCGTGTTGTGATGCCCCGGGCCGACGATGCCCCGGAGGTGCGCCCGCTGTACTTCGACGAACCGCAGACCCTGCATGGGCGCACCGCGGAAGTGGTATCGCGATCGACGGTGACGTTGCCACCTGATTGTCAAGTGTCATTCGCTACCTATTTTAACGCGTTTCCGGCCAGTTATTGGAAGCGCTGGACGCGAGTGGAGGAGGTCGCGCTGCGGCTTTCGGTGCGCGGCTCCGGGCGCGTGGACCTCTATCGCTCGAAGTCGAATGGCGAAATTGTTCACTTGGCTGGTAAGCAGCTCGACGGTAATCAGCTCGATCTCGGCGGCGGTTTGGTAGAACTGGAATTTCGGGAGTCGCTCGCGCCGTTCGAAGACGGGGGGTGGGTGTGGTTCGACGCCGCCACCGACCGGGATTCGCTGACCATTACCGACGCCGCGTGGATCATCGACGAACCATTGCCGGTCCACCCGTTGGCCGTGGCGATCACCACATTCAACCGGCCGACGGACTGCGTCACCGCGCTGGCCGCGCTCGCTGAGGACCAGACGGTACTCGACGTCGTCGCCAAGGTCTTCGTGGTCGACCAGGGCAGCATCAAGGTGCGGGAACATCAGCGGTTCGCCGAGGTCGCCGACCAGCTCGGGGGCCGCCTGGTGATGATCGACCAGGAGAACCTGGGCGGTTCGGGGGGCTTCACCCGGGGCATGCTCGAAGCGCTGCGCACGACTGCTGTCGAGCACGTGATGTTGATGGACGATGACGTCCGGGTGGAGCCGGACAGCGTGCTGCGCGCGCACGCCTTTGCCAGCGCGTTATCCGTTCCGGTCATCGTCGGTGCGCAGATGCTGAACCTGCAGGTCCGTAGCCAGCTGCACGCCATGGGCGAGATCGTGGATTTACGGACCAGCTTCTGGCGTCCCGCTCCCGGCTCGGTCTACCAGCACGACTTCGCCAAGCTGCCACTGCGCCAGGAACCTTCCCTGCATACCCGCATCCACTCCACCTACAACGGCTGGTGGATGTGCCTTTTCCCCCGCGAAGTCCTCGAACGTGTCGGCCTGCCGTTGCCGCTGTTCATTAAATGGGACGATGCCGAGTACTCATTGCGGGCCGGCGCATGCGGCTTTCCGACCGTCACTTTGCCCGGCTGCGCGATCTGGCACATGCCGTGGACCGACAAAAACGACTCAACCGACTGGACAGCCTATTTCCACTTGCGAAACCGGCTGATCACCCTGGCGTTGCACAGTCCACATGATGTCCGCCGGGCGTTTGTGCAAGACGGCTTGCGCACCACCTTCAAACACCTGATGGCGATGGAATACTCGACCGTGGCGCTGCACCACAAATCGATCGAGGACTTCCTGGACGGACCGGAGCGCTTGTTCGCGTCATTGCGCGACGCGCTACCCGCAGTGCAAAAGCTGCGCGCGGGCTACGACGATGCCCGGATCTTCTCCTCCGCCCAGCAACTGCCGATGCCGTTGTTCGATCCAGTCCGCATCGAGCGGCTGCTCGACCCACCAACGAATGCGGTGGCCATTGCCAAACGCGCGGCGTGCACGGTGGCCCATCACCT
>DATFDO010000202.1:0-7363 GCA_035252045.1 Pseudonocardiaceae bacterium
ATGAACAGAGCAAGTCGAGCCGGCGACACCGGAATGACCATAAAGGGATTGCAACTACTGATAGTCATAGAATGGTGGCCTCCGCCCCAGCGAGAGTGGCGATACTTTCTCGCCCGGGCTACAGTGGCTTTGGACGATGTCAACGACGCCGGCACCGGATGATCCTATAATTCGCAGTCTTTGTGTAGCCGTTCCTGCGTCGTCCAATTATCATCTCGTTAACACGGGAGGACCACAACATTGGACCCTATCATTCAAACGTTGACGGTGGCTATTGTCCTGCTCATCATAGGATTGGCCTGTGTAGTCATCGGGATTATCGGCCTGGTTTGGCTGAATGGGCGCAACAGAAGACACCAGGATAGCGCGGCGCCGGCGTCGACATCGGGTGAATCCCTCGCCGGACGTGCAGGTTCCGGCCGTGATGAGGTAGTCCCCTCTCGCTTGTCCGGCCATCCTTAGTGGGGTTGATCGCGATCCGCTGCTCGACTGCCGGACTTCTGTAGTTCACCTTCCCGGTGCAGGGTCGCCGTCGTGACATCCCCGCCTGGTGACTACCGGCCTGCGCCGGTTGTGGCGCCGACACGACACCGGCAGCGTTTGTGGACGGTATCACTCCTCGCGGCCCTGCTGGCGATGGTGCCGATCGGCGCGAGTAGCGCTGCGCACCAACTCGGCGAGATCTCGGCATTATCGTCGCCGTCGTGGTCGTCTCCTGCGTGGTCATCCCCTTCGTGGGCGCCGGGAGTTCAACCGCCAGGAGTTCGAGCGCCGGGGACGCATCCTGCCGCATCACCGTCGTCGACGCCGCCACTGGCGACGCTGCCAGCCTGGGCACCACCGCCGCGCGCGCCGCATGCACATCCGCGACCGCCGCGATCGTCCGGTGCCTCGGGCAAGTCGCTGGACCTCTCGGCGCTCGCGGCCGAGGTCGATCCCGGTCTGGTGGACATCAACACCCAGCTGGGCCGGCCGAACGTGCAAGCCGCCGGTACCGGGATCGTGTTGGACCCGTCCGGCGTGGTGCTCACGAACAACCACGTGATCAGCGGCGCCAGCGACATCAATGTCACCGATATCGGCAACGGTCAGACCTACCCGGCCACTGTCGTCGGCTACGACCGGGCCCATGACATCGCTGTGCTCCAGCTGGCCGGCGCTTCGGGGTTGCCGACGGCCACGATCGGTGACTCGGGCACAGTCTCGATCTCTGACCGGGTCGCAGCGATCGGTAACGCCGGGGGACGCGGTGGTACCCCTAGCATCGTGGCGGGGGTGGTCTCGGCCCTTGACCAGGCTGCGGCGGTCAGCGATGACCTCACCGGCAGCGTTGAGCACCTTGCCGGCTTGATTCAAGTCGCCGCCGATATCCAGCCCGGCGATTCCGGAGGTCCGCTGGTCAATGCCGCCGGCGAGGTCATCGGCATCAACACCGCCGGCACGGCGGGACCGCAGGCCGGACAGTCCCCGGTCGCCGGATTGGCCATCCCGATCAACGACGCGATCGGGATCAGCAACCAGATCCGGGCCGGTAGCGCCGGTGCCACCATTCACATCGGTGCGACCGGCGTGCTCGGTGTCCTGGTCCAGCAGGCCGGTGCGACGACGTCGCCGGATCGCCACGCCCGGCTCGGACACCGGCACCTCCCCGCCGTGCCCACGGTGCCCGGCGTGGTCGTCACGCAGGTCGTGGGCGGCTCACCGGCTGAGCAGGCCGGGCTGGCGGCGGGCAGCGTCATCGTGTCATTGGATGGTACGGCGATCGACTCGCCGGGCACCCTCGTCACTGCGCTGACCGCTCATCAGCCGGGAGACTCGGTGCAAGTGGGATGGGTGGACCCATCGGGTCAGCAACACTCGGCGACCGTGACCCTGACGCCCGGCCCGCCGAATTAGGCCGGCGCTAACCCGACAGCAGCGCGCTCGCCGTGACCGCGAGCGCCACGCTGGTCGCTTGCAGCCAGGTGAGCCGCTCCCGCAGCACGAGCCGGGCGAGGACGACGACCACCACGGGGTAGAGCGAGACGAGCACGGCGCTGACGCTCAGCGCCCCGGCCCGGGTCGCCAGCAGGAACAGCACGTTCGCCACCATGTCGGCCGTTCCACTGAGCACGATCAAGCCGCCACGTGCCCACGTCACGCCGCTCGAACTGGGGCGTGCCAGCATCAGCGAGCCGAAGACCGCCACCGCGGCCACCTTGGCCGCCAGCAACGACCACAACCCGGAGTCCGGTGGGGTCGCGTGCAGCGCGACGAAGAACACGCCGAAGCCGACGCCGGACCCGATCCCGAGCAGCAACCCGCCGCCCGCAGCCTGATCATGGCGGGTACCGGCGGTGGCCAGCGCGATCGCCAGCAGAGCCACCGCGACGCCACAGACCGTCGCTGGACCGGTACTTTCGCCGGCCGTCACACCGACCGCGAGCGGCACTCCCGCACTGGTCAGCGCGGACAATGGCGCCACCACGCCCATCGGTCCGCGGGCCAGCCCCCGGAAATACCACATCAGGCCTACCGAGCCCGCCAGGCCGGCCAGCGCACCGAGACCCGCTGCGGCTGCCGAAGGCCGGCCCGGCAGCAGTATCAGGGCGGGTAACAGCACTGCCGCGCCGGCGAGCTGCGCGAGGGCGATCACGGCGAGCGTGCCGCAGCTGCGCCGGGTCGCCAGGCCTCCGGCGAAGTCGGCAACACCGAAACCGACAGCGGCGGGAAGCGCGAGCGCAATCGTCATCCCGACTCCACAATCTACTTTACTGAACTATCCGACCAGTTCGTTGTACTCTAATGGAACGATGTGCGCGGTTCAACAGGATTGACTACCTAGTACGGCATACTTGACCAAATGCAGGAGCCTGAGGAGGTCGCCGCTGCGGTGGGCCGGAATATCCGCGCGTTGCGCCAGCAGCGCCGGATGACCATCGACGCGCTCGCTGCCGCATCCGGTGTCAGCCGCGGCACCGTCATCCAGGTGGAATCCGCGCGGGGCAACCCGAGCATCGCCACCCTGTGCAACCTCGCGGCGGCCCTGCAGGTGGGCGTCGCCTCACTGGTCAGCGCCGACTCGGCGCCGCGCGTCACGGTCCGCGCCGCGGCCGACGCTGCCGCACTGTGGACCAGCACCGCCGGCAGCCGTGCCCTGTTCCGGATCGGCACCGATCCGCCCGACGTCGTGGAGCTGTGGGACTGGACCCTGCAAGCCGCCGACGCCTTCGACGGCGAGGCGCATCCGCGGGGCACCATCGAGGTGCTCTTCGTGCTCGATGGCGTGCTCGCGTTACAGGTGGGGAGCCAGCGCTGGGTACTGGGCGTCAACGACACAGTTGTCTTCGAGGCGCACGCCCAGCACCGCTACGCCAACACCTCCGCCGCACCGGTGCGGTTTCTCATGGTGGTCTTGCAATTCGGCGACACCGGCCTGGTCCCGCCTACCAGCATCGCGCCGGCTGATCCTGACTGACCGGTGCGCGCGACAGGTAGGCCCAAGGTGGCCGCAGGTACCATCCGGCACGGATCCGATCAGCCGATCGATCAGCCGCCGTGCCGCCGCCGGCTGTTCGTTGATCTCACGGCCAACGCCCATGAGCCTTCGAGCTGGTGTGCTGCTGCGGCGAGCGGGGCAAGGTCACGGTACAAACAGCAATTGAGCTGATTCACGATGAGGTGGGCGATGATTTCGGTGTCCACATCGGTCCGCACGGCGTGCCCGTGGCCGCACGCTGTGTGCGTAATGCCGGCGCGTTGTCAATCGTGCCGTTGTGTATTCCGATCCAGCAGTCGGTGCCGTCATCGGGCAGCGCTTCCCGCAGCGCGGCCAGCCGGCCCGCGGCGCGACGGATTCCCAGCTGCTTCCCGCCAGCTGCCGGCAGCGGCAGTCGCCCTGAGTCGTAACCGCGGTATGCCATCCCTGCTCAGCCGGGATAGTAACGCTGGACGGGCCATGGTAGCCACGATTCCGCACAGGATGATCCTCGAAAATGTCGATCGAAGCCAAGGGAAGCAAGCGTCCATGACAAAGAATCCGTTACCGGCGCCCGGTCGCGGCTCGGCGCTCTGGTTGTCGCCGATACAAGCCATAGCGTTTCAACGAGATACTCGCTGCCCAATCAATTAGGCTCTCATTGATCAGATCATCCGCGTCATGTTGATAAGAGACGTAATGCCCGGCGACTGGGTGGCGATCTGGCCTTTCCTGCATCACATCGTGGCGGCTGGCGAGACCTACTGTTACGACCGCGGCCTCACCGAGGGCCAGGCCCGCCGATTATGGCTGCTGGAACCGCCAGGTCGGACCGTGGTCGCGGTCGGCCATGATCACGCGGTGCTGGGTACCGCCAAGATGCACCCCAACCAGGGCGGCCCTGGCGGGCATGTCGCCACCGCCAGCTTCATGGTCGATCCCCGGCACGGCGGGAAAGGCGTGGGAAGGGCGCTGGGCGAGCACGCGCTGGCCTGGGCCCGCACTCAGGGCTACCGCGCGATGCAGTTCAATGCCGTGGTCGAGACCAATACTCGCGCAGTGGCGTTGTGGCGCTCGCTGGGCTTTGACGTCCTGGCGACCGTGCCGCAAGCGTTCCATCACCCGGTGCACGGCTACGTCGGGCTGCACATCATGCACCGCTACCTCTAGGTTCGCCGAGGTGGATGCGGACCCGCTGGCGCCACTGCTGGGGCTGCCCGGCGTCCAGGCCGCTGTCACGCGGGTGCGCGACGCGGTGTCCACGGTGCACCGGCATCCGGTGAACCGGCACCGTTGGTCGGTTACCGCAGCGGAGGCGTCTGTGCGTGCGGCTCGGGCTTCGGCAGCGCTGGACGGTGGCCCTACCACGTTGCCCAGTGAAGGGTCGGTTGATGACCCGGTGCTGGCCGGCGCGTTGCGGGTGGCGCAGGCGCTGGGAGGGCTGTTGAGCACCTGGCAGCGCGCTCCGCTGCAGGCGCTGGCTCGGCTGCACGTGCTGGCCGCGGCAGACCTGTCGCCCGAGCCGGAGCTGGGCCGCCCCGATCCGTCGCCGGTGATCAGCGCCCGGCTCGATGGACTGGCACAGCTGGTCGCCGGCGGAAGCCTCATCGCAGCGCCGGTCCTGGTCTCGGTGGTGCACGGCGAACTACTCGCACTAGCGCCCTTCGCGCGCGCCAACGGGGTGGTGGCACGCGCCGCAGCCCGGCTCACCATCGTGTCCAGCGGGCTGGATCCGAAGGGCTTGGTGGTGCCGGAAGTCGCCCACCTGCGCCGCGAACGGGAGTACCGGGCGGCGGCAGCCGGCTTCGCCGGTGGCGGCGCCCGGCCAGTCGGCGAGTGGATCCTGCACTGCTGCGGGGCACTCACGGCCGGCGCGCGGGAAGCCACCTCGATTGCCAAGGCAATCACGGAAAGTTACTGATGATCACCACTGTGTGATCAAGACCAGGTGACGGTTCCGGCGGTCACGCGCAAGGGCACAAACGATGACGGCGGCGCTGCTGGACGCTCATCGCGAGCTTCCTACCAGCGCCGCCGCCTGCACGGGCTATCGGGGTACCAAGCGTGCAACTCGTGTCGTACCCGATGGGTCTCGGCGCCCGCGTTCCCAGAGAACACGGTACGCAGACCCTTGACGACAAGCCTCCCGCGGCGTGCTGCGCGTGGGGTGCCCGACGCCCGTGCACGGAGCCCCAGTCGGGGTGGACGGTACTTCTCTGCCGCACCGCCCCTGGCCTTCCAGAGGTCCGTGCCGTCATGTCTACTCCGTGACTGGGGCCACAGCAAGAGGCCCGATCAGGCACACCGGTTTGACTACTCAAAGTAGTAATAGGCGGGGGTTACTACCCATTCGACGTAAGGGTGCCCTCATTGAGCGCACTGGGCTCAACGCTGCCTTCACGCTGCTTTTCCGCACTACCGCAGGACAGCCTTCAGCGCTGCCGTCGCCGCAAGCCGTACCAGGCGACGCCCGCGGCGGCGACGGCTCCCAATCCAACCGCCGCAGCGATCTGGGCACCGGACGGCGCCGGGATCCGGGTCCGTAACGATACTGGGTTGGAGAAGGCGAGTACCGGCCAGCCCCGCTGCATCGCCTCCCGGCGAAGCGCCCGATCCGGATTCACCGCCGTGGGATGACCGACCGCCTCCAGCAGCGGCAGATCCGAGATGGAGTCGGAGTAAGCGTGGCAGCGTTGCATCTCGTAACCCTGCTCCTCGGCTAGCTGCCGGGCGGCGAGGGCTTTGTTCTCACCGGCGCAATAGAACTCCACGTCGCCGGTGTACCGACCATCCTGGGTGACCATGCGGGTCGCCACCGAGTGTGTCGCGCCGATCATCTTGGCGATCGGCTGCACAACCTCTACCCCAGAGGCCGACACCACGACGATGTCCTCGCCTCGCTGGCGATGGGTAGCGATCAGATCAGTCGCCTCGGCATAGACCAGCGGATCCACCACGTCGTGCAAGGTCTCTTCGACAATGGCTGTCACCTGGGCGATGTCCCAGCCGGTGCACTGGGCGGTGATGTGCGCCCGCATCCGCTCCATCTGCTCGTTGTCGGCACCTGCCAGCAGGTACATGAACTGGGCGTACGCGCTCTTGAGTATGGCCCTCCTGTTGATCAAGCCTTCCTGGAAGAACGCCCGGGAAAACACGAATGCACTGGATTTGGCAATGATCGTCTTATCCAGGTCGAAGAATGCCGCGACGCCTGAACAGGCCGGGCCGGGGGAGCTCACGATATTCAGCATATGAGGCCACCTGCATGGTTGGGCGTGTTGCCCCTGAGCATCGCATCTCGCGATCTTTCCGCCGGCGGCGGTGCTCGGCCCGTCACATTGGGGATCTCAACCGGTGGGCCCGGGGGGTATGCTCACCCAATCCGGCTGGCGAGGCCGGAAGGGGTCAGCCCGACCCCCCGGGGCTGACACTCTGGCGACCCCCGTCTCCTCCTGGCGGGGGTCGTCCCCTGCTCCCGTGATCACGGCTTCCCCCAGTTGTCCACAGCGACCCCCACTGTCCACAGGTTGATCATGGCAGGGTCGCACTGCCGGTTCCGAGCACCCCATAGTGCACGCCAAGACGATCACGTGGCCCCCACGGGGCTGGCGGCAACAGGGGGAAGGATGCACGCAACTGGGATATCCCCGGCCGTTCGGCGGCCGGTGCTGGATGCGGCCGCCCGGCGGCCGGTGCTGATGATGGCGCCTGGTGGATTGGCCGACGAGGTATCCCGGCTCGCGGCGGCGGCGGGATGCGACCTTCATCGGATCAGCGACGTGGGATCGCTACGTGAGCAGTGGAGCTGCGCGCCGCTGTTGCTGCTGGATCCAGCAGCGGCCACGGCCAGCGCCGGCGCTGGTTTGCCCCGCCGCGACGGGGTAGTGATCGTCTGCGCCGACGCTG
>DATFDO010000203.1:0-15701 GCA_035252045.1 Pseudonocardiaceae bacterium
GGGAATCCTCTCGAAGTAGTAGACGTGCACCGGGACTTCGGTCGCGCCAAAAGTAGCCTTGAATTTCCTCAACTGGTCCGTTTGAGAAAGGCCGAAATCGTAGCTCTGTCGTTGGCTGTCGCATGCCGCCTCGATTGCACAACGATGGAGAAGCTCGTTCGCGCCAGTGCCGCATGAACGCTCTTTATCCATTGCGCCGCGCCAATAGGTGACCCGCGGCCCTTGTGCGAGAATAATGATGCCGGCGATAGGTTCGCCCTGTCGCCACGCTATCCAGACGGTGCACTGATCGCCCAGATTACGTGCTACGGTGGCGAACTTGCTCTGCGGGTGCTGGCGTTGCGAAAGCCAGCGCATCAATGTTACCGGATGGCCTCGCTCCTGCGCCCATCTGTCGACGGAGATGCGGTACAGCACGTCGAAGACGGGGATCAGGCGGCCGGTGTTGTCCGACTCCACCACGACACCCCGTCGTTCTGCTTTCCGAGAATTGGATCGCACCTTACTGGTGAACTGCTTCGACCAGACTGTGGAGAAACCACCGCAGAGATCGAGGACCTGTGCGGTCCGGATGACGGAATAGATCGTGCTCGGAGTCGCTGACGCCCAGATCCGGGCGTCCTCCCCGCCCACCACGATTCGGGTACGCAACCCGGATTGGTGACGAACTTCCCGGATCAGTGCGCTGGTTTCCTCCGGTGCGGCCGGTCGTCCTTCGCTCACGAAACCGCTGGCATCGGCACCGAGGTTCCAATGGCGCGGCGGTGACGAGAATAAGCCCGGCCAGGAAGGAATTCCCGTTGTCCGCACCCTCGGCAAAATCAGCCGGCGCCCGTCTTCCCCGCGAAACAATAAAGTCGCGTCCGCGAAATGGTCGCAGTCGCATATGCAATCGATCCACTGGGGCGTCTTAGACAGGGCAATGCTCGAGTCTTGGCTGACCACGTCCTCCCAGCCCCGGCGGGCATCCATACCCTCAGCTTCGATAGACACCCGGTAGGCTCGCGAAATCACCATGTGGTCGGCCTCTCCCGATGCTCGATCTCCAGGGCGGGCTGCCGCGCCGCCGCAGCACCTTCGGCGAGCGCGGTTGTGATGGCAGCGTGACAGGCTGCGAGGTCCCCGACCATGCTCTGTCAATCGCCCGGGCACTCGATGACGTTACGGAACGTGTCCCTTACCCCTTGCAACCACTCGAGCAGGCGACGTTGGTGGTCCTTGAAGAGCCACCAACGTCAGGCGACGCGGCAGGAAGGTTCGCGGCCCTCCAAGAAGTCTTGCAGGTTGTCCAGCACGAGCATTCCCATGGCGGTGCGCGTCTCGAGGGTCGCACTACCGAGGTGTGGCAGCAGCACGGCGTTGTCCAGCTCCAGCAGCTGGGCGGGGATATTGGGCTCGCCCTCGTAGACGTCGAGCCCGGCGCCGGCAATCGTTCCCGACCGCAGCGCCTCGATCAGGGCCTGCTGGTCGATGACGTCGCCGCGGGCGCTGTTGACCAGAAAGGCGGTGGGCTTCATCCGAGCCAGTGCCGCGGCGTCGATGAGATGGGTGTTGCCGCTGCTTCCGGGCATATGCAGGGACACGAAATCAGCGACCTCCAGCACCTCCTCGATGGTGCTCACCCGGCGGGCGCCGGGGATGCCGTGATCGGGCTCGAAGTCGACCGGGTCGTAGAAGACCACCGGCATGCCGAAACCGAAGTGTCCGCGCCGGGCCACCGCCACCCCGATCCGGCCCATGCCCAGAATGCCCAGCGTCTTGCCGGTGACGTCGGCGCCCATCATGTGGGTGGGCCGCCACCCGGTCCAGCGGCCGGCGCGCACTTCGCGCTCCCCCTCGCCGGCCCGCCGGGCAACCATCAGCAGCAGCGTCATGGCGGTATCCGCGGTGGTGTCAGTGAGCACCCGAGGCGTATTCGTCACCACGATCCCGGCCTTGGCGGCGGCCTCGATGTCGATGTGGTTGTAGCCGACGCCGAAATTGCCCAGGAACCTGGTCCGCAGCTCACCGTCGAACAGGTCGGCCGGCAATCGATCCGACACGGTGGGCAGCACCACATCGGCGCGCTCCAGTGCAGCGCGCAGCCCGTCGCGACTTAACGGCACGTCGTCGGCGTTGAGTTGAACCTTTGAGAACCGCCGCGTGAGTTCCTGCTCGACCGAAGCGGGCCAGCGGCGGGTGACAATGATGATGGGATCATCCACGGCGATGCTCCAGCAGTTCAGGCGGGTTGGTGGCTCTTGAAGGCCCACCAACAGCTGAGGAATCGCCGACTGGTGGAGAGCCGTCGAGCAGGCCGTGCTCGGCCAGGACGTGAGCCACGGTGTCTCCGATGCAGGAGGGATTGGGTGCGACGGTGATGCCGGCGGCGGTCAGGACATCGATCTTCTCCTGGGCGGATTCCCCGACCGCGGAGACGATTGCCCCGGCGTGGCCCATCTTGCGGCCCTTGGGGGCGGATAGCCCGGCGATGTAGGCAATCACCGGTTTGGTCATGTGCTCGCGGACGTAGTCAGCGCCCTCCACTTCTTGGGGGCCGCCGATCTCACCGACCATGACCACCGCGTCGGTGTCCGGATCGGCTTCGAACAATGCCAGGTGGTCGCGGAACGACGACCCGTTCACCGGGTCCCCACCGATACCGACCGACGTGGATACCCCGATGCCCAGCGCCTTCATCTGGGACGCGGCCTCGTAGCCCAGGGTGCCGGAGCGCCCGATCACCCCGACGCGTCCGGGCCGGTAGATGTGGCCGGGCATGATGCCCAGCATCGACCGCCCGGGAGAGATGGTGCCTGCGCAGTTGGGTCCGGTCAGAGTCATCTTGTGGTGCGCCCGGTAGCGGCGCATGTACCGCTTGACCTTCAGCATGTCCTGCATCGGGATGCCGTCGGTGATGCACACGCAGAACCGGATCCCGGCGTCGGCGGCCTCCATCAGCGAATCGGCCGCGAACGGGGGCGGCACGAACACGATCGAGGCGGTCGCCCCGGTCGCCGCCACGGCGTCTTTCATGGTGTTGAACACGGGGCGGTTCAGTACCGTCTCGCCGCCCTTGCCTGGGGTGACGCCGGCGACGACCTGAGTGCCGTAGCCGATCATCTCCTCGGTGTGGAAGCGGCCGATGCGGCCGGTGATGCCCTGCACCACCACTCGGGTGTGTTCGTCGATCAGGATGGCCATGGTCCTCCTCCGCTAGCGGAAACCGACAGCGCTCACAACGGCGACCGCTTTCTGAGCTGCCTCGGCCAGCGTGTCGGCGGTGATGATGGGCAACCCGGAGTTCCGTAGCATGGTCTGGCCCTGCTCAACGTGGGTGCCGGCCAGCCGCACCACAACCGGGATCTTCACATCGAGCTCCTTGAACGCATCGATGATGCCCTGGGCGACCCAGTCGCAGCGGTTGATCCCGGCGAAGATGTTGATCAACATCGCTTCAACGTTCTTGTCGTGCAGTACCGCGCGGAACGCCTTGAGTACCCGCTCGGGCGAGGCGCCGCCGCCGATGTCGAGGAAGTTCGCCGGTTCCCCACCGGCTAGCTTGATCATGTCCATGGTCGCCATCGCCAGGCCCGCACCGTTGATCATGCAGCCGATATTGCCGTCCAGGCCGACGTAGGCCAGCCCCCGGTCGGCGGCGTGGCTTTCCCGAGTGTCTTCCTGGCTGCGGTCGCGTAGCTCGGAGATCTCCAGATGCCGGAACAGCGCGTTGTCGTCGAACGACATCTTGGCGTCCAGCGCCAGCATGCTGCCCTTGGTCGTCACGACCAGCGGGTTGATCTCCAGCATGATGGCGTCCAGATCACGGAAAGCGCGATAGGCACGTCGAAACACCCGGCTGGCTTGGGCGGTCAGGGTCGGTGGCAGGTCCAGTGCGAAGGCGATCTCCCGAGCCTGGAATTCAAGAAAACCCACCGCAGGCTCGATCGTGGTGCGGATCAGGGACTCGGGTTTGGACCTGACCAGTTCCTCGATCTCCACGCCGCCGTCGGGCGAGGCGATGATGCACACCCGCTCGATTCGGCGGTCCAGCACGATGCCGAAGTACAGCTCCCGGGCGATCTCGGTGGCCTCCTCCACGTACACCCGGTAGATCAGCTTGCCCCGAGGGCCGGATTGTTTGGTCACCAGCCGGCGGCCGAACATGCCGTTCGCGACGTCCTGCACCTCGCGATCGGAGTGGCACACCTTCACCCCACCGGCTTCACCGCGGCCGCCGGCGTGGATCTGCGCCTTGACGACCCACGCCGATCCACCGATCTCGGTGCACCGGTAGGACGCCTGCTCGGGGCTGTAAGCCAGGCCACCGCGGGGGATGGGCACGTCGAAGCGGGCCAGGATCTCCTTGGCCTGGTACTCGTGGATGTCCATTTCCCAGCCCTTTCAGCCCCGGCTCGCCGCGGCCGCCCGGATCGCCTCATCCATCGTGATCACCGTCTGGGCCATTCGCTCCGAGGCGGCATCGATCATCTTGCCGTCCACCGAGGCCGCCCCCTTGCCCTGCGCTTCGGCTTCGCGCAGCGCGTCGATGATCCGCCGGGCCCGGTCCACCTCCGCTTCCGGGGGGCTGAACACGTCGTTGGCCAGCTGGATCTGGCTGGGGTGAATGGCCCACTTGCCCTCACAGCCCAGCGCCGCCGCCCGCCGCGCGCTGGCCCGGAAGCCGTCGGGATCGGAATAGTCCCCGAACGGGCCGTCGATCGGGCGCAGCCCGTAGGCCCGGCAGGCCACGATCATCCGGGACAGCGCGAAATGCCACTGGTCACCGGGGTAGTTCGGGTTCAGGCCGCCGATGCTGACCGTGCGGGCCCGGTTGCTCGCGGCGTAGTCGGCCACCCCGAAGTGCAGCGCCTCCAACCGACCGGGGGCGGCGGCGATGGCTTCCACGTTCGCCATTCCCAGCGCGGTCTCGATCAGCGCTTCGATCCCAACCTTGCGCTGGTAGCCCTTGGCTTGCTCCACCTGCGCGATCAGCGTCTCCACGCAGTACAGATCCGCGGGCACCCCCACCTTGGGTACCAGGATGGTGTGCAGCCGATCCCCGGCCTGTTCCATGACGTCGATGACATCGCGGTACATGTAGTGCGTGTCGAGCCCGTTGATGCGTACCGACACCGTCTTGCCTTTGGCTGCCCAGTCGATGTCGCGCAGCGCCTCGATCACGTTGCGGCGGGCCTGCTCCTTGTCCGGTGGCGCGACCGCGTCCTCCAGGTCGAGGAACACGAAGTCAGCCGCGGACTCCGCCGCTTTGTCGATGAAGCTGGTATTCGACCCTGGTACCGCGAGCTCACTGCGCTGCAACCGCGGCTGGCGCATCGGGTAGAGGGTATGGCTCATCGCACTGGCTCCTCCTCGCGCACGGCAAGTCGACGGTCTACTGCATCGCCTCAGCCTCGAGCGCGCTACGGTAGTAATCCTGGGCCGCTGCCACGCCGGCCCCCAGCTCCACCTTCGCCCCCGCGTCAGCCAGTGACATCTCGGCGCTGGCCAGCGCGGCGAGGCACATCACCTCGTTGAGATCGCCGAGGTGACCGATCCGGAACACCTTGCCCGCCACTTTGGACAGCCCGGCGCCGAACGAAGTCCGGTAACGGTGGAAGCCGATCCGGCAGACCTCCGACGCGTCCACGCCTTCCGGGGTGCGGATCGCTGTGACGGTGTCGGAGTTCCACTGCGGGCCCAGCGCGCACAGCGACAGGCCCAACGCGTCCACCCCCCGACGCACTCCCTCCGCGAGCCGGTGATGCCGGGCGAACACCCGGGGCAGGCCTTCGGCGAACAGCAGATCAAGCGAGGCGCGCAAACCGTGCAGCATCGGGGTGGACGGGGTGTAGGGGAAATATCCCTGCTCGTTGAACTTCAACATGTCCTCGAAGCTGAAGTAGCAGCGTTCCATCCCCGAGGATTTGTGCGCCTCGAATGCCTTGGCGCTGACCCCGAGCATCGACATCCCGGCCGGCAGCATCAAACCTTTCTGGGATCCGGTTACCGCCAGGTCGACGCCCCAGGCGTCCTGCTCGAACGGGATCGAGGCCAGCGAGGACACCGCGTCGACGTAGAGCAGCGCGTCCGAGCCCGCCTCGTCCATCACCCGCCGCACCCCGGCAATGTCGGAGGTCACCCCGGTGGCCGTCTCGTTGTGACAGGCGAAAACACCTTTAATGCTCGGATCCTCGGACAGGTGGCGGGCGTAGTCGTCCAGCGGAACGCCTTCACCCCACTCCCGGTCGACGCAGATCACGTCCAGGCCAAGCCGTTCCGCCATGTCGGCCCACAGGTGGGAGAACTGGCCGAACCGCGACATCAGCACCCGATCACCCCGGTTGAGGGTGTTGGTGATCGCGGCTTCCCACGCTCCGGTGCCCGACGACGGGTACATGAACACCCGGCCGGTGTCGGTGGCGAAGACCTTTTTCAGATCGGTGAACAGCGGCAGGGTCAGCTCAGGGAAATCCGGCGCCCGGTGATCCTGCTGGGGGACGTTCATCGCGCGGCGCACCGCGTCCGGGACGTTGGTCGGTCCGGGGACGTACAAGTGCACGAGTCCGTTCGCCATGCCGGTCACCGTTCCGCTTGGCTAGTGAGCTGGGGGTACAGCGGGTACCGCTTGGCCAGCGCGCTGGTGCGCTCGGTCAGCGCGGTGCGCTTGGCGTCGTCGAAGTCGCCGGTGAGCGCTTCGGTGATGACTGCGCCGATCTCGTGGAAATCTTTTTGCTGCAGACCGCGGGTGGCCAGCCCGGACGCCCCGATGCGCAGCCCGGATGCCACAGCCGGCGGGCGCGGGTCGAAAGGCACCGCGTTGCGGTTGACGGTGATGCCGACCTCGGCGAGCCGGTCCTCGGCCTGCTTGCCGTTCAGCGGAGATTCCCGCAAGTCAGCGAGCACTAAGTGGGTGTCGGTGCCACCGGTGAGCACGTTGATCCCGCCGGCGAGCATCTCCTCAGCCAGCGCCCTGGCGCCGGCCCGGGTGCGCTGCTGGCGTTCCCGGAACTCTTCCGACGCGGCGATCTTCAGTGCCACCGCCTTGGCGGCGATCACGTGCATCAGGGGGCCGCCCTGCCAGCCGGGGAAGGTCCTTGAGTTGATCTTCTTGCGGAACTCTTCCTTGCAGAGGATCATCCCGCTGCGCGGGCCTCCCAGCGTCTTGTGGATCGTGGTGGTGACGACGTGCGCGTGCGGCACCGGGTTGGGGTATTCGCCCGCGGCGACCAGGCCGGCGAAGTGCGCCATGTCAACGAACAGGTAGGCGCCCACCTCGTCGGCGATCGCCCGGAAATGCGCGAAGTCCATCTCGCGGGGGTAGGCAGACCAGCCGGCCAGGATCATCTTGGGCCGGTGTTCCTTGGCCAGCCGCTCGACCTCGTCCATGTCGACGAGTGAGGTCTCCTTGGTAACCCCATACGGCACCACGTTGTAGTACAGGCCGGAAAAGTTCAGCCGCATGCCGTGGGTGAGATGGCCACCATGGTCGAGCTTCATCCCCAGGAAGGTGTCACCCGGTTCCATCAGGGTGCTGTAGACGATGGCGTTGGCCGAGGCGCCGCCGTTGGGTTGCACGTTGGCGTGCTCGGCCCCGAATAGCTCCTTGGCCCGGTCGATGGCCAGCTGCTCGGCCACGTCGACGAACTCGCACCCTCCGTAGTACCGGCGGCCCGGGTAGCCCTCCGCGTACTTGTTGGTCAGTACCGAGCCCTGACAGTCCAGGACAGCCTGCGGCACGAAGTTCTCCGAGGCGATCATCTCCAGGGTGTGTTCCTGGCGGGCGAGCTCGTTAGACAGCACATCGGCGATCTCGGGGTCGACCTCGGAGACGGGTTTGGTGAAGAAGTCAGCGGGCAGAGCGCTCATCGGCGAATCCTGGGCTCGTAGGAAGATGGACGTGACCGTCGTGGCTCGGCGCGTGCCACCGCACTGTAACGATGCAGACCGACAGCCGTGGGGGCTCGCCAACTCTTGATCGGCGAACCCTCTACCGAGGCAGCATATCGGCGGTGAACCCAGACAGACAGCTCTGTCTCACCCGACGAAACGGTAGTGTGTATCCAGAAGGCCGTCTACTGCCCCGATTAACGGGCGGTAGACATCAGCGCGATGCTCGACGCTCAGCAGGGTGACGCGTCGGATCTCGTCGGACAGCCGGTCCCGAACGGTACGCAACGGCTCCACAGTCATGGCCACAATCGCGCCACGGCCGGGTGCTCATGATGCCACGGTGATGCCGGAGATGGCTTTGAGTTCCCCGACCAGGGACGAGCCCACGGTTACCGGGTAGTCATTGAGCGCCAGCGCCGTTTCCCTACCGTTGTTGCACAAGACAAGATGCACGGGGGTGTCGCCCTTGTGGGCGGCCAGCGTGTCGCGCAACTCCCTGGCCACGTCCTGGTCGAGCTTGACCGCGTCCGCGCGCAGCACGAAGGGCAGGATCGGTGCCGCGAGGTGTTCGGCGCTGCCGACGTCGAGCTGGATCACTTCCAATCCGAACACCGACATCTTGTCTTCGCGCCAGTTCACCCGCCCTTTGATGGCCACCGCGGTATCAGCCACGAGATCCTCGTGCAAAACCGAGTAGGCCTTGGCGAAGAACAGGACCTCAATTGACGCGTCGAGATCCTCCACTGTGACGATCGCCCACGGCTCACCTTGCTTGTTCACTCGCCGATCAACGGTGGAGATCATGCCGGACACCACGATCTCGCCGTCTTTGGGTGCCTCGTCCAGCACAGCTGCGATCGACTTGGGGGCGTGCTGTCGCAATACCCGCTCGGCGCCGTCCAGTGGATGCGCTGACACGTACAGACCGAGCATTTCACGCTCGTAGCGCAGCAATTCCTTGGACGGCCATTCCTCAGGACGCAGCACCAGGTGCGCCAGCGGGGAGGCCTCGGCGGCGGCCGCAGTGCCGGCGTTGAACCCGAACAGGTCCAGCTGCCCCAGCGCTTCCTGGCGTTTCAGCCCGGTCACCGCGTCGACGGCTTCTTCGTGCACCTGGACCAGGGACAGCCTGGTGTGGCCGAACGAGTCGAACGATCCAGCTTTGATCAACGACTCAATGGTGCGCTTATTGCAACACACCAACTCGACTTTCTCCAGGAAGTCAGCGAACGACGTGAAGCGGCCCTTGGCGTCCCGGGTGGTGGTGATCGATTGCACTACGTTCGCGCCGACATTGCGGATCGCCCCCAGGCCGAAGCGGATATCCGCGCCGACGGCGGCGAAGTACAGGCCGGAGTCGTTGATGTCCGGGGGTAGCACTTTAATGCCCATACGCCGGCATTCCGCCAGGTAAATGGCGGACTTATCTTTGTTGTCGCCGATCGAGGTCAGCTGGGCGGCCATGAACTCGGCCGGGTAATTGGCCTTGAGGTAGGCCGTCCAGTATGAGACCAATCCGTAACCGGCAGTATGGGATTTGTTGAATGCGTACCCGGCAAAAGGCAGCATCACGTCCCACAGGGTTTGGGTCGCCTCCGCGGAGAAGCCGCTGCCGGTCATCCCGTCGCGGAAACGCTCGAACTCCTTTTCAATGATCTCCTTTTTCTTCTTGCCCATGGCGCGCCGGAGCAGGTCCGCGCCGCCCAGGCTGTAGCCGGCCAGACGCTGGGCGATCGCCATCACCTGCTCCTGGTAGACCAGCAGGTGGTAGGTCTCGCCGAGGATCGGCTCCAGCGCCTCGCGCAGCTCCGGGTGGATCGGCTTGATCTTCTGCCGCCCGTTGGAGCGCTCGGCGTAGTCGATGTGCGCGTTGGCGGCCATCGGGCCGGGCCGGTACAGCGCCAGCACCGCGGCGATATCGCCGAAGTGCTTGGGCTGCATCCGGCGCAGCAGGTCGCGCATCGCGGCGCCGTCGAGCTGGAAGACGCCCAGCGTGTCGCCGCGACCCAGCAGCTCGTAGGTGGCCCGGTCGTCCAGGGGCATCGTGGCGAGATCGATGTCCACGCCGTGGTTGGTGCGTACCTCTTTGATCGTGTCGTCGATCACGGTCAGCGTGCGCAGCCCGAGAAAGTCCATCTTCAGCAGCCCGATGGCCTCGCAGGCCGGGAAGTCCCAGCCGGTGATGATGGCGCCGTCGTCGCGCTGCCACAACGGGATGACGTCGAGCAGTGGCTGCGCGGACAGGATGACCGCGCAGGCGTGTACGCCCGCGTTGCGCGTCAAGCCCTCCAGGCCGCGGGCGGTCTCCACGATCTTGGCGACCTGCGGGTCGGACTCGGTCAGGGCGCGGATCTCGGCGGCCTCGGCGTAACGCTCGTGCTGCGGGTCGAAGATGCCCGACAGCGGGATGTCCTTGGCGAATACCGGTGGTGGCAGCGCCTTGGAGATCCGGTCGGCGATGGAGAAGCCCGGCTGGCCGTGCAGCACCCGCGCGGCGTCCTTCAACGCGGCCTTCGTCTTGATCGTGCCGAAGGTGATGACCTGGGCGACGTTCTCCGCGCCCCACTTATTGACGGTGTAGTCCAGCACCTCGCCGCGACGGCGCTCGTCGAAGTCCAGGTCGATGTCCGGCGGGCTGATCCGCTCCGGGTTCAGGAACCGCTCGAAGATCAGCGAGTGCTCGATCGGGTCGAGGTCGGTGATGTGCAGGATGTAGGACACCAGCGATCCGGTGGCCGAACCGCGACCTGGGCCGACGGCGATCTGCTGTGATTTGGCCCACCGCACCAGGTCGCCGACGACCAGGAAGTAGCCGGGAAACCCCATCTGGGAGATCACCCGCAGCTCGGTCTCGATGCGTTCGGCGTATTCGGGGGTCAGCCCATCCGGGAAGCGGGTCGGTGTGTACTGCTCCACCTCGCGGCGTAGCAGCAGGTCCTCGGTCTCGCCTTCGGCCAGAGGGAACCGCGGCATCCGGTTGACCTCGGCGAAGACCTCGCCGTACGACTCGATCCGCTCGGCGATCAGCAGCGTGGTGTCCGCCGCGCCGGGTACCTCGCGGTCCCAGTACTCGCGCATCTCGGCAGCGGATTTGAGGTAGTAGCCGTCGCCTTCGAACTTGAACCGGTTGGGGTCGTCGAGGGTCTTGCCGGTCCCGACGCACAGCAGGGCCGAGTGCGCGTCGGCCTGGTCCTGGGTGACGTAATGGCTGTCGTTGGTGGCCAGCGGCTCCAGGTTCAGCGTTCGGCCGATCTGCAGCAAGCCTTCCCGGACTGATCTTTCGATCGGCAGGCCGTGGTCCATCAGCTCGAGGAAGAAGTTCCCGGCGCCGAAGATGTCCCGGTAGTCGGCGGCGGCCTGCAGGGCCTCGGCGGGCTGGCCCAGCCGCAACCGGGTCTGCACCTCCCCGGACGGGCAACCGGTGGTGGCGATGATTCCCTGCCTGTACTCGGCGATCAGCTCCCGGTCACATCGCGGCTTTCGGTAATAGCCTTCGAACGACGCGCGGCTGGACAGCTTGAACAGGTTGCGCAACCCGGCGGCGTTCGCCGCCAGCATGGTCATGTGCGTGTAGGCGCCGGCGCCGGAGACGTCGCCACCCTCGCCGTACTCGTCGGCGCCACGCTGGTTGGCCTGCCCCCAGAAGATCGGTTTCTTGTGGTGGCGGCTGGCCGGCGCGAGGTAGGCCTCGATGCCGATGATCGGCTTGACGCTGGTCTTCTGGGACTGCCGGTAGAACTCCGCGGCGGCGTACATGTTGCCGTGGTCGGTCATCGCGATCGCCGGCATCTCCAGCCGCTGCGCCTCGGCGAACAGTGGGCTGATCTTCGCCGCGCCATCGAGCATGGAGTACTCGGTGTGGACATGCAGGTGCACGAACGAATCGGGCAACGCTCTCCCCCGTGGCCGGTCCAAGCACTCTCTGTTAGAGACGTGCGACAGCCAGTGAGGTTGAGAGAGTCATAGATCGAGTCTTGGGTAGCTCCTGTCGGCGGGATGGAGACGCGCCTGGCGCCCGTGATGGGCTCGTGTACCGCCACAACGGCCAACCAGCGCAGTTCGCGCCCCTGCGCGGTCAGGCGGTGGTCGGGGTAGTCAAAATAGCGATCCCCGTATGTGGACATTTGTGCAAAGCCGCGTCGATTTAGCGCGGCGCACACGGCACCGGTGCAGCGCGCCATACGCGTCGCAGCTCACTGCATCGCCCGATACCTTTCAGCGACCTGCGCGAGGATAGCTCGCGCCTTCTCATCGTAGGCCGCGAGCTGTTCTAGACGCTCGAACATATCGACGTAGGTGGCAATATCTCGCGGGTCATCCAGAAGCGCGGTGGCGGTGATCGTGCCAACGATTACTAGCCGCTGATCATACATTTCCCAGCCGTGCAGTGGTAATGACAGGTGCGGATCCCAGGCGCCGAAAGGGATCACTCCGACCCGAACATTCTCCCGGCGTGTTGCCAGAGCTAAATGCTCCATCTGTTCGGCCATAAGTGTGGGCCCACCGAATGCCCAGCTCAGCGCACCCTCGGCGATCACATAGACGAAACTCCGGCTCACGTCGTCCAGGATGCGCTGGTTGTCCAGGCGCACGCGCGCCCCAGACTCGGCCAGTTCAAACGACACTCCTTCTCGTGACAGAAAGACGTTTCGGCAGTAATCGGCAGTCTGGAGCAGTCCAGGTAGCCCGACCGACGCGAATGATCGGATCAGCGCGGACTGCCTTTGAATACGGCCGACCTGCCGCTGGAATGCGACCGGGTTGCGATGTAGCACCACGCGCCGATTGTGGGCCCTGACATCCCTTGCCAGCTCAACTAGGCGACGGCGCTCAGCGGCAGGTGCTTTGTAGGCCGCGCACAACTGGGTGACGAAGTCTTCGTCCGGCAGGGTCCGGCCTGACTCGACTCGCGCGATTTTCGACTGGTACGTGCCAGCCTTATCCGCAGCCTCATACTGCGACAGACCAGCAGCTTTGCGGGCCGCCGCAAGCCCCTCGGACAAGTCGCCCCGACTGCCGGCATTACGCGGTGGCATCGAGTGGGTACGGTATCAGGCTGCCGGCGGGTCGCGGTGATACTCGGGGTGCGCAGCCCACCACTCGGAGAACGGGGTGCCCAGCTGCCAGGCCATTTCGCCAGCGGCGATGAAACCAGCCGTATTATCTGCGCCGACTTCAACTAGCCCCTCAGGCGCCCCCTCAGGGCTGTAACGGCACAGGACCACGTGCTGGCCCTCAACCACCCAGTAGTCACCGGTACGGAACATCCACCCAGCAGCCAAATGCTCGGCCACGTTAAGGATCCGCACGTCCTGTCCGTGCTGCACGTTGTAGGCATAGCCCCATTCGCAGGCGTACGACAGGTATGAGTTGATCGGTGTACAGAGGACATGCAGGTTCCGACGCACTTGACCAGCCTCCCGCTCGTCTCTGAGCTGCTGGAACCACGGCTCGCGGTACGGGGAGATCGGTGCTGGCGCACCCTTGAGATAGCCCAGGTAATCCTGATCGTCGCTGGATACGCCGTAGTGGTCCAGGGTCTGGATACGGAGCATGTCCCCGGGGGTCTTGCGGTGCGCCTTGAGCCACTGCGGCCAGTCATGGATTTCCAGGCTGGTCAGCTCGGGCAACAGTGAATCGGGCACCTCGACGGTGGCCTCGTTGGCGGGGTCATCGACATTGGTACCCGTCACCCGGAACCCGCCCCCGTCAATGCGCTCAATCGCCGGGCACTGGTCACCGATCGTGCAGGTCAGCGTCCGTAGCAAGGTCATCTTCTTGATTGACATCACGGTCTCCCTCTGCCGGCACGGGCACCGTAGGCAGTGTCGCGGCGAATCGACTGTAAGTCAATCTGGTCATGCATCTTGTGTAGGTATTTTGATCATGCATCATATCGAGCAGCACTACCCGGAGTCGGTGATCAGCTAGGAGGTGATCTTGGCTATGCGCACTTACGATCCTTGGCGCGACTCAGATGGCCATCCGATCCCGCCGCAGAGCCGGATCGAGCAAGTCGCAGTGGGCAAGAATTTTGGCGCGTTGCCGTCCCGGCTGCACCGGCACGGCCAGGTCGTCAGCCGTGGCCTGACCCGCCTCATCGTGCGATTTGACGACGACAACGAACTGATCGGTATCCGGCCTCATCTGGTGCGCGTGCTTCCGGCCAGAGAAGCGTGATCATGGGCAAGAGCCGGGACGACGACCGTCAACCCGACCCGCGAGATGATCCGGGTAAGCACGGCAGGGAGGACTACACCAGCGACGGGCGCCCGGACCCGGTCCGCCCGCTGCCAGCGCCCCCGGACCCCAACAAGCACGACCGGTGACTGCGCCGCGGGCTTGCGCCGATGAGCTGCGCGCGCGCATGGTGCAGCGGCTGGCGGCGAACACGTATTTGGCTCAGTGGGCGCAGGCCTGGACGCCATGGCAGCCGGTGCTGGCGGCGGTGCCGCGGCATCGCTACCTGCCGGACACCGTGTGGTTCGACAACGGCGGCGCCGGTCCAGCGTTGCTGCCGTTGCGTCGTTCCGACGACCCGGACCGGTGGCTGGGGCTGGCCTACTGTGACGAGGCCGTGGTTACCCAGGTTGATGACGGCCGACCGGCCGGACCGGATCTCGCCGGGCGGATACCCACCAGCTCGGTGTCGTCGCCGATCATTGTGGCGGTGATGCTGGCCGCCCTGGACACCTCCCCAGGCCAGCGGGTATGCGAGATCGGTACCGGCACCGGCTACAACGCCGCGTTGCTCGCTCACCGGCTCGGTGTCGATCAGGTGACCAGCATTGAGGTTGATCCGGAAGTGGCCAAACATGCCCGCGCAGCGCTGTCCGATACCGGCTACGGCGAGGTGGCCGTGGTCACTGCGGATGGGGCGCTCGGGCATCCGCCGGGTGCGCCCTACGACCGGATCATCGCGACCGCCGCGGTGCACCGGATCCCGTACCCCTGGGTGGAGCAGACCCGGCCCGGCGGTCGAATCCTGCTGCCCTGGGCGAACAGTTATGCCGGTGCGCTGGTCGCCCTGTCCGTCGATGCTCACCGCGGTGCGAGCGGCACTGTCGTCGCCGAGGCGTCGTTCATGCCCCTGCGGGACCAACGCGAGTGGCGCGGATGCGTGCGTTCGGTGGTCGGCGCCGATGAGGACCGCGGTGAGCTCAGTGCCACCCGCCTGCATCCGCACTGGGTGTGTGCAGACCAGGGCGCCCGGTTCGCGATCGGTCAGCGGGTGCCACGCTGCCAGTGGCGGTACTGGCCCTATGACGAGCAGGACGGGCACGCGGTGCTCTGGCTGCTCGACTTCGAATCCCGATCATGGGCCAAGCTCACCCATACCACCCCGGATGCCAGCGACGGCGAGTTCCCGGTGCGCCAGCACGGACCCCGGCGGCTCTGGACTGAGGTCGATGCCGCGCACCGATGGTGGGTAGACCACGGCAAACCCGCCGCCGACCATTGGCGCTTCTGCGTGACCGCTGACCACCAGCGGATCGAGCTCATCGGCGCCTAACGCCTGGCCCTCATTGCCGCGGCGCTGTAAGCGATCAGCTGCTGTGCAACCGATCACGGATCGCCCGGGGCAGGTTGGCGACAACCAGCTGGTAGGAGTGGTCGATCATCCACCAAAGCTCTCCGTCGTCGATGGAACCGTCGAGTTCGACGGTGTTCCAGTGCCTCTTGTTCTGGTGGTAACCGGCACGGACCGATGGGTGTTGGGCTCGCAATTCCAGTGCCAGATCCGGGTCGCACTTGAGGTTCACGCTGCCCGGGCTGCCCTCGAGCGGGACAAGGGCGAACATCCGGCCTCCAACCTTGAACACCGCTAC
>DATFDO010000204.1:0-4836 GCA_035252045.1 Pseudonocardiaceae bacterium
GGCGGAATCGCAGGAACGGCAACGCCGGCTGGTCGCTGATGCCGGTCACGAACTGCGCACTCCGCTCACCTCATTGCGGACCAACCTGGAACTGCTGGCGGCCTCCGACCGCCCGGACGCGCCATCGCTGTCCGAGCAGGACCGCAAGGAAATCTCCGACGATGTACGCGCCCAGGTCGAAGAGCTCTCCACCCTGGTGGGTGATCTCGTCGAGCTGGCCCGGGAGGACGCCCCGCAGGTGGTGCACGAGCCCGTAGAGCTCACCGAGGTGGTGGAGCGGGCGCTGGCCAGGGCCGGGCGGCGGGCACCTGACGTCCAATTCGATGTCGCTTTGGCGCCCTGGAGCCTGCTCGGCGACGCCAACGCGCTGGAACGGGCCGTGCTCAACCTGCTCGACAATGCCGCCAAGTGGAGCCCCGCGGGTGCGACCGTCGACGTCCGGCTGGCGCCCACCGGCCGTGGTACGGCAGCGGTACTGGTGGCCGACACCGGACCGGGGATCGCCGAGAACGACTTGCCCTACATCTTCGAACGGTTCTACCGCTCATCTGATGCGCGTACCCTGCCTGGCTCCGGGCTGGGCCTGGCAATCGTTGCGCAGGTCGTCGCCCGTCACGGGGGGAGTGTGCGCGCCGATCGCCGCCCGGAGGGCGGCACGTTGATGACTCTTGAGCTGCCTGGCCGGCCATCCACACAACACACCTAGGTCAATCACATGCACATCTCAGGAATCCAGGACAACCTAGACACATGACCGACGACTCGCCGCGACCGCAACAGCCACAAGCGGGATGGAACCAGCCCTACGGCAGCCCGGCCGCGAGCCCGTGGTCCGCCCAGGGCGCAGCGTCGCCGCCCACCGCACCGATCGGGGTGCCGACCTCGGGTACGCCGGCACCGCACCGCAGCAGACCTATGGTGGGAGCCGCCGTGCTGGCGCTGATCGTCGGCCTGGTCGCGGGAGGCGTCGGCGGTGCGGTCGGCTATCAGTTCGCCAGTCACGGCAGTGGGGCGATCAGCGCGCTGGATCTCCCCGTACCCAACGCCTTGCCGGCCGCGAACCTGCCGAACGGCTCGGTCGAGCAAGTAGCACAGCGGGTCACACCCAGCGTGGTTCAACTGCGGGTACACGGTTCCCGGGTGGCCGCCGAAGGCAGCGGAATCGTGCTCAGTCCTGATGGGCTGCTGCTCACCAACAACCACGTCGTGGAGCCCGCCGCCAACGGCGGAGACGTCGCCGCAGTCCTCCAGGACGGCCGCTCGGTGCCGGTCCAGATCGTCGGTAGGGCACCGTCGTTCGACCTCGCCGTCGTGCGAGCCCAGGGCGTCACCGGCCTGACGCCGGCCCAGCTGGGCAGCTCCGCCAGCGTCCGGGTTGGTCAGGAAGTGGTGGCGATCGGCTCGCCGCTGGGCCTGTCCGGCACGGTGACCAGTGGCATCATCAGCGCGTTGGACCGCCCGGTGCGCGCCGGCGGCGAAGGCAGCGGTCAGGAAACCGTGCTGGATGCGATCCAGACCGACGCCGCGATCAACCCCGGTAACTCCGGTGGTCCGCTTACCGACATGCAGGGCCGCGTGATTGGCATCAACTCCGCGATCGCCTCGCTCGGTTTCGGTGGCGGGCAGGCTGGCTCCATCGGGCTGGGCTTCGCGATTCCCATCGACCAGGCCAGGCGGATCGCCAACGAGCTGGTCCACACCGGTCAGGCCACCCAGGCGTTGCTCGGCGTCACCGTGCCTGCCGGTTCGCCGGAGGACAATGCTGCCGTCGTCCAGCAGGTCACTCCCGGTGGAGCGGCCGCCGCCGCCGGAGTTCAACCCGGCGATAAGATCACCAAGGTGGACGATCGGTTGATCGACAGCGGGGATGCGCTCATTGCGGCCATCCGGTCACATCCACCGGGTTCCCAAGCCACGCTCACCATCAAGAACCCGGCCGGGTCCATCCGGCAGGTCCAGGTCAGCCTCGGCAGCCAGGAGGTGGGTACCCGGTAACTGACCGGTCGACGCGGAGATCGAGACCTGCTTCGCTCCTGGAGGTTGCGCCCAGCTACGGTGCTCGCCATGGAACGCAGCGTGCGCAACTTGGGGCGGGCTCTCGTCGTCATCGTCGACGATCGGGTAGCGCACGGGGAGCATGAGGATTCCACGGGTCCGCTCGTCACGGAACTGCTGGAGGAGGCCGGTTTCGTCGTCGACGGTTCAGTCGTGGTGGCCGGCGAGGCAGTGGATATCCGCAATGCCCTGAATACCGCAGTGATCGGCGGAGTCGACCTGGTCGTCACCGTCGGCGGCACCGGGGTGTCGCCCAGAGACGTCACCCCAGATGCCACGGCTGGCGTACTGGATCGCCCGATACCGGGTATCGCCGAGGCCTTGCGGGCCTCCGGTCTCGCCGCCGGTGCGGTGGATGCGGGCCTTTCCCGGGGATTAGCCGGAGTGTCGGGTAGCACCCTGGTCGTGAACCTGGCACGATCGCGTGCCGCGGTCCGTGACGGAATGGCCACTCTCACGCCACTCGTCGGAAGGGTGATCGACGAGTTGTCCTGGCCAGATCAGGATTGAGCGCCCACGCAAATGGGGCGCTCACCCCGACACGACCGGTATGTAGGAAGCTGCAGCACCACCACGACAGACCCGAGCGGTCGCCATCACGGGCCCGAAAAGTTCAGGCGGTTGCCTTGCCGTTGCGGCTCAGCGCTTGGCCAACCAGCTGGCTGACATTGGCGCACTGGTCGTGGAAGCGCCCGCCGGTGGCCGTGTCTACCGCAAAGACGGCCGCCTCGACACAATCGCGGGCGACACCGCTTGCCTTCTCGACAAGTGGGCCGGCCTTCTCCATGGCCTGATCGACAATCGGGCCAGCCGTGACCGATACCTTCTCGGCCAGCGGGCCGACCTTGTTGATCGTGTTCTCCAGGAGCGGAGCCGCCATCTCCCGGGCTACCTCCACGAACGGACTTGCCACCTCCTTGGCCTGCTCGATGTACGGGTTAGCCTTCTCCAACGCCATATCCACAAGTGGAGTGGCCTTCTCGAGAGCTTGCATGACAACGGGGCCGGCCATGTCGATCACCGGGCTAGCCACGTCCTTAACTTTCTCCACTAGACTCATGGTGGGAGCCCTTCCGGTCGTGAGAGATGGAGAGAGACCCTATCCTGGCACTGCGATCTAGTAGCGGGAAGTGATCGGTGCAGGCGGAGTCCTGCGATCACGCGGTCGGGGGGTTGCCATGGCGCCGGACAGGGCCCCTGACCGCGCCAAACGACGTCCCCACGGGTTGGACTCCTTGATCCTCAGGGTGCTGCCCGACGATACCGCAGACGACCGCCCGGACCCCGCGGAGGCTGAATCCGAGGCGCACGACCGGTGGCTTCGGGACAACCGGCCACCGCATCATGACACCGGCTGGTGATCCGCTCTGCGGCTCTCAATGGACCGTGACGGTCAAGCTCTGGGACAGCGACGTGGCGGCGACCCTGGTCGCCGCGACCGGATCCAGCGCGACCAGCACGAGTTTCCCGTCGCGTTGCGCTGTGCCGCTACCGGACTCCAGCACGGCGAGGACCCGGGCGGCGCGGGCCAGCACCACCGGCTCGCCCTGCTGCGGTCCGGCGGTCACCACGTCGACAATGGCACCAGCGTGCAACAGTGCGGCGACGCCCGGGTCCGCCAACCGCAGCGGCACGCTCATCAGGTCGGGATTGCTCGAAATCGACCGGGTGAGATCCGGGCCGGTCAGCCGGACGTCGGTCAGGACCTCGCCGCGCCGCACCGGTGCTGCCAGCGTCCGGCCCGTCACCGGGACCGGGGACCGGGCGGCGCCATCGGGCACCGCCTGCGCGGGTAACCGGCGCAGCGTCAGCTGGCTTGCCTCCACGACGGTGCCCGGGCTCAGGTCCCGGGCGGCCACCACGATGGAGTCCCCGGGGAAGGGAGCCCGCCAGGAATGCAGCGTCAAGATCACGGCTAGCCCCGCGAGCACCGTGGCGGCGACTCGCCGCAGCAACATCATCTGACTGAACGCGGCTGCCTGCCTGAGCTCATTCCACCGTTGCCGCAACAGTGGCACCGACCTGTCGATCTTCCTCGTCACGTCCGTGACTTTAGGCAGGATCGGTTGCTCGGGGCAGTGCTGTCGCCCCTACCTGTGGACAACCGTGCGGCTGTGGATAACTGCTTCGGTCAGGAGGTGGTGGACGCCGCTGAACTCGACGATGCCGAGGCTGTCTTGCCGGCTGTCGTGGAGTTCGGGGGTTTTGACTCCGACGACTTGGAGCGGGGCTTGTCCGGGGAATTGACCTCGGACTTACCGTTCGAGCTGGGCTGGTCCGAGTTGGCGGAGCGGTTGTCGGTGCGGTAGAAACCGCTGCCCTTGAACACGATGCCCACCGACGAGAACAGCTTGCGCAGCCGTCCAGAACACTCCGGGCAGTCGGTCAGCGACGGGTCGGTGAACTTCTGCACGGTGTCGAACCGGTGCTCGCACGCAGTGCACGCGTAGGAGTAGGTCGGCACGTTTCGCCCTCCACGTAATTGGCACTCTACGCACGAGAGTGCCAGCACGATGATAGCAAGTTTAGCGGTCTCGCAAGATCTGAGCGGCGCGGTCGGCGGGCAGCGTGAGCGAACCCGCGCCCAGGAGTCAGGGCCGCGGTGACCGGGACGTCATGCGGTTGCGCCGGTACCTCGTCGTCGCGCACCACAGCCACCAGCGGACTATCGGGCTGACCAGCGGCAATGTCCGGTGGTAGGGCCCGCCGGCGCGGCCCAGCCTGGCCCCGTGCCCATCGACGGCCAGCGCGGGCACCAGCACCAGCGCGGCGGTGGCGATC
>DATFDO010000205.1:0-6627 GCA_035252045.1 Pseudonocardiaceae bacterium
CCGTACCCCTGCCCTCGATCAGCTCGCGCCGCGGCCACTGACCAGCCGGGAAGGCGAAGTCGCCAGCCTCGTTGTGCAGGGCATGAAGAACCAGGCCATCGCCGAGCGCCTGGTGCTGTCAGTCCGGACCGTTGAGGCCCATCTCGCCAACGCCTATGCCAAACTCGGCATCAGCAGCCGCGCCGAGCTGGCCAGAGCCCTGCGCGCCGACTAGCCAGTACCTACCCCCAGGGGGAGCCGGCGGAGGGGCGACCCGTGATCGTGCTGTTCGGGGCCACCGGGTACACCGGCCGGCGGGTGGCGCAGTCCATGGTGCGGCGTGGGTTGCGGCCGGTGCTGGCCGGTCGAGATGCCGGCAGGCTGTCCGCCGTGGCATCCAGGTTGGACAACCTGGAGGTGGCGCGGGCAGATGTGACCGATACCGCGTCGGTGCGGGCTCTGATCCGCAGGGGCGGGGTGCTGGTCAGCACTGTCGGTCCCTTTATCCGGCTCGGCGAGCCGGCACTGCGGGCAGCGATCGAGGCCGGGGCGATCTACCTGGACTCCACCGGCGAGTCACCGTTCATCCGCCGGGTGTTCGAGGAATTCGGGCCGGCAGCGCAGCGGACCGGGGCCAGCCTGATCACCGCGTTCGGTCACGACTACGTACCCGGCAACCTTGCCGGCGCGCTGGCGCTGCGCGACTCCCGGTCGAAGGTGCACCGGATTGAAGTCGCCTACCTCATCAGCGGAGTCGGCCGGTCCCAGGTGATCAGCCGGGGCACCTTCCGATCGGCTGTCGGGCTGCTCACGGAGCGCGACTTCACCTGGCGCGATGGCATCCGTCCGCAACCTGCGGGAGTGCGGGCACGCATCATCCAGGTGGGCGGGCGGGAGTACCCGGCGGTGGCCCTCGGCACCACCGAGCATTACGCGCTGCCTCAGCTCGCGGGCCCGGTGGGACTGGCCGCGGTGGACGTCTACTTCGGCCGGTGCACGCCGGTGACACCGATGGTGCGGCTGGGCTGCCGGGTCATCCCGGCGCTGCTGGCCTCATCTGCGGTGCGGTCGATGGTGCGCGGGATCGGAACCTGGGCGCAGCGCTGGGTCGCTGAGGAGCCGGACGCGAGCGCGCTGGCGCGCGTCAACTCCCACATCGTGGCCACCGCCTACGACGAGTCGGGCGCCGAGCTGGCTCAAGTCCGTCTGGTGTCCGGCGATCCGTACCAGCTCACCGCGGATCTGCTCGCATGGGGCGCGCAACAGGCCGCCGAGCACGGCGTGTCCGGACCCGGGGCGCTAGGCCCCGCAGCAGCCTTCGGGCTTGATCCGCTGGCCGCTGGTGCACACGAGGTGGGCCTGCGTCACGCTATCGAAGACGGCAACTAAGCGGCATGTCGCCCACGCGCGCCATGGATCGATCTGATCGGTGGCTGCTTCGACGAAGGAAGTCAACTCATTCGAACGTTGGGATACGACCACCTGGACAGTGAGTGCCGCTGGCCACCTAGCCTGGCGATCAAGTCGGCTGCTACGGCTGAAGTTTCCGGCTAGTGCGGCTGACTACGATGGCGCGGTGGCAGCCATGGGTACCGGTCGAATCGGTGCAGTGCTGCTCGCGGTGATGATCGTGCTGGGATCGATCGGGTTGGGGTGGCTGTTGTGGCCACCGGCCGGTGGTGGCCAGATCCGCGCTGCCAAGGCCACTGTGGTGGAGTCAGTGCTCTGCGGGCCCCCCAATGCCGAGGATCTCGTGCACGTGGAATTGGTCAGTGGACGAGTGGTCCCGGCTCGGCTGGATGGTTGCGGTCACCGGCTGGGTGAGGTACTGGCCGTCGAGGTGCCCGACCCGCTGCCGGCGGGCGAATGGATCGCGCACCTGGCGGGGACCGGAGTGCCTACCGCCGCCCGGGACGTGCAGCGGTTGGCCGCGATCGGGGTAACCGTCGCCGCGATCGCCGGCGCGCTGTTGGCCTGGCGGCTGCGCGGCGGTTGGGTGGCCGCCCACCGTAGGGTGGTCTCATGACCCGCATCGCCCCACCACCGGTCGAGTTGTACCGCGAGACTCTGCCCAACGGGCTGCGGGTGGTGCTGAGCCCGGACCGATCCGCTCCGGTGGTTGCTGTCGGTGTGCACTATGACGTTGGGTTCCGCTCCGAGCCGCAGGGCCGTACCGGGTTCGCGCACCTGTTTGAGCATCTGATGTTCCAGGGCAGCGAGAGCCTGGAGAAGCTCGCGCACTTCCGCCACGTGCAGTCGTCGGGCGGAACTTTCAACGGTTCCACCCACCCCGATTACACGGACTATTTCGAAGTCGTGCCCTCGGCGGCGCTGGAGCGCGCGCTGTTCATCGAGGCCGACCGGATGCGCGCTCCCCGGCTCACCGCCGAGAACCTGAGCAACCAAGTCGACGTGGTCAAGGAAGAGATCCGGCTCAACGTGCTCAACCGGCCATATGGCGGGTTTCCATGGATCACGCTGCCGCCGGTGCTTTATGACACCTTTCCCAATGCGCATAACGGCTACGGCGATTTCTCCGAGCTCGAAGCGGCCACCGTGGACGATTGCGCGGCTTTCTTCGATGTCTATTATGCCCCGGCTAACGCGGTACTCACCGTTTCCGGCGATTTCGCCGTAGACGAAGCGCTCGAGCTGGTGCGCCGCCACTTCGGTGACGTGCCCGCCCGTCCGATACCGACGCGGCCCTCGTTCGCCGAGCCGCCACCGACGACCGAACGCCGCCACCGCCATCCCGATCCGCATGCGCCGCTGCCCGCGCTGGCCATCGGCTACCGCATGCCTGATCCAGCAGCCGACTTCGAGGACTACCTCGCCTACGAGGTGCTCTCCGCTGTCCTGTCCGACGGTGATTCCTCTCGCCTCGAGCAACGTCTGGTGCACACCGACGCGCTGGTCACCGATGTCGGTGCCGGTTGCGGCCTGTTCGGTTCTCCGCTGGATGCCCGCGACCCGGATACCTTCACCATCAGCGCGGTTCATCCGGCCAGTGTGGACGTCGACCGCGTGCTCGCCGCCACCGATGAGGAGATCGCCAAGCTCGCCGCGGAAGGTCCCGACCCCGAGGAGTTGGACCGGATCACCGCTCGGTGGGCTGCCACGCTGTTTCGAGAGCACGACCGGTTGGTGAGCCGGACGCTGGCCATCGGCGCCTTCGAACTCCTGTACGGGCGCGCCGAGTTGATCACTGAACTACCGGCTCTGGTGGTGGGAATGAGCGCTGAGCAGGTCGCGAATGCGGCCGGCCGGCTGCGGCCGGACTCCCGGGCAGTGCTGATCGTCGAACCCGTGGAATCACGTTCTTCGGGACCAGGGCGGGAGGCGTGATGCTGCACCGCAGCGCCGAGCAAATCGGCCGGACCGACATGGGGCCGCGCCTGCTACCGCCGCTAGGTCCGCCGCGTTTCCCCAGCACACCGCCCGCCGTGGATACCGTGCTGGACAACGGCCTGCGCGTCATTGCAGTGCGGCGGCCCGCGGTACCGATGGTGGAGTTGCGGCTGCGGATTCCCTTCGGTGGTACGCATCGCACTCATCCGGCCCGCGCCGAGTTGCTGACTGCCACGCTGCTGCAAGGAACTCCGCGGCGCGACCGGTTCGCCATCGACAATCTGCTCGCCGCGGTCGGTGGTGATCTGGCGGCCACGGTGGGACCCGAGTACCTGTCCGTGTCTGGATCAGCCCTGGCCAGCGGGTTGGACGTGGCACTCGATGTGCTCGCCGACGCGCTCAATGCTGCTTCGTACGCCCCCACCGAGGTGATCCGGGAACGGGATCGCCTGGTGGAGCGCATCACCCTGAGCCGGTCCAGGCCGCAGGTGATCGCCCGCGAAGCGCTGCAACGACGCCGCTACGGTAACCATCCCTTCGCCCGGGAATGGCCACAGCCCGATGAGGTGGCAGCCGTGACACCGGCCGCCGTGCGTGCCCTGCACCGCCGTGCCGTGGTACCCGGCGGCGCTGTGTTGGTGCTCGTGGGTGATATCGAGCCGGCCAGCGCGGTGGAGTCGGTCGCGTCGGCGCTGGCGAGCTGGCAGTCCGACCACCCGGCCGTCGGGCTGGCCGCGTTGCCCGCGCTGACTCCTGCCGACGTCCTGCTCGTGCACCGCGACGGCGCGGTGCAGTCCCAGCTGCGGCTGTCCGCGCAGGCCGTGCCGCGCGACGATGAACGCTACCCGGCGTTGCAGCTAGCCAACCTGGTGTTCGGTGGGTTCTTCTCCTCGCGCTGGGTGGAGAACATCCGGGAGGACAAGGGCTACACCTACAGCGCGCACTGCGGCCTCGAGTTCACCTCTTCAGGGGCCACCCTGCTCGCCGATGCGGACACGGCCAGCGAGGTCACCGCGGCCGCGCTGCTGGAGACCCGCTACGAGCTGGGCCGGATGATCGTGGCACCGCCCGACGAGGCGGAGGTGGACAACGCCCGCCAATACGCGATCGGGTCGCTGACCATCAACTCCGCATCCCAGCGCGGTCTGGCCGGTCAGCTGGTCACCCTGGCCAGCCTCGGCCTGGATCTCGACTGGCTGTTCACGCACCCTAGCCGGCTCCGGGCCGTCACCGCAGGGCAGGTCACCGAGGCCGCTGCGCATTTCTTTGCGCCCAGCCGGTTCACCGGCGTCGTGGTGGGCGATGCCAAGCGGCTGGCCGACCCGTTGGCTGCGTTGGGTGGCGTGGAAATGCCGTGACCCGCGGGCTCGCGTCAGAAGATGTAGAGGCCGACGGCCCACCCCACACTGGTGATGATCACTACCATCAGCGTCCAGAGAATGAGCCTCGGCGCGGTCATCCACACGCCCGGCTTGGTCGCGGCTACCGGTGATTTCTGGAGGTCGGCGGCGTGGCGCCGCATGTGGTCAGTGAGCTCCCGTTCCCATCGCTTCCGGTCGCTGATCTTCACTGGCACACCGCCCCCGCCGTCGTCCGCCTACCGACCGAGCATGCTGGCATCATAACGCTTCGTGGCCGGTCTATGGCAGGTCAACAACCACTCGGGTGGTATGCGACGGCTAGGCGGGAATGGCCGCAAGGATCTCGTCGAGGGTGGGGTTGGTCAGCACCGAACCATCTGCCAACAGCACGGTTGGCACGGTCTGATTGCCTCCGTTGACGCCTGCCACGAAGGATGCGGCGGTCGCGTCGTGTTCAATGTCCACTTCGCGGAAGGCGATGCCGGCACGATCCAGCTGTGCTTTGAGCCGCCGGCAGTAACCGCACCACACCGTCGAGTACATCGTCAGTTTGTTCACGCTGGGCATTAACAACGCGACCCTGCGCGATGTTCCGCTGGCGTCGGCACGCTCTGCGAAGATGCGAGTCGTGGGGCAGCAGCCGGATCCGCTCGACGGGCTTGACGAACAGCAGCGCGCCGTGGTGTGCGCGCCGCGGGGACCGGTTTGCGTGCTGGCCGGCGCAGGCACCGGGAAGACTCGCACCATCACCCGGCGGATCGCCCAGTTGGTCAGATCCGGCCATGTCGCGCCAGGGCAGGTTCTTGCCGTGACGTTCACCGCCCGCGCGGCGGGTGAGCTGCGCACCCGACTGCGCGACCTGGCCGTCGGTGGCGTCCAGGCGCGAACGTTCCATGCCGCAGCACTGCGCCAGCTGCGGTACTTCTGGCCGCGGGTGGTGGGTGACCAGCCGTGGCCGCTGCTGGAACACAAGCTGCGGCTGGTCGGTCAGGCCGCGCAGCGGGCCGGTGTCGACACCGGCCCTGACAATCTTCGCGATTTCGCCGATGAGATCGAATGGGCCAAGGCGACCCTGGTCAGTCCAGGGGATTATCCCGCCGCGGTGGTCGCCGCGCGGCGGGAGCCACCGGCGCCTGCTGCGCACGTCGCAGCGGTCTACGCCGCATATGAGGAGCTCAAGAACCGCAACCGGGTGCTCGACTTCGCCGACATCCTGCTGCACACCGCAGCCGCTGTGGAGGGTTACCCGGATGTGGCGCAGGAGGTCCGGGACCGTTACCGATGTTTTGTCGTCGACGAGTACCAGGACGTCACCCCGTTGCAGCAGCGGGTGCTGGATGCGTGGCTGGGCGCCCGTGACGACGTTACCGTCGTCGGCGATGCGAACCAGACCATCTACTCCTTCGCCGGCGCGACGGCAGGTTTCCTCCTCGGGTTCAGCAGGCGTTTCCCGGATGCGGTGACGGTACGGCTGTACCGCGACTACCGTTCCACGCCTCAGGTCGTGTCATTGGCCAACCGGGTGATATCCGGCGCCCGAGCCCGCCCGGCTGGCGCGCGGCTGCGGTTGGAAGGCCAGCAGCCGCCCGGTCCAGAACCGATGTTCGTCGAGCATGACGACGAGCCCGCCGAAGCCGCTGCGGTGGCGTCGGTGATCGCGCAGTTGCTGCGCGACGGGGTTCCGGCCGCCCAGATTGCCGTGCTGTACCGGGTCAACGCCCAGTCCGAGGTGTACGAGGAGGCCTTGGACGAGCTCGGAATCCCGTTCCAGATCCGCGGTGGGGAGCGCTTTTTCCACCGTCCCGAAGTGCGCAGCGCTATCCGGGCACTGCGAACGGCGGCCGACGCGGGCAACGGCACGGCCCCGGCCGAGCTGGGCGCCACCGTGCGCGCCGTGCTGGCTCGCTACGGGCTGACCGCGGAGCCGCCGGCCGGCAGC
>DATFDO010000206.1:0-2184 GCA_035252045.1 Pseudonocardiaceae bacterium
GCGATCCAGCACTCCACCACGTCGGCTACCGCGATCAGCCGCGCACCCAGAGCGACATCAGGGGGGGTCTGTACGACATCGACAGCCACGCAGGTGACTGCCCGCCCAGGACCCCCGTCGACCACGCCCAACCCGCAGCGGGTGAGCCCAGGGTCCACGCCGAGTACCCGCACGAATTCCTCCCGCCGGCGAACATGCGTTCGAACCCTACACCCCCGCCGGGGCGCGCCGGCGCATTGACGCAGTGAGCCCGCGGAATACGAAGATCAACCCACTTCGGCGAGGACGTCGTCGGGGACATCGAAGTTGGCGTAGACGTTCTGCACGTCGTCGCAATCCTCGAGGGCGTCGATGAGTTTGAAGACCTTGCGGGCGGTGTCGGCATCCAGCGGGGTGCTCGCCGAGGGCAGGAAACTCGCGTCGGCGGAGTCGTAGTCGATACCGGCCGAGCGCAGGGCGGTGCGCACCGCGATCAGGTCGGTTGCCTCGGACACGACTTCAAAGGACTCACCCAAGTTGTTGACCTCTTCGGCGCCGGCATCGAGCACCGCTGTCAGTACGTCGTCTTCCGAGACGCCCTGCTCCTGGGGCACGATGACCACGCCCTTGCGGCTGAACAGGAACGACACCGAGCCGGGATCGGCCATCGTGCCGCCGTTGCGGGTCATTGCGGTGCGGACCTCGGAGGCCGCCCGGTTACGGTTGTCGGTGAGGCACTCGATGAGCAGGGCCACCCCCCCGGGTCCGTACCCCTCATACATGATCGTCTGGTAGTCGGCGCCCCCGGCATCGGCACCGGATCCGCGCTTGACAGCCCGCTCGATGTTGTCCGTGGGCACCGATGTCTTACGGGCCTTCTGGATCGCGTCGTACAGCGTCGGGTTGCCGTCCGGGTCACCGCCTCCGGTGCGCGCCGCCACTTCGATGTTCTTGATCAGTTTCGCGAAGAGCTTGCCGCGCTTGGCGTCGACCACGGCCTTCTTGTGCTTGGTGGTCGCCCATTTCGAATGGCCGCTCATAGCTACTCATGCTCCTCTTGATCCTTTGCCGGCCTCACCCGCATACCCCCACCCGGGACTGCCGGACCATCTGGCAAAAGAGCTGGTGGACCCGCCGGTCACCGGTCAGCTCCGGATGAAACGCGGTGGCCAGCACGCGCCCCTGCCGAATCGCCACGATCCTACCGGCCGCACTGCCAGCCGCGGGCACGTCGGGCACCCGGGCCAGCACCTCGACGCCGGCACCCGCCTGCTCCACCCAGGGCGCCCGGATGAACACCGCTCGGATGGATCCCCCGGTGATCCCGACAAAGGGGAGATCGGCTTCAAAGGAGTCGACCTGCCGGCCGAACGCATTGCGGCGCACCACCACATCCAGTGCGGCGAGTTGCCGCTGATCAGCATTGCCATCCAGGATCTCCCGGCTGAGCAGGATCATCCCCGCGCAGGCGCCATAAGCCGGCATGCCCTCAGCCAGCCGGACCCGCAGTGGTTCCATGAGGTCGAAGGCCACCAGCAGCCGGCTCATGGTGGTGGATTCGCCACCGGGCACGATGAGCGCATCCGCCGCGGCGAGCTCTGCCGGTCGCCGTACCAGCGTGCTGCGCAGCCCGCACTCGGCGATCGCGCGCTGGTGCTCCCGCACATCACCCTGCAACGCCAGCACACCCACCACCGGACCGTTCTCAGGCACGGTATCCAGGGTAGGCCGCGCGGCGGCTGCTGCGCGGTTGGCGCGGTGTCCCGCCGGTACACCCCGCGGTATCGCCGGCGAACAACGCTGCGCCATGGCGTGGCGGAGCAGACACCCAACCGGGACATCCACGCGCGCTAACGCCCCGGGACACGGGATACCCACCCAAGTGATCGTTTGAAGGTGAGCGAATCAAACCTTCCTGATGAGCTCACTGATGCTAGGAGAACGGCCACAACCGGTCAGGGCCGCAAAAACCATGGACTCGTGTAAGCGATCGCGTCATTGTTTGCAGGATGGTTTCCCGGACCTGGAGTGCTGTTAGGGGCTTCCGGGTCGGCTATCCGCAGCACTGTCCAGGGACCCTCATCGATGCTCATCGGCACAGTGAAGCGGCAGACCTCACCGCAGCACACCTCGACCACATCGACCACAGCCGGCACCGGCAGATCGGGACGCAGCACTTGAACATGCAACCCGCGGCCGATCCAT
>DATFDO010000207.1:0-5202 GCA_035252045.1 Pseudonocardiaceae bacterium
CCGTGCGGATTTTCCGAGCAGCCGACCGGCTGCTCGCCGACAGCCACTGCTTCACCGAGCTACGGGTGCTGGCCGGGTTGGCGGACTTGCCAGTCCCGGAACCAACCCGCATCGCCCTCGATCACGTGCTCGGTGGCCGCGGCATATCACCATCAACCCGGCTCGGCCTGCCGGCCGACGCGAGTCCTGCCCACACCCGGGCGATCGCCCTGCAGGCCCTCCGGTACTGGCGGGATCAACTCAGCGTACCGCTGCTCGACCAACCCACCATCCAGAGCTACCAGGCAGCCATCCGCAGCTGCGAAGCGATCATCGCCGGCTGACCCGCAGATCAGCTTGTGGTCGCCGAGTTCGACACCGCGGCGGTCCACCGTCAACGCGACAGGGATAGGCGATACAGGCGGGCGTAGCCGGCGTTACCGACGAGCAGTTCAGCGTGGGTGCCGGCTTCCGTGATGCGGCCGTGGTCGAGGTAGAGGATCTGATCGACCTCGGTGACCGTGGTCAGGTGGTGCGAGATCACGATGGTGGTGCGCCCGGTCATGAGACGGCGCAGCGGGGCCAGCAGGCGCGCGCTGGCCTTTGCGTCGAGGCCGGTGGTGGGTTCGTCGAGGATCAGGACGGGCGCGTCGCGGATCATGGCCCGCGCGATCGCGACCCGCTGGCGTTGCCCACCGGACAGCAGCCGGCCGCGTTGCCCGACCCGGGTGTGGTATCCCTCGGGCAGGGCGATGATGAACTCGTGGGCGTCAGCGGCCACCGCGGCCGCCACCATCTCATCTTCGGTGGCATCCGGGCGGCCGGCCAGGATGTTGTCCGCAACGGTGCCGTCAAGCAGCAAGGTCTCCTGCAGGACGACGGCCATGCTGGTGCGCAGCTGGTCGGGGTCGAAGTTGCGGATGTCGATGCCATCCAGGCGGATCGTGCCGCTGGCTGGGTCATGCAGGCGAAGCAACAGCTTGGTCAGGGTCGTCTTGCCTGCGCCGCTGGCGCCGACCAGTGCGATGCTGCGCCCCGGTGCCACGGTGAAGCTGATGTCGCTCAACGCGTCGGCGGCGGTACCTGGATAGCGGAAGCTCACCCGCTGCACCGACAGTTCGCCCTGGGGACGGTCCAAGCGCACCGGGTGCACCGGAGTACGGATCTCGGGCTGGGTCTCGAGCAAGTCGATGATGCGTTCGGCACTGGCAGCGGCGGCGTAGACCGTGTTCGACAGCTGGCCAAGGCCACGAATCGGGCTGTAGAGCTGGGAAAGGTAGACCAGGAACACCAGCAGGCCACCCAGCGTGATGCGATCGCTGGTCAGTTCCCACAGTCCCATGCCGATGATCAACAAGACACCGGCCACCTCGAGCAGGTCGGTCAGCGACGAGAACACCGCACGCAGCCGGGTGGCCGCGAGCTCCGCGACCGCACTGCCCCGGCTCTGCTCGGTGAAGCGGGTGATCTCAGCGCGCTGGCGACCATAGACCTGGATCAAGGCGGAATTACCCAGGCTCTCCTCGGCTACCGTGCTGATCGATCCGCTGCGCCGGCGGACTTCCCGGGACGCGGCCTTGATCCGGACCGAGAAGAACCGGGCGGCCAGCCAGCACACCGGCACCGCCACCGATGACGCCAGGGCCAGCTGCCAATTCAGGTAGCACAGGACACCGGCGAACAAGATGATTTTGACGACCTGCGCGATGGTTTCCGTCACCGCGGAGAGCACCAGCGTCTCGATCGCGCTCAAATCCCCGGTGAGCCGGCTCAGGATATCTCCCAATGGGCGCCGGTCGAAGAAATTCACCGACAGGGTCTGCAAATGGGAGAAAACGCGGGTCCGCAGCCTGTGCAGAAAATTCTCACCAATCCATGCCGCCAGGTACCCATCAGCAAACTCCACAGCCGCGGTGGTTACGGTGATCGCCACATAGGCCAGCGCAATCGGCCCGAACGCGGCAAACCTGCGAACCACCAGAACGTCATCGATCAGCATTTTGAACAGCCAGATCGTGGCCGTATCGAGCAGCGGCGCCGTCACTACCAGGACCAATCCCAGCCCCAGCCAGAGCCGAAAGGGCCGGGCATCAGGCCAGAACCAGCGTAGGATTTCCCGCGGACGCAACGCAGGTGCGGACTGAGCCGGCGACTGCATCACGATTGCTCTCCCGTCCAGCCCGGTGGGGGCCTCCTTCGAGGGGCGCATGAAGGAGACCCCCGGTCACTCACTCGGTTTATTTGCAGCGCCTTCTGCGCCGGCCTTCGTCCTTGTCGTACCAGTAGTCGTCATCCCTATCGCGCCGGCGTTTGCCATCATGATCCGGCTTACTCTGCCAATTCCACGGCTTCGGCGCCATCTTCTCTTCCCTTCTCATTGTGGGAACGCCCTGCGCGTTCCCTCGAGCGACTGGTGTTGCACGTGAAATCCCGTTGCTCTGTTAGTTATGGCCCAGCGAGGTGTGAGCAAGCTGCACGCAACCTCATAATTCGCTGGGAGCGATCACAGGCGGTAACAGGCTGCGCCCGCGCGGGCCCGGCGTCAGGCTCGGTTGGCCACACCGGCGCCGGTAACTAAGTAACATTGCGCGAGACTGACCGCGTTCGACCAAGGGCACAGTCGCTGTCGGCTCGAGGAGCTCGCATGGTGGCTAGTCGTGAGCGCACCCACCGAGACGCCGACGCTGGCGGTGGGTCAGCAGTGCTGGCCGACGGTAACTCGGGTGTTGTGACAGCGCAGGATGTCGATTGGCTGGTGGACCATCTGCGGGCGGTGGTCGTGGCCAGCCCGACGGTCTGGGCCGGCCGGGGGATGACGTTGGATCAGCTCACCGCGCTGCACGTCATCGGTGCACTGGCACCGGTGGGTCTCACCGACCTGGCTCAGGCTCTAGGCACCCGACCGCCGGCCACCTCTGCCATGGTCGATCGGCTGATCGACGCCGGGCTGGTGTGCCGAACACCGGACCCGACCGACCGTCGACGCGTCCGGCTGAGCTTCACCGCCGATGCCCAAGCGATCATCGGCGACACCGATCCGGGCACTGGCCGGCGCGTGCAGGCGGTGCTGCGCGGAATGGGCCGAAAGACTCGCCGACACCTGATCGACATTCTCGTGGACACCATCCGGCGGTCCGTCACATGATCGTCGCTACTCAGCGGCTGTCATGGAGCCGAGCCGGCATAACGCGGTGGCAAGGCGCGCGCCGACCCGCGCATTGTTCAGTAGCAGCTCATGGTTGGCGGCAATAGCCCGAGCTTGCAGGGTGCCGCTCACCGAAGCCAGCAGCCACGGAGTGAGGCGTTTGCCGGACACGCCCGCCGCCATTGCGTCGTGCAGCGCGCGAGCTGTCGCGTCCTCCACCTCGGAAGGCTCAAGTGCCTGATCTTCCGGGCAGCGGCAGGCGACGAGTACCCCGCCGCGCTGCCCGAGCCGGCGCCAGCGGATGACACAGAACCGGGCGATGTCGTCGATCTCATCGGTGTACTTGTCCAGCATGAGCCCGCTGCCGCGGGCGTAGAAGGCGGGAAAATCCCGGGTGCGCAGCCCCACGACCGGAATGCCCAGCGTCTCGAGCGCCTCCAGCGTTCTCGGCAGGTCCAGAACCGTCTTCGCGCCGGCCGCGACGACGGCGACGGGATGCTGGGCGAGGGTGGGAAGGTCGGCCGAGACGTCACCGCTGTCCCCGCGGTGGACGCCCCCAATGCCGCCGGTGGCAACCACGTCGATTCCCGCCGAAGCAGCCGCGAACACCGTCGCGGACACCGTCGTCGCGCCGTCCGCACCTCGGGCGATCGCCCATCCGAGGTCTGCGGCAGCGCATTTGTGCACATCACCGGACTCCCCGAGGTGCTCGATCTCCCCAGGTTCCAGACCCACCCGCAACCGTCCCCCGATCACTCCCACTGTCGCCGGCGTCGCGCCGGCCGCGCGCACTGCCTGCTCAAGCGAATGAGCAACGTGCACGTTCACGGGCGCCGGCAGCCCATGGGCGATCACGCTCGATTCCAGTGCCACGACCGGGCGGCCGTCGGCAAGCGCCGCGCGGACGTCGTCCCGAACGGTGATCACTTCCCGGGCTGCGATCGGTAGCGGACCACCGAACGAGCCACGACGGCCGCGTCCTCTCCAACTCCGTAGAGGAATGACGACTTGCGCTTGCGGAGGAAGTGGACGCCGCAGAAGAACAGGCCTGGCACGACGGTGCTGGCACCATCATCAGTGAGCGGGAAGCCCATGGCGTCAAAAGCGGGAAGCTGCACCCAGCGCGCATAGTCCGGACGGAAACCACAGGTGAAGATCACCACGCCGAAGCCCCGGAGGTCCAGCTCCGAGGGCGGCTCGGCAACAAAGGGTGGGGGATCGGGTAGCTCGGGCACGGTCATGCCCTTAGCGGGCAGCTGGGTGGTGAACAGCTGCCTGATGTCGGCGTAGCGGGCATCACCGAAAGCCACCGAGTCGGCCAGGTCATCGGCGAAGTGCGCCCGATGCCCGTCCACCCCAGCCAAGCGACCCAGCAGTTGCACGCCCATCGCCTGCAACGTGCGGTAATGCAGGTCATGGCCGCCTCGGCGGCCGGTCACCTGCGGGTTGGCGGCCAGCCGGGCGGCGGGCGAGGGCAGCGCGCTGAGCGGCTGCTCCCAAAAGGTGGTCTCGCGCAGCCACGAGACGATGTCGCGGCCACCGGCCCGCCGGGGCCCCCATGGCGCGCGCCCGCAGGCCAGGAACACTTCCCGGCCGGACTCGTGCAGCTCCTCGGAGACCTGGCAACCGGTCTGGCCGCTGCCGACCACGAGCACCCGCCCCGGCGGCAGCGATGCCGGATTGCGGTAGTCCTCGGCGTCGATGACGAGCACATTGCGCGGGAACTCAGCAGCAACATCAGGACGGTGCGGCCGCTGAAAGGCGCCCGTGCACACGACCACCACGTCCGGGTGCATGTCGCCGGCTGAGGTGCGAAGCACGAACCCACCGTGCCCTGCGGGGCCAAGGCTGTCGACGACCACTCCCTCGCGAACCGGCATGCGGTAGGTCGACGCATACCGCTCCAGGTACCGGACCACCTCATCGCGCGGGTCGAAACCCTCGGGATCATCACCTGTATAGGGCGCGCCCGGTAAGCACATCGTCCAGTTCGGTGTCACCAGGCAGAAGCTGTCCCAGAGGCCACGCCAGGTTTCGCCGATCCGGCCCCGTTCCAGAACGACGTGGTCGACGCCCAG
>DATFDO010000208.1:0-16169 GCA_035252045.1 Pseudonocardiaceae bacterium
CACGCGTTCCACCGGTGACGCGCTCGGAGGGGTCGCAGGAGTACGACTACGTCGTCGTCGGCGGTGGTTCGGCGGGCTGCGTCCTGGCGGCCCGGTTGTCGGAGGATCCGTCAGTCACGGTGTGCCTGCTCGAAGCCGGCCCGTCCGACCTCGTCGACCCGGCCGTCTTGCGGCTGGAACGCTGGCCGCAACTGCTGGGTTCGGGATATGACTGGGACTACCCGGTCGAGCCGCAGGCCAACGGGAACAGCTTCCTGCGGCATTCGAGGGCAAAGGTGCTCGGTGGCTGCTCGTCGCACAACTCGTGCATCGCGTTCTGGACCCCCCGCGAGGATCTTGACGAGTGGGCGGCGATGGGGTGTGCCGGTTGGAGCGCCGACGAGTGCTGGCCGCTGATCGAACGGTTGGAGAACAATGACGGCCCCGGTGATCACCACGGCCGCGCAGGTCCCGTGACGCTGCGCCAAATCCCGCCTCGCGATCCGTGCGGTGTCGACGTGCTGGCCGCTGCGGCCGAGGTCGGCCTGCCTACGGTGCGCTTCAACGAAGGCGTCACGATCACCGAAGGAGCCGGCTTCTTCCAGATCAATGCCGACGAGGACAACCTGCGGATGTCGTCGTCGCGCAGCTACCTGCACCCCATCATGGAACGGCGGCGCAACCTTGTCGTGCGGACCGGGGCCTGGGTCAAGCGAGTGATCTTCGATGCCGGCCTCAGGGCGACCGCAGTGGACTACCTCGACTCGGCAACCGCCGCCATCGTGCATGCCCGCCGGGAGGTGATCCTGTGTGCTGGGGCCATCGACACGCCCAAGCTGCTCATGCTGTCCGGCATCGGGCCTGCGGATCACCTGCGCGATGTCGGCATCGATGTGCTCGTGGACAGCCCCGGTGTGGGGTCCAATCTGGACGATCACGTCGAGGGAGTGGTCATGTGGGAGGCCTCCCGGCCGATGGTGACCCGCTCCACACAGTGGTGGGAGATCGGCTTGTTTTCCCGGACCCAGCCGGGCTTGGACCGTCCGGACTTGATGATGCACTACGGCTCGGTGCCCTTCGATATGAACACTGTGCGCTGGGGCTACCCGACCACGACCAATGGCTTGTGCTTGACACCGAACGTCACCCGCGGCCGGTCCCGCGGCACGGTGCGGTTGCGCTCACGCGACTTCCGGGACCGGCCTAAGGTTGACCCGCGATACTTCACGGATTCCGACGGCCACGATATCGCCGTGATGCTCGCCGGCATCCGGCTCGCCCGGCGGATCGCCGCCCAGCCACCGTTGCAAGCCTGGATCCACCGCGAGCTGGCGCCAGGAGCGGGCACGGTCACTGACGGCGAGCTCATCGACTACTGCCGCAAGACGCACAACACCGTCTACCATCCCGCGGGCACTGCCAGGATGGGTGCGGTGGGCGATCCGCAGGCCGTGCTCGACCCGCAGTTGCGGGTCAACGGCGTGACCGGGTTGCGCGTCGCCGACGCGTCGGTGATGCCATTGCTGCCGGCCGTCAACCCGAATATCACCGTCATGATGATCGGTGAGAAGGCCAGTGACCTGCTCGCCGTGGAGGCTGGTCAGCGCCGGCCGTGAAGCGCCGCAACGAGGCGGTCCACCGCGCTGCCCAGGCCCCAGGTGCGCTGCAGCGCGGCAAGCGCCGCCGAGTCGGCAGGAGCGCGAGGCAGCATGTCGTCGCGGTCGCGATGTACCGGGGCGTCGGTCGCCACCCGCACGACCGTGGGCGCCAGCTCAAGGTAATCGCGAGCGGCCCGCAGCTTGGCCCGCACCCCTGAGGCGAGCGCCGACCGGGGATCGTCGAGCGCCGCGAGCAAGCCCTCCACCGAGCTGAACCGGCTGATCAGCGTAGCCGCGGTCTTCTCCCCAATGCCCGGCACCCCGGGCAGCCCGTCGGAGGGGTCCCCGCGCAACGCGGCGAGGTCCGCGTACGCCGCCCCGGCACCGGCTTCCGGCAGCCCGTACCGGCTGGCGAGCTCAGTGGGCCCGATCACCTCGGCCTTGGCCAGTCCCCGCCCGACGTAGACCACGTGCACCGGCGTCGGCTCGGTGCGCACCACTTGGAACAGGTCCCGGTCGCCACTGACCACCTCGACCGGGTCGTGGTGCTCGGCGGCGGCCAGCGTGCCGATCACGTCGTCGGCCTCGTATCCCGCGGCACCGGCGGTGGCCAGTCCTGCGGCCGCCAGCACCTCGAGGATCAGCGGCACTTGGGGGCTCAGCGTGTCGGGCACCTCTTCGACATCGGCAGCGTCTGGCCCGGTCTCCTCGGCCACCCGGTGCGCCTTGTAGGAGGCGATCGCGGCGACCCGGAAGGCCGGTCGCCAGTCCAGGTCCAGGCAGGCGACCAGGCGGCCCGGGCGGCGCTGCTCGATCAGCCGGGCGAGCATGTCGGTGAAGCCCCGCACCGCGTTCACCGGCGTACCGTCCGGCGCAGTGATCGACTCCGGGACACCGTAATAGGCCCGGAAATACAGGCTCGCGGCGTCGATCAATAACAGAGGCGCATTCATGAGGGCAGAGCCTGCCAGCCGCCTGCGTTGCCCAGTCCTAGGCTGGCGGTATGGCCGTCCCACTCGAGACCCTCGAAGCCCGTCTGGCTCGAACGCGTGACGCGACTAACGCCGCCGGCCTGGATGCCTTACTGCTCACGCCCGGCCCGGACCTGCGCTACCTGCTGGGGATAGGCGGCGAGTCCCACGAGCGGCTGACCTGCCTGGTGGTGCCTGCTGACGGTGATCCGGCTCTGGTGGTACCCGCTCTGGAACGACCAGGTCTGGATGGCACACCGGCGTTGGAATTGGGTCTGGAGATCGCCGAGTGGAGCGACGGTGATGACCCATACGTCCTGGTCGCCGCTCTATTGCCCGGATCCGGGTCGACCGCCTCCCGGGCCGCGGTGGGAGACGCGATGCCCGCGATACACGTGTTAGGCCTGCGGGCCACACTGCCTGGCTGCGCGCAGGAGCTCGCGTCGACGGTGCTGGCGCAGCTGCGGATGCGCAAGGATGCCGCCGAGATCGCCGCGCTGGCCGCCGCAGGCCGGGCCATCGACCGGGTGCATGCCCGGATGGGGGAGTGGTTGCGGGTCGGGCGGACCGAGGCACAAGTCGGTGCCGATGTGGCGGCCGCGATCGTCGCGGAGGGGCATACCGCGGCGGCATTCGTCATCGTCGGTTCCGGTCCGAATGGGGCGAGCCCGCACCACGACGTCTCCGACCGGGTGGTGCGCCCGGGGGATCTGGTGGTGGTCGACATCGGCGGTCCGACTCCGGAGGGCTACTTCTCCGACTGCACCCGCACCTACTCCATGGGACAGCCAGCCCACCCTGATGTCGCCGCCTGCTATGCGGTGTTGCAGGCGGCGCAGGATGCGGCCGTCGCCGCGGTCGCGCCGGGAACTACGGCACAGTCGGTCGACGCCGCCGCCCGGGTCCCGATCAGGGATGCCGGTTTGGGTGACCGGTTCATCCACCGCACGGGCCACGGGATCGGACTGGAAGTGCACGAGCAGCCCTACATCGTGGCCGGTAACGATCTGGTACTCGACCAAGGCATGGCGTTCAGCATCGAGCCGGGGATCTACCTGCCCGGGCGTTGGGGTGCCCGTATCGAGGACATCGTGGTCGTCGAGGACAGTGGCGCGCGGCGGCTCAACCACCAGCCGCGGGAACTGGCGGTGTTGCCGGTATAGCGTGCCAACCCCGTCGAGACGGGTACCGCTGCGGCATGCTGGAGGTTGGTAGCCGGCGACGAAGCCAACCACCCCCGCCGTAACCGGTTCGATCTATCCTCCGGCGGCCGGCAGGGAACGGACTTACGCTGACTCTGCTGGTCGACGAGCGACCCGCCGCCGGCTCTACTCGGGCATCTGCGCAAGTGGCTCAACCAGCTGATCAACGCGAATCTCCGGTACACCTTCGGCCAGTAGGACGCTGTTGTGCGCGTCACCGAGTGAGAAGTCGGTAACTACCGTTTAACGTCATTTCGCGCTTGGTCACTTCAATTAAACCTTGCGCACGGTATGGTCAGAAATGTCAGCGAGGCTCATGGGCATGGCATTTTTTCGCCTGGAGGGGATGGTTATGATGACGGTGCAGAACTTGGCCGATGAGATTGCCGAAGTCGAAGGCTGTGAACACCTGGTAACGCCGGAATTCGCCCCACGGGCCGAGTTCGCCGGCTTCGGCGCATACGAAGCGGTCGCCGTTTCCGAAACCGGCATGGCCATCTCGGCTCTGATCGACAGGATCCCGCAGGCCATCACCGAATACCTGACCACGCGTCCGGAATCCGGCCGGTCGATGGGAGGATCGGATCCGCCCATCAGAAAAGCGCTGATAAAGAGTGGCTCGACAAAACGATCGCTGGGCCATTCAACGGCGACCTGGCAAGCTTCGTCCGAAAGATCAGCCATCTCGGGGAAAAGAACGTGACCTTTCCCGGGGTGCAGGTTCCGCTACCACCTCAGCTCGTCCTGGCGTTGATCGCCTGGTTGCAAGGCCAGATCCTGGCGGCCATGGGCGAGGTTTGCGACACCGCCACGGTGTCGGCGGCCGGCGCCGCCTGGATGAACCAGTTCATGCTTCAGCTCGGGATCATTCTCGAGCCGAGCCTCACCGAACCGAACGCACCCATGGGTAAGCATGAAAGTGCCGAATTCCATCCGTATGCTGATTGTGCCGGGTTCGGGCCTCGCGAGGCGTCTATCCTGCGCCGGACCGGCCCCCTGCTCGGACCAGCGGCCGGCGGCGTGGTCACCCTGGCATATGATTATTTGCTGTCCCGTCCCGAATCTACCGGGTATTTCCAAGATGCTTCGCATCTGATGCAGCGCAAGATGACCCTTAAAGGGTGGTGGTCGCGGACCCCGACCAAGCCGATGGACGGCAATTTCCACTCCTACATGTCTCGAGTGGCCGATGCTCACGTCAAAGATGGCGGGACTAATCCGCATGTGGTGTCCCGGCCGATCTGACCATCGCACTGATGGGTTGGGTCGAGATGAGAGTCATGACGGCGCTGAACACCGTCGCTCCGGGACTTGATGGTGATTACGTATTCGGGAAGCTTCCGGAACCGCCGGCCGCCGCCGAGGTGGGTCAGGCATGGATGCGGATGCTGACCCTGCAACTGGGGATCCTCCTCAAGCCTTACCTGGCATCCACGGAGTAACGAACGTCCCGCTTGGCACGGCGTTCACGTCAGGGCCGACGTGGACGCCGATCTCGTGCGCCGGCGGGTATCACGAACACTTCTCGGGGTGACCCCGATGCCGGGTTCAGGGTGCACACCGACGCCATGGCGGTTGCTGCGCGGGGAGAGTGGACACTGCCTGCCCGCTCCCGAGGAGACTTCGATGAGTACAACGACACTGACCCGCCCACGCGAAGGCAAGGTCATCGCCGGTGTGTGCGCCGGCATAGCCCAGCGGTACGGCTGGGATGCCAACGTGGTCAGGCTGCTGTTCGTGCTGTCCTGCCTGCTGCCGGGGCCTCAGTTCGTGGTATACCTCGCGCTGTGGGTGCTGATGCCCAAACAGCCGTACTGAGCATCCGCGGCGCACAAGTGCGAACGCTGATCGGTTGACGACCACACCTGCGGCAAGCCGCCCGAAGTATTCGACCGCTTCCACCTACACCAAAGCACCTATGGGTGCATCATCTTCGGATCACCGAGCCGAGCGCATTTCGACCGGCGTCGGCGAGGGCAGGCGCCTGCAGAATCCGACCTGATCGCGTGGTAGCCCTGATCAGCGTATCCGTCGTCACAGTGCTTGACGCGCCGGCCGGTCCGGGTGCATCCTGAGTTTATTCACCAAATGATGAAATCAGGTGACCGCGATGACCGAGCGCACGGACTGTGTGATAGTCGGTGGCGGCCCGGCCGGCATGGTGGCAGGGCTACTGCTGGCCAGGGCCGGCGTCGAGGTGACCGTGCTGGAAAAGCACCCCGACTTCCTGCGTGATTTCCGCGGCGACACGGTGCACCCGTCGACGCTGACCCTGCTCGACGAACTGGGACTGGGCGAGAAGTTCGACGCCCTGCCGCACAGCGAGGTCACCTCGGCCGGGTTCCCCACCGACAGCGGCGGCATGATGAAGCTGGCCGACATGACCCGGCTGAAAGTGCCGCACCCGTACATCGCATTGGTACCGCAGTGGGACTTCCTCGACCTGCTCGCCGACAGCGCCGTGGAAGAAAAGACCTTCACACTGCGGATGAACACCGAGATGACCGGCCTGATCCGGGACGGCGATCGGGGCAACGCTGTTGTCGGGGTCCGCTACCAGACGGCCGAGGGCACCGAGGGCGAGCTGCGCGCGGACCTGGTCATCGCCGCCGACGGCCGCTGGTCACTCGCCCGGCGCCAGGCGGGCCTGGAGCCCAAGGAGTACGACTGCCCGTTCGATGTCTGGTGGTTTCGCCTGTCGCGCCACGACGACGAAGGCGAAGGCATGCTCACCCCGAGAATGCGCAAATGCCGCTTCGTCGTACCGCTGCCGCGCACCGGCTACTTCCAGATCGCCTACCTAGCGCCCAAGGGCGCCGACCTGCGCAAGCAAGGCATCGAGGCGTTCCGTGCCGCCATCACCGAGGTCTGTCCCGAGTTCGCCGACCGGATGCCCGAGCTGGAGACGATGGACGACGTCAAGTTCCTCGACGTGCGGCTGAACCTGCTACCGGAATGGCACGTCGACGGCCTGCTGTGCATCGGCGACGCGGCGCACGCCATGTCTCCGGTCGGCGGGGTGGGTATCAACCTGGCCGTGCAAGACGCCGTCGCCACTGCGACTCTGCTGGCGCGGCCGCTTCGCCGTGGCCGGCCAACCCCGGCCGACCTCGCGAGGATCCGGTCACGCCGCCTGTTGCCCACGATGCTGGTACAGGGCCTGCAGCGGATCCTGCACCGGGCCGTCATGCGCCCGGTCATGGCTGGCAAGCGCAACGGTCCGCCCCCGGCGATGATCAAGCTGTTCGCACGGTACCCGCGGCTGTCGTACTTCCCGGCCCGGCTGCTCGGCCTCGGCTTGCGACCCGAACACGCCCCGGCCTTCGCGCGCCGCCCGATGGAACGGGCCGACCGCTAAGGGAGCCGGGCGCGCAACCAGCCGTACCAGTCGGCGATGCCGTCGCCGGTGGTGGCCGATAGGTGCAGCACCTCGACACCCGGATTCGCCCGCCGTGCCCCATCCAGGAAGTCGTCGACATCGAACTTGACGTACGGCAGCAAATCGATCTTGTTGAGCAGCACAAGATCGGCCGCACGGAACATCTGCGGGTACTTCCGCGGCTTCTCTGCGCCCTCGGTGACCGAGGTGATCACGACGCGGGCCTGCTCGCCGAGGTCGAACAACGCCGGACACACCAGGTTTCCAACGTTCTCGATGAGCACGACTGAGCCCACCGGAGGGTTCAGCGTCTCCAGCCCACCGGCGAGCATCTTCGCATCGAGATGGCAGCCCGAACCGGTGTTGATCTGTACTGCTGGGGCGCCGGTGGCCCGGATCCGGTCCGCGTCCAGCACGGTCTCCTGATCACCTTCGATGACCGACACCCGCAGCTGGGCACCCAGTTCCCGAATGGTGCGCTCGAGCAGCGTGGTCTTGCCCGCGCCGGGTGAGCTCATCAGGTTCACCGCGAGGATGCTGCGCTCGGCCAACCACTTGCGGTTGCGCTCGGCGAGCGCGTCGTTGCGGGCGAGCACCGCCTGCTCGAGAGTGACCGTCCGGGTCGCAGCGTGGTCGTGGCTGTGGCCGTGGTCATGCCCGTGTTCGTGGTCATGCCCGTGTTCGTGTTCGTGGTCATGCTCGTGGATTTCGAAGAGGGTGTCGCCGGAGCAGCCACACGTCGCGCACATCAGGCCAGTACCTCAACTTCCCGAATTTTGAGTTCTTCTCCCGCGAGCAGCTCGCGGTTGGCGCTGCCACACTCGCACAGCACGAGGAGGTCGTTGAGCACGAACTCCGCGCCGCAGTCCCGGCAGCGCGCCTTGCCCGTGGGTTGAATGATCTCCAACGACGCTCCTTCGAGCGTAGTGCCCTCGGTCACGACTTCGAAGCAGAAGCGCAGCGAATCAACCACTACCCCCGATAGAGTGCCGATCTCCAGGCAGACCCGGCGTACCTGTGCATCGCCCATCCGGTCCCAGATGGCCTGGATCACGCTCTGGGTGATCGACATTTCGTGCAAGAGCACCCTCCTCGGTCTTGCACCAGTCCAGTCCCCGTGCGGGGATCTTGTCAAGGGCGGGACAATCCTCCTGTGCAGCAGAGTATCCGGGTTGAAGTGCGGGTCGAAGGCGTCGTACAGGGCGTGGGGTTCCGGCCCTACGTCCACGGTCTGGCGCACCGTCTCGGACTGTCCGGCCGTGTCGGCAATGACACTGCCGGCGTCTTCATGGAGATCGAGGGAGCCGAGCAGGCCGTCAGCGAGTTCCTCGCGACGCTGCCGGCGCAGGCGCCCCCGCTGGCTGTCATCGAGCAGGTCCGGACCAACCCGCTGGCTCCCACCGGGGAGCCGGGCTTTCACATCGTGTCCAGCCAGGCCGCCGGCCGGCGCGAGACTCTGATTTCCGCGGACACCGCCACCTGCGAGGACTGCCTTCGCGAGCTGGCTGATCCCACCGACCGCCGCTTCGACTACCCGTTCATCAACTGCACCAACTGCGGTCCGAGATTCACCATCGTGCGCGACGTGCCGTACGACCGGCCGTTCACCACGATGGCCCCGTTCGCAATGTGCCAGGACTGCGCCCGTGAATACCACGATCCAGCCGACCGGCGCTTCCACGCCCAGCCGGTGTGCTGCCCTGCCTGCGGTCCCCGGCTACAGCTGATCGACGCCGACGGCGCCGAGTTGCCGGGTGAGCCACTGGGCGCGGCTGCGGCGTTGCTGAGAGCTGGAGCGGTGCTGGCGGTCAAGGGCCTTGGTGGCTTCCACGTCGCGGCACTGGCCGCTGATGCTGCCGCAACCGCTGAATTGCGCGCGCGTAAGCACCGCGAGGACAAGCCGTTCGCGGTGATGGTGGCCGATCTCGACGCGGCACGCGAGTTGTGCGAGATCGATCCAGTGGCGCAGCGGGTGTTGGCCGGGCGGCGGCGGCCGGTGGTGCTGCTGCCACGCCGCCGGGACGCCCCTGTCGCCCCGGCCGTCGCGCCCGGCAACCGCAACCTGGGCCTGATGTTGCCCTACACCCCGCTTCATCACCTGCTACTGCGCGACACCGCCAGCCCCATCGTGTTGACCAGTGGCAACGTCTCCGACGAGCCGATCGCCTATCAGGACGACGATGCGCGCCGGCGGCTGACCGGAATCGCGGACGCCTACTTGACGCACGACCGGTCGATTCACATGCGTACCGACGACTCGGTGGTGCGGGTGTTCCGCGGTGCGGAGCTGCCGGTGCGCCGGTCCCGTGGCTACGCGCCCGAGCCGTTGACCCTCGCGCACCCGGTGCCCCGCCCGATCCTGGGCTGCGGCGCCGAACTCAAGAGCACCTTCTGCCTGGCTCGCGGACGGCACGCCTTCTTATCCCACCACATCGGTGACCTGGAGAACTACGAGACGCTGCGTTCATTCACCGAGGGCGTGGAGCACTTCCGGCGCCTATTCGACGTGACGCCGGACATGGTGGCCTACGACTTGCACCCGGAGTACCTGTCCACCAAATACGCTGTCGATCTCGCAGACGTGGAACTCGTGGGAGTTCAGCACCACCACGCGCATATCGCGTCATGCTTGGCTGACAATGGTGAATCCGGTCCAGTGCTGGGAGTGGCCTTCGACGGCACCGGCTACGGCAGTGACGGCACGTTGTGGGGTGGCGAGTTCCTGCTGGCCGACCTCACTGGCTACCAGCGGATGGCCCACCTCGTGCCAGTGCCGCTGCCTGGCGGCGCCGCGGCCATCCGGCAACCCTGGCGGATGGCCGCCGCCTACCTGGGTTCCGATGCTCCGCAAGACCTCATCCAGCGCAACGCGCAGCACTGGGATGCGGTGCTGGCGATGGCTTCCCGGCGGGTGAACGCGCCGCTGACGTCCAGCGCGGGACGACTTTTCGATGCGGTTGCGGCCATCCTCGGGATCCGCGACTCCATTAACTACGAGGGTCAGGCCGCGGTGGAGCTCGAACAGCGGGCCGACCTGTCCGAGATGGGGACCTACTCCGCCTGCGTCAGCGAAGGCCCCACGCTTGCGCTGCACGGCGTGGATCTGGTGCGGGCCGTGGTCGCCGATCTTCAGGCGGGCGTAGCCCCGGAAGCAATTGCCACCCGGTTCCACCACGGACTGGCCGATGCGATCGTCCGGGTCTGCCTGATACTGCGAGAAACCACCGGTGTCGACGTTGCCGCCCTGTCCGGTGGAGTGTTCCAGAACGTGCTGCTCCTAGAGCGCACCGTAGCGGCGTTGGAGCAGGCGGGATTCCGTGTCCTCACCCACTCCCGGGTCCCGCCCAACGATGCCGGTATCAGCCTCGGCCAGGTCGTCGTCGCCGCCGCCATCGCGCAGTCTGGATGCAGAACGCCCTAATCGGGCGCCCGAAAACGGCACTCTGCATCCAGACTGCCGTTCGAGTCACTGCTTGCGGGCCCAGGGGGGTGGGGCGGCACCGCGGTTCATGGACCAGGTGACGCCCCCTAGGCGACCTTCTTGGACGTCCTCCGCGGGGCGGCTTCGGTAGGATTTGGCCAGCTCAGCGCTGGGATCCAGACCCTGGTTCACAAGCACGCAGGGGGAGCGGTACAGGCATGGGGAGCACACCTGTGGCGCGGGACTCGGATAGATCTGAAGGTCTGCGCTCGTGGCGGCGGTGACCTCAGCGCCCAGGTCCGCGCCGGCCGCCGCGAGTTCGGCCTCGCTGCGCCTGATCCGGGTGCGGCGGAACCCATCGGTACCTTCGGCATGCAACCTTTCGCCGGACACGGTGCCGCTGCGGGCATACATCCGGCGATGGCCTACCTGCGGGCGTCCTTGCGGCGCCGGGACCGGGGCGCCCAGTTCCGCGGCGTCGACGTGAACCTCGTTGTACAGCGTGCCCGCGACGTGCATCCCCAGATAGAACTGTGGCCACGCCCATGCCCACATAATCGTCTGCTCGTCCAGCTGGAGGATATCGTGATCGGCCCAATCCTCGGTGACCAAACGATGCTGGATAACCCAGTATGCGTCGTCGGGGTCGATGACCAGCAGGTCGACGCGACCGCAAAACCTGACCTCCTCACCGGCGGAGGTGAGCAGGTTGACGCCGGGCCTCGCCGGGTCGGGAACGTTGACCTCGAAGTCAGTGTCCACCCGAATCGGGGTGAAGTGATCCACGGTCGGCGCCCAGGCCGCGTAGGCGTCGAGCAGCGCATGACCACGGTCCAGCGATTCCTGCAGCCCTGCATCGTCATCGGCGCCTTCCGCTTGGCCGCGCAGCGAGCGATCCAGCGCCTGGTGCACCAGCGGCCGCACGATGCCCCGGTCCCATTCCCACATTCCGGGGAAGTAGTACACCGCGAGCGCATCGCGCAGTGCCTTATTCAGATCGACCGAGCCGGAATGAGCAATAGGTTCAAGGTTTCGCCGGTTTCCAGAGCCGAAGTCCCATTGCCGGCGGCAACGCTTGAAGGCCGTCCGATCCGACATATGCAGGCGGTACACCATCGTGCCTCGACTCAGTGCCAGTACTAATCCCTAGCGTTGCCGAGTTCGACAGCCCTGCTGTCGAACTCGGCGCGCGCAGTAAACACATATCGGTTGCCGAGCCGAACACGGCTAGTGCGCGTGCGGCCAAGGGTCATCCGGCGACCACCGGCAACGATCATGGCCCCCGGCCGCCGCATCCATCTCGGCGAACAGGTCCTCGAAGAAAGCCGATAGATCATCGCGGTGATGTGCCTGCCACCCGCCGTAGTAAATCCAAGCATCCGGAAGGGCCTCCTCCGGCGCTGGGATCGGTAACGCACCATCATCACCGGTGCGCTTCACCGCATAGTTCTCGCCACGGCGTTCGATGTACACAACCTCACCGGGTTCGGGCCAGTCAGCCACGATCTCGGCGATCAACTCAGTTCGATTCAGCGGACCTCCCCGGCAACTATGGTCAGCAGATCCGCGGCAACGGATCGCCGACGAGCAGATCGATGATTCGGGTGCCACCGAAGCCGGTCTTGAGCAGGACCAGCCCTGGCGGGTCCTCGGCAACGCGGCCGACCGCTGTTGCTCCGGCGCCCAGGGGATGCGCCTGTAGAGCCGCCACGGCGGCGTCGGCCGCGCTCGGATCGACGATCGTCACGATGCGTCCTTCGCAGGCGACGTAAAGCGGATCGATGCCCAGCAGCTCACATGCGCCACGGACTTCCGGGCGCACCGGAACGGACTCCTCGTCGACCACTACGGCAACACCGGCGGCGGTGGCCACTTCATTGAGAATCGTCGCGACCCCACCACGGGTGGCGTCCCGCATTGCCCGCACATCGGGTCCGACCGCATCGAGTAGACCCCGAACCAGTTCGTGCACCGGGGCAGTGTCGGACTCCAGCTCAGCGTCGAGGTCCAACTCGCCGCGTTCCAGCATGATGGTGATGCCGTGGTCACCCACCGGGCCGGACACGATCACCACGTCGCCGGGGCGGGCCGTGGCCACGCCTAGCGTCAAGTCGCCCGTGATCAATCCGACGCCGGCTGTGTTGATGTAGCAGCCGTCGCCCTTGCCTCGCTGCACCACCTTGGTGTCGCCGGTCACAATGGAGACTCCGGCCGCAGCCGCGGCTGCCGACATCGATGCCACGATCCGCCGAAGGTCCTCGACCGGGAATCCTTCCTCCAGGATGAAGCCGGCCGAAAGATGCGCTGGTCGCGCTCCGGAGACAGCCAGATCATTGACGGTACCGTTCACCGCGAGGTCACCGATGTTCCCCCCGGGGAAGAACAACGGTGACACCACGTAGGAATCTGTCGTGAAGGCCAGCCGCGTGTCACCCGCGGTCACCGACGCGGCGTCTTCCAGTGGCTCCAGCAGCGGGTTGCGGAATGCGTCCAGGAAGATCGCCTCGATCAGCGACTGGGTCGCCTTACCACCGGCACCGTGCGCAAGGGTAATGAGCTTTTCACGCACCCGGGGCCGCGCCCGCCGGGCGCGCTCGATGCGTTCCAGCACCAACTGCTCGCGCCCGGTGTGCTCGGTGCCGGGTGTGGCACGCGCGGGGTAACCCGCGTCATCGTGCTCGGCGATAGCCTCCTCCGCCCAGGCAGCCTGCTGCTGGGTGGTGTCTTGATGCGTCATGCCCTGCTGCTTTCAATGCTGACTTCGCGGATCCGCTGGCGGCTGAACCGGCCGAAGTTGTAGTACGCCGCGCAGGCTCCCTCCGAGGACACCATGCAGGTGCCGATCGGCATCTCAGGTGTGCACGCGGTGCCGAACACCTTGCATTCCCAGGGCTTGAGCACGCCCTTGAGCACCTCGCCACATTGGCAGGCCTTCGGGTCGGCGACCCGGACGCCGGGCAGTTTGAAGAGCCGCTCCGCGTCGAAGGCTGCGTACTTTTCGCGTACTTGCAGCGCGGAGTGCGAGATGAAGCCGAGCCCACGCCACTCGAAGTAGGGACGCAACTCCATCACCTCGGCCACCGCCCGCAGCGCTACCGTGTTGCCGTCCCACGGCACTACCCGGGAGTACTGGTTCTCCACCTCGCAGCGACCTTCGGCGAGCTGCTGCAACAGCATGTACACCGACTGCAAAATGTCCAGCGGCTCGAACCCCGCCGTCACGATCGGCTTGCCGTATTCAGCTGGGATGTACTCATACGGCCGGCAGCCGATGACGGTGGACACATGGCCGGGGCCGATAAACCCGTCCAAGCGCAGATCGGGGGAGTCCAGGATGGCCTTGATCGCTGGGACGATCATGACGTGGTTGCAGAAGATCGAGAAATTCTCGATGCCCTCCGCCGCCGCTCGCAGCACGGTCATTGCGGTAGACGGTGTGGTGGTCTCCATCCCGATCGCCATGAAGATCACGTGCTTGTCCGGGTTCTGCCGGGCGACCTTCAGCGCGTCGAGCGGGGAGTAGACCATCCGGATATCGGTGCCGGCGGCCGAGGAGTCGAAAAACGACCCGCGCCCGCCGGGCACCCGCATCATGTCGCCGAAGGACGTCATGATCACATCCGGCTGCTCGGCCAGCGCGATCGCATCGTCCACCCGACCCATCGGGAGCACGCACACCGGGCAGCCTGGCCCGTGAACCAGGCTGATTGATTCTGGAAGGTAGTCCTCCAGGCCGTGCTTGTAGATCGTGTGCGTGTGCCCGCCGCAGACTTCCATGAACTTGTAGTGGCGCCCCGGCTCGCACAGCGCCGCGATTTTAGCGGCTAGCGCGCGAGCCTTTTCGGCATCCCGGTATTCATCGACGAATCGCATCGGGCTCACTGCCTTTCGTCAATCCGCGATTCGAGCAGGGCGGCGATCTCATCCTCGTAGGCCTGTCCGATGCCTATCAGGAAGTCCATCGCTGCCTTGGCCTCTTGCTCGTCGATCTTGGATAGCGCGAAACCGACGTGAATCAAAATCCAGTCGCCGGGTACCGGCGGATCATCGGACAACAGGCCGATATTGATCGCGCGCTTGACGCCGCTGACATCGACTCTGGCCAGATCGGGCTGGTCAGGTAAGATTTCGATCACTTCGCCCGGGATGCCGAGGCACATGAGCCCTATACCTCCGTAGTTGGAGTCCTCCGTGGTGGGAGTTGGTTACATCTCGCTGATTTGCTTGTAGCGAGCCACGTCCTTAGACACCTGTACCGCTACGGTCACCAGGCCGATCGCTGACCCCCAGAAAATCAGCCGACGCACCAGACGGAACATTCCCTTCACTTCCTTCCCTGTCGGTGAGCAGATCCATAACCACCCCGACAGCCCTGTCAACGGCTGCGGCGACGGTTTCGGACAACCCCATACCTTCCTCGGTACTGACCGGCTCACAACCGACCAGTAGGGTCCGCCCCGCGTTGCCGCCGAGGTTTTCCAGCAGCGCGAGCACCGCGTCCGGAGCCATCCCGTGCGCGTCGACAGCGGAGGGCTTGAGGTCCGGCACGTCACCGTCCCGGATCTCAAGCACATAGATCGTTCCCGGCTCGCCACCGCGGGATACGGCGTCGAGCAGGATCGTGGTGGCCGGGGCCATCTCGAGTAGATCGTAGGCTAGATGCATGCCACGGATCCCGTAATCAACCACTCGGACGCCGTTGGGCAGCTTCTCGGACGTGAGCCGGCGGGCCAGCTCTACGCCGAATGCATCATCGCTGAGAAAGATATTGCCGATGCCGGCCACCATCGTGGTCACGGCCCCGGTCACCACAGTCATGAGGGAGCTCCCAGCGGCGTCAGCTCGTCGGGGGCGAAGTAGCGGAACCGGCCGTGCGCTGCCGAGATCTCTGCCCCTGGATCGTCATCGATGGTGACGGCGACGTGGGTGTTGCCGTCGACATCGAGCAAGACCGCAGCGACGGTGGCAGTGCGTCCTTCGAGGAACATGTCCTGCGCATCGGCCCGGCGCGATCCCGGCATGAGTACCACTTTGCTGCCCTTGGCCACCTCAACCCCGGCGATGGTGACGCTGTCGGTCTCCGGGTCGACTGAGGCGTCCGCGCCAGGATCCCACCACGGGGTGCCGGGCGTGGTAATCGTTTCGATCGGGTCCGGCTCCTTGCGGATGCCCGGAGTCTCGCCGAGATACCGGATCGCGCCGTGCAGCTTGTCCAGCATCTCGGGGGGCATTGAGTCGACCCGGTCCAGCAGCGCGCGGGCTTTCTCGTCGGTGGCCCGTGCCTCGGCCTTCTCCTCATCGGTGAGCGTCATGGTGCGCAGCGTGAGGATTTCGTCGATCTCGGTGCCATCGAACAGATCGCCGGCACTCTCCGGCGCGATCTGAGGATAGTCGTAGAGGATGATCGGCGAGATCAGCAGCACATCCCGGCGCCCCGATTCGCCCACCATCACGGGCCAGGTGCGTTCGTTGCGACAGCTCTCGGCGGCCGGCTTGGCCCACTCGGGGGGATCGAGCAGGGAGATGAACTCGCCGTCGGTCACGGCGAGCACGGTGTGGGCCGCGATCAGCGAATGCCGTAAAGCGAGGTGGCGAGCCGCCTCGGGATCGGCCCACTCG
>DATFDO010000209.1:0-4556 GCA_035252045.1 Pseudonocardiaceae bacterium
CAGATCGGGGCGGCTCACCGTCGTGGTCAGTCGGGCAGCCTGGGCGGCCGCCTCGACGAGATGGCGATCCACCGTCCACACGTGCGCCCGATCCCGGGGAGGCAGGTCCCGCACCGCGCCCCATTCCGGAAACAGCCGGCCCCACAGCCCGGTGCGGTCCATGGCCTCGATGACGTCCACCGCCGCCGGGCCGGCGCCCAGCAGCGATAACAACTCCTCCAAGGCGGCTCGCGGCCATGGTTGGCGCAGTTCGGGAGCGGTGTCGGCGAGGGTGCTCAGCGTGCCGGTAGCGACCGGCATCCCGGTTCGCGCCGCCGTCGCCGCAACCCGTAGTACCAGCGCGGGATCCCGCGCTGGATTGGCATCCCGGGCCAGCGCCACCTGACCGCCGTGCTCGACCACGCCCTCGTCCAGGGGACGGCGCTGCGGTGCCCGCCCGAGGCTGCGCAGTCCGGTCAACCGGGCCCGCCCACGGGGAGGTAGTGCAGCGCGTGCGGCACGCAGCCCCACATCCACCGCGTAGACCACGGTGCGTGCCGCCCCGGACAGGCGCCTGGCCAAGTCGAACCGGTCCCCGAGGTCGAGCGCCGCGGCCACCTCGTCGGCCTCCTGCGCGCGCAGCACGTCACGTCCCCGCCGGGCGAGCCGGTGCACCTCGGTGCGCACATCCAGCAGCAGTTCGCGCGCGTCACGCACCTCCGGGCCGGCTCGATCCACAAGCTGGGCTGCCGACAGCGCATCGAGCAACTGCACGTCGCGCAACCCGCCGTGGCCGTTCTTGAGGTCTGGCTCCACCCGGTGGGCGATGTCACCACTGTGGTGCCAACGCTGCTGCGCCGACTCGGCGAGCTCGTCGAGCCGACCACGAATGCCGCTGCGCCACGCGCGCCGCACCGCGCCGGCCATCGCGGTGAACAGATCCTCGTCGCCGGCGATCAGCCGGGCGTCCAGCAACCCGAGCGCGGCGCGCAAGTCGGTGGCCGCCACCTGCATGGCCTGACCGACGGTGCGAACGCTGTGGTCGAGGTCGACTCGGGCATCCCATAACGGGTACCACAGGGAGTCCGCGAGCTGGGCCACGTCGCCCTTGCCGTCATGCAGCAGTACCAGGTCCAGATCGGAGTACGGCACCAACTCCCGGCGCCCCAAGGCTCCGACGGCGACCAGCGCGCTACCGCGGCCGATGCCCACCGCGGCGCAACGGGAGCTCAGCCACAGCTCGTAGAGGTCTGCCAACGCCGCCCGCAGCGCCGGGGCCGCAAGCTGGCGCTGCCGGGGCGTCCCGCCGAGCAGCGCGGCCCGGGCTCTGACGAGGTCGTCCGCGGAGGCATCCGGGCCACCGCCGCGCGGCAAGGCACCAGAGCGCGCCATCGCCGCCCCTCCCATCTAGCCGCAAGCACCGCCACCGCCCGGCGCGATGGTGCGGCAAACCTGTGCCCTCGACCTCGATACTGAGGTTTCGCGCCCTGTGTTGCAGTCGCTGAACCTCGGTGTTTCAGCGGCGTGAACTGGGCCGCTGAGCGTTACGGCGAGGTTTCCTCGACGTGAAAATGTTAGGTGGGCACCGGCTCAGCGCACCGGTGCCCACCAGGTTCTCACTCTCGTCGGCGCGCCTAGAGCGCGTCCAGGCCCCGCTCGCCAGTTCGCACCCGGATCACGGTCTCCACCGGGGTGACCCAGACTTTCCCGTCCCCGATCTTCCCGGTCCGGGCGGCCTCGACCACCGCGTCGATGGTCTTGTCCACCTGGGCTTCGTCCACCACCACCTCAACCCGGATCTTGGGAACGAAGTCCACTGAGTACTCCGCCCCGCGGTACACCTCGGTGTGGCCTTTCTGGCGGCCGAAGCCCTGCACCTCACTGACTGTCATACCGAGCACCCCGATGCGCTCCAGGGCACTTTTGACGTCCTCCAGCGTGAACGGCTTGACGATCGCAGTCACCAGCTTCATCGCCACTCACCTTTCCTGCCGGGCTGCGGCTTTCGGGGCCGCGACCTTACCGGTGGGCAGCGCCGCCGCGGGCTTGCTGTTCGACGAACCGCTGCCGGTGAAGATAGCGCTGAGCTCGTAGCCGGCCTCGGCGTGTTCGGTCTCGTCGATACCGGTCTGCTCGGCCTCGCGATCCAACCGCAGGCCGAAGGTGTACTTCAGTACCAGCGCGATGATCAAAGCGCCGACGAACGAGAAGATCATCACAGCGAACGCAGCCACGGCCTGGCGCCACAACTGGTTGAAGCCCCCGCCGTAGAACAGGCCGTCGACCCCAGCGGGTGCCGACGCGGTGGCGAGGAAACCTACCAGCAGCGTGCCCGCTAGACCGCCGATGAGGTGCACGCCAACGACGTCGAGCGAGTCATCGAAGCCGAACCGGAACTTGATGCTGACGGCAAGCGCACACACAGCACCGGCGATCGCGCCGACCGCGATGGCCCCGAGGGGCGAGACCGACGAACACGACGGGGTGATGGCCACCAGGCCGGCGACGACGCCGGATGCGGCACCGAGGCTGGTGGGCCGGCCGTCCCGGATCCGCTCCACCAGCAGCCAGCCCAACATCGCGGCGCACGTCGCGACCGTGGTGTTGATGAAGGTGATGCCTGCCACGCCGTTGGACGCGACGGCCGATCCAGCGTTGAACCCGAACCAGCCGAACCACAGCAGGCCGGCACCGATCATCACCAGGGGCAGGTTGTGCGGGCGCATCGCCTCGCGCGGCCAGCCGCGGCGCCTGCCGAGCACCAGGCACAGTGCCAGGCCAGCGGCACCGGCGTTAATGTGCACCGCCGTCCCACCGGCGAAGTCGATCGCCTTGAGCTGGTTGACAATCCACCCGCCCTTCGGAGCACTGAACCCGTCCGCGGAGAACACCCAGTGCGCGACCGGGAAGTACACCACTGTGGCCCAGAGCGCCGCGAATGCCAGCCACGGGCCGAACCGCAACCGGTCGGCCACGGCCCCCGACACCAGCGCGACCGTAATGATCGCGAACATCGCTTGGAACGCCACGAACACAGTCGCCGGGATGGTCCCTACCAGTGGGATGGCGACCTTGGCCCCCCCGCTGGCGAGGTAGGTCCCGCCGAACAGCCCGTGCAGCCCCCAGTGCTCGGACGGGTTGCCGATCAGCCCGTGACCGGCGTCGTTGCCGAATGCCTCCGAGTAGCCGTAGAGCACCCAGAGGACGCCCACGACTCCCATCGCGGACATGCTCATCATTATCATGTTCAGGACGCCCTTCGCGCGGACCATGCCGCCGTAGAAGAACGCCAGGCCCGGAGTCATCAGCAGCACCAGGGCCGAGCTGGCGAGCATCCAGGCAGTGTCACCAGTGTCTGGCACGGGCTCACTCCTCTGTGTCGAACACGGCACCACGATCGGGTGGTGCGTGTGAAAAGAGTGAGCAGTCGGTGTTTCGCCCGGAGGCACCCCGCGTTTCTGACACGTTAACTGTGGTGGTTCTGCTGTTACGTCCAGGTTGCGATAAGCGCGATGTACGCGCGGAGTGGCCGTGAGTTAGCCCAACAAGGCGTCCACGAACGCGGCCGGCTCGAATGGCGCAAGGTCGTCGACACCTTCGCCGAGGCCGACCAATTTGACAGGAACGCCGAGCTCACGCTGGACGTGAAAGACGATGCCGCCCTTGGCAGTGCCATCCAGTTTGGTGAGCACGATCCCGGTGACGTCGACAACCTCGCGGAACACCCGCGCCTGAGTCATGCCGTTCTGACCGGTGGTGGCGTCCAGTACCAGCAGTACCTCATCGACCTCGGTCTGCTTGGAGACCACCCGCTTGACTTTGCCGAGCTCATCCATCAGACCCGTCTTGGTATGCAACCGGCCGGCGGTGTCGATCAGGACCGTGTCCACGCCGTTGGCGCTGCCACGCTTGACCGCTTCGAACGCCACGCTGGCCGGATCGGCACCCTCGGGACCGCGCACGACTTCTGCGCCGGCCCGCTGGCCCCAGGTCGCCAGCTGGTCGACAGCCGCGGCCCGGAAGGTGTCGGCCGCACCGAGCAGCACCCGACGGCCGTTGGCCACCAAGACCCGGGCTAGCTTCCCGGTTGTGGTCGTCTTGCCGGTGCCGTTCACCCCGGCGATCAGCACCACACCGGGGGTCGTCGTGCCGTTGTCACTGTGCGGCAGCGCCCGCACCGACCGGTCCAGCTCCGGGCGCAACGCCTCGATCAGCACATCACGTAGCGCTGCGCGGGCCTGCTCGGTGGTGCGCACGCCGCGCGCGGCAAGCTCCTCGCGCAGCCGGTCGACGATCTCGGTGGTCGTCGCCGCGCCCAGATCGGCGAGCAGCAGCGTGTCCTCCACGTCGGTCCATGAATCCTCGTCCAGATCACCAGCACCGAGCAGGCCCAGCAGGCTCTGCCCGAACGCCGAGCGGGACCGGGCCAGCCGACCCCGCAACCGGACCAACCGACCGGCAGGCGCGTCGATCGGCTCGATTAGCTCGTCTGGTGGTGCTTCGGAAACCGGTGGTGCCGCGACGGCCGGTTCGGGCGGTGCAGGCTTTACCGGCGCTGTGTCGGCGGGCGCCAGCTC
>DATFDO010000210.1:0-9970 GCA_035252045.1 Pseudonocardiaceae bacterium
CGCGGGCGAACCACTGCACTGCACAGCCCAGCATTCGCTGCGCCGCCAGCGTCTCGGTGACCTCGGGTTCCACCGTGCCCAGGTCCTCCCCAATCACCACCGCGTGCGCCCGGTGCGCTTCCAACGCCAGCGCGGCGAGCATCGCGTGCGCGTCGTAGTGGACATAAGTGCCCTGGTCGGGGGAGGCTCCCGGCGGAACCCACCACAGCCGCCACAGTCCGGCGACGTGGTCGATGCGCAGCCCGTCGGCGTGCGCCAGCACCGCGCGCAGCAGGTCACGGTAGGCGGCGTATCCGGTGGCGGCCAGCCGATCCGGTCGCCATGGTGGCAGGCCCCAGTCCTGACCTTTCTGGTTGAACGTGTCCGGCGGGGCACCGACAGTGACCCCGTTGGCCAGCACATCCTGCAGTGCCCAGGCGTCGGCGCCCTCCGGGTCGACGCCGACGGCGAGGTCGTGCACCACCCCGATCGCCATGTCCCGTGCGGCGTCCCTGGTGGCGGCCAATTGCTCGGCGCACTGCTGCTGGACCCAGGCGTGAAACGCCACCTCCGTGGGGTCGGCGCCGGCCGTTGCCGGATGCCGCAGCTCGGCGGGCCATTGTGACCAGCGCGGGCCGTGCCGCTGCGCGAGTGCGCAGAACGTGGCGAAGTCGCGCAATCCTTCTGACATCACCGGATGTGGGGTGCCTTCGGCCTTCCAGAGCCTCTGTAAGGCCGCGTGCTTGGCCCGCCAGACGGCGTCATAGTCGATCCGCTCGCCGTCTGAGCCGATCCGTAACGCGTCCACCTCGGCTCGCAGGTCGGGATCCGCGCGTCGGTATGTGGAAATGTCGGTGATCCGCAGGTACAGCGGGTTGACGAAACGGCGGCTGGAGGGACTGTACGGCGAGGCCTGCACCGGATGGGTCGGTGTCACCGCGTGCAGCGGGTTGACCAGTACCGCGCCAGCACCGTGCGCGGTGGCCGTCCAGGTGATGAACTCGCGCAGGTCACCCAGATCGCCCAGACCCCACGAGTTCGCCGAGCGCAGCGCGTAGAGCTGCAGCATCCATCCCCAGGTGCGCGGCGGCTCGGGCAGTGCCGGTGGGGCCACCAGCACGGTGGTATGTTGATCGCCGCACGTCAGCGTGTACCAGCCGGGGTCCAGATCCGCCGGTATCGCGTCTGTGACGGGCCGCTCGGTGCCCTGTTCGTCGGTGAGCACGCCGGGCTTGCTGATGTCTTGGCACCGACCCTGGCGCAGCACCACGGTGCCGGGCGGCCTGGGTGCGCGGGCCGCGGCCAGCGCGTCGCGGACCTGGGCCCGGTTATCCGCGCTAACGCCCAGCAACCCGAGTACCCGGCGCACCACGTCGGGGTCGACGTCCACCCGCTGGCGTCGCGCATCGCGGTACCACGTCGCCACTCCGTGCGCAGTGGCCAGCTGTTCCAGTGCGGAGTCCATCTCGCCATGTTGGCAGCTGAGCGCCGTTCCGCGACCCGAGGACGGGGGACTTATGGATGCATGTGCACCTCACGACCGGACGCAGGCGGTAAGAGGGCTGTGCCGTGAGCCGTACCAGCTTGCTCGAGACATCGCGTTGGTAGCCGTGCGAGCGGGCGCGACACACGGTGCACCAGGGCGCGACATGCCGTGCACGAAGGCGCGACACGCCGGTGACTAGGACGGTGGGTTGACCGGATCAGGCGGGCAGGTGCGGTCACATGGTTCCACGCGCACCGTTCGGTTGGCTTGGGCCGGGCCGGGCAGCAGCGTGCCCTGCGGGCCGTTGTCCGGCATGTACTGCGCGAAATAGCTACCCAAGCCTCGAGTTTCGATGTGGTTGGCGTCGGCGCCGAGCTCGATCAGCTCTGCTTTGACGGCCTCGGCCCGCTGCCGAGCCAGCTCGATCTGGTCGTCCCTGGCTCCCCAGCGAGCGGTGGTGCCGGTGAGGCGTAGATGAGCCGAGGGGTCGGCCCTGAGCTGGTCAGCAATGGGCCTGAGGAACGCCCGCGCCGCTGCAGGGTCACGAAACACTGCGCGTCCCGGTTCAAATCCCACCTCGCCGGCATCCGGCAGAACAGTGACGCTGTTCGCATGGTATGCCGGGGGGCGGGGGATCGGGACGAGTTTCACCGGTTTGAGCGGGCCACCGACGGGAACGGGCTGGCGTGAGGTATCGATGGCTGCAACGCAGGCTGCGCCGCTGGCCTGTGCAATCTTTGTCCACAGGTCGACGAGACGGCTCTTACGGGTGCCGAGCGGATCCTGCGGAGGGGCGACGTCGCCGATTCCCATCAACACGACGGTGAGCCCGCGCAGATCGGGTAACGCCCCGGTGGCCCGCAGAAAGCGGATCACATCATCGGCTGGCGCGTCCAGCACGCCCGGCTGGCTGAAATCGAGGGCGCCAGTCGTGCTGAGGCCGGAGTCGACCAGGACCACGGTGCCGGCTTCCGGGCGTCCCGCGGCACCACCGGCCAGCTCCAACGCGGACAGCGTGTCAGCCTCCGGTGCGTGAGCGCGCATGTCGGACGCGGCGCGCAGGAACCCGTTCAGGAAGCTGTCCTGATCGTCCTTCAGAGCTACCGAGTTCCCGACGGTCGACAGGAACTGCCCGGTCTGGCTGACACTGGGCTGACCATCGACGTTGATCAGAGTCAGCGTGGGGCCGGTCACCCCCGCTGGGGTCGTTTCGACGAACTTCTCCACGACTTGCATCGCCTGCGGCGGGACGGCGGCCGGGCTGTTCGCCCGTTGAGATATCGCCACGGCGAGCGGCCCGGCGGGCAGCGGGCAGCGGCCGGTCGGCTGTTGCGCCGGGCCGTTACTCGCTGCGTTCGGGACTTCGCCGCAGGCGGTCAAGCTGACTGCCATGAATGTCGCCGCAACAACGGCGAATGCGCTGCTCGCTCTCATGATCCGGCTCCTGATTCAGGATCCGGTTCCACGTCCGGAGCGTCTTTCATCAGCAGAGGCAGTGCGCTCGGGTCTTGCAGTTGCGCAGCCATCTCGGTTCGTACCACGATTTTCAGGGCGACGATGTTCGCTTGCGCACCGCGGTAGATCGCGCGGCGTCGCTGCGGCGCACGGGATTTCTCCGCTTCCACTGCTTTCAGGCGTCCGACCTGCTCGACTTCATGGCCACGGGCGCTGGTGAGCTGCTGTCTGGCCTGCTGCAGCGTCCGTGACGCGCGCCGGTACGCCCGCGCGGCCGGATTGGAGGTGTAGTAGGACGCCGCGATGGCGATCAGCCCGCTGACGAAGTACAGACCGGCGAAGGTGAGCGCAGAGATCAGGTCCTGGCCCGTTCCGTTGCCTGGGCTCGGTGTTCCGAAGCTGGCCTGCGCGACGGGATGGGCCAGCCGGGCCACGAAAGCAGTGCCGCCAAGCCCGAGCCAGCCGGCTCTCCACGCCCACAGCAGGCCATTGCTGCAGTGCCGATCACCGGAACGTCGTTGCCGCAGCCCGACCCCGATGAGATGGCAGACTCCGATCGCGGCCGCCGCGAAGCCGACGGTGCCGGCCCACACGATCACCGTATCGGTTCTGAACAGGCTTTTCAGGACCACGTTGAAGGCGGCGAGGTCACCGACGATCGCGCCGAGCACGAACGCCCACATCAGCACGTCCCGCGACGCGCCGTGCAGCAACTCAGGTTGCTGGTTATACGGCCCGCCGGGCGGGCGGTGTACCAGCTCCGATGACGCAGCGGCATGCAGGCGCTCACCTCCGAGGCGCTCCCGGGCGATGTCGAAATCGCGCTCGGCACGCTGGTGGGTACTTTCGGCTTCGCCGACGGCCTCCACCGCGCGGGTGTGGTCTCGTTGCGCCGCGGCGATCCGCAGATCCAGCTCTTCGACGTAACGGGCGTGCTGCTTGTCGTCTTGCGCATGCCAATTACTCGCGAGCCCGTTGAGTCGCTGGTCGAAGGTAGCCCCGGAACCGGCATCGAAGGCTCCGCGCAGGTCCATCACCCAGGCACGAACCTGCGCCTCGGCCTGCCGCATCCGCTCGCCACCGCGGGCGTCCTCTGGGTCGGCCCCGTTGCGCGGAGCCGGCGCGAGGGTGGCTTCGCCGGGTGTTCTCCAGCGCCACCATTGGCTGCTGAACACGTCAGTGCTGTGCATGTCAGTCGTCCTCCGATGAGGTGATGGCCGGGTGGGAGGGGTCGTTACTGGTCACCTGGTCAGCAAGGTCAAGCAGTTGCTTGAGCGGGCCGCCGATGTGCGTGGGCGCCCAGCTGTTGGCCACCTCGTTGAGGCGCGCGCCGTCCGGGTGAACGTGGATCAGCCTGTCCCAATAGGCCTCGATGCGCCGCCAGGTGAAGGCGGCCAGCTGGTTGCGGCGGTCCAGGTACTGCTTATGCAGTGCCGCGATGTCCTGTTCGAGCTGGTTACGTTGAGCTTGATTGACGGCCAGCTTCGCGCGCTTGTGCTGATGCTTCCAGTGCGCCAATTGCTTTTCGTCGGCGCTCGCCGGGCTCTCCAGGGAAGGCCCGGGTTCTAGCGCATTCTGAATATCGTCGATGTCGCAGCGCACCTTCGCCAGCTCGCGCTCTAGCGGAGCTTTTTGCCCTTCCCAGTATGCGCGTTCTCCTGCGGCCCGCCCGGCGAACTCGGCGACCATTTTTCTGATCGTGGCGGTGGCCGCGGGTTGTTTCGCGTACACCGGCACTGCATTGCGGCCGTCTCTGGTGCCGGATCGCCAGTCAAGAAATCTTGTAGCCAGGCCGTACCGCAATGGTCGACTGTGCGTTTCGGCCCGGAGGGCCGGCTGAGAACGGAACAAGGACATGAGTGGGCTCCGAATGCTGAGAGGATGCGAGTCGAAAGGTGGCTCAGCAGCGTGCCGCGCCAATCTGCCTCCTCGGTCAGCTCGGTGATGTTCCATCGTCATAGAATCGACGGGCGATGCCGCAATGGATGCGACGTACGGCTGGTAGATCGCCGATTACCGAGCGTTTGTTACGAGGCTCCGGTGAGCTGTCAGATTGCCGAGACCGCGAAGCTCCGGACATTGATCTGGCAGTGATCGCTCCACAGGCCGACGCGCTTGCCGCCTAAGTAGGAATTGTCCGTTGCGTTAAGTACCGCGGCGCCGTCGATCAGTACTGTGAGCCGGTTACCTCTGACCTCCACGCGGTAGTGGTGATAACCAGTGCCCGGACGGAACTGCTGTATGTCCAGGTCCGCGGGGTTGCTGCCGGAGGCTGTCCACAGCACGGCGACATGGTCGTCCGGCTGGTTGCTGCTGCAGGAGAAGATACCGGATGACACGCAATGGCCGGCGCCGTAACCTGTGCCGTCGTCTTGCACTCGGACGACGACGCCGAAGGAGTCCATTGCAGAGAACATGCCTTCGTCCGTATATCTGACCAGTTGTATATCGGCATCCACGGCATAGCTGTCGGTGGACGAGAGATCCAACGGCGCGACGATGCTTGCTTTGGCCTGCTGGCCTTGTCCTGTATTGACCAGCATGCCGTTGGTTGTCGCCCACTCCGCGGAGCCTCCCCAGCCGTCCAGGCCGTTGGACCAGTTGGCGTGATAAGGCAACACGGCGGCCGGTGGTGGTGGCGGTGGACTGGTCGTCGTGGGCACCGGAATTGTTGGTCCCGCGGGGCCAGTTGGCTGGCCGGACGGTGGTACGGGAGGCACTGATGGGCCGGGAGGAGATGCGCCGCCTCCTGTCAGGAACAAGCCAAAAAGCAGCGCCAGCGCCAGAAATAATGCTAAGTAGCCCTTGCTCCACCCTCTTGAGATTCTCGTGAAGCGCTCAATAAGAAGCCTGACGATAATAGTTGAAGCTGCCGAAGAGATGAGTGACCCGACGGTTTTCAGTATGAGTGAGAGAGTCACCCCTTCCTCCTGTTTCGGCGGGAGGGCAGCGCGGCAACATCCCGGGTGGCGAGCGCCGCCATCGCTAAACCCCCTCGCGTGCACGATCCGACCAACAGTGTGACTCGACCCCTTTTTCGTACTGCGAGTCCTTCTTGTTACTTGCTGCTAATCCGCGGAAACACTTCGCTAGCGCGATAAGCCCTCGCCGGCGCTCCAGCTCACTTTCAGCGATCAGGGCGGGGGCCCGGGATGGGTGAGGCGGCCCGCCAACGCTGAGACACACCGTGCACCAGGGCGCGACACACCGTGCACCAAGGCGCGACACACCGTGCACCAGGGCGCGACACGCGCTCAGCGGGCTGGCTCGGTGACGATCTCCGCGGGCACCGCCTGCTGCGTGGGCGCTGCGGGGCGCTCGTCGGGCGTCTCCCCCGGTGCCTGGGTGCTGCCGACGGAGAAGGCCAGGCACACCACGGCTGCGAACAGGTACCCCAGCGCGATACCGGGACTCGCGGCCCAGCCGACGTGCTCGCCGTGAATCAGGCCGATGAACGACAGCGCCGCGCCGGCCACGCAGTACCCGGCCGCCCAGTAGTAGCGCTTGTCGATGACGAACGCGGCGATCGCGCCGAGCAGCATGCCGGCCAGGATCGCCCCGCCGCCCAGCGTCTTCAGGCCGTCGTAGACCACCCCCGCTTTGGCCAGCGCGTCGGTACCGACCTTGGCCGCGCTGGTGCCGGCCGCGTTGAGCACATTGTCGATCTGACCACTCGCCCACGATGCGATATTGGGGATGATCGCCAGCACGACGGCCACCGCGTGCGCCTTGGGCACCGACACGAACGCCTGCGCGCCGATCAGCAGCCCGATGTAGAGCAGGATCGGCACGATGGCCGGCAACGGGATGAGCGCGCCGAGCAGCCCGAACAGCCCGAGAAAGCACATCAGGGCGATCACCACACCGGAGGCCAGCGAGTACGTGCTGCGGCCACCGGCTTCCTTCCAGCCCGGATGCCCAATGTAAACCGCGGGCGGGAACGGGCTGCCCAGCGCGGCGCCGACGACGGCGCCGGTGCCATCGGCCAGCAGCACGCTGCGCAGGTTGTAGCTGTCCCCGGCGACCGCGGCGCTTTCCACGTTGGTCATGCCCTCGCAGAAGTTGTAGACGCCCAGCGGGATCGCGGTGGCCAGCAGTGGCGCCACGTCGGACAGCCCGTGGCCCAACCGGCCGAAGTTGAATGTCGGGAGACCGATGGCGACGTCCCTGGCTGCCGCGGCAACGTCCGGGACGGACATGTACCCGCCGATCCAGCCGATCGCGGAACCGACCAGCAGCGCGGCCAGCCCGATGGGGATGTTCCCGGGCAGCTTGCGGCCGGTGAAAAAGCCGATCACGATGATCGCGAACACCGGCAGGGCGATCCATAGCGCTTGCCACATCTGCGCGGCGGGGCGCATCGAGATGAACGCGATCGAGATACCGGCCAGCGTTCCCAGCAGTGCCGCGCGCGGGGTGAACCGTCGGATGTAGGGGCCGACGAATGCCCCGATCAGCACGATCAACCCGATGATGAACGACCACGCCAGCCCGGCCTCCCAGGCCCGGATGGGATCTCGCGTCGTCAGGAAGATCGGTAGCATGATCACAAACGTGACGATGAACATGTGCGGCACGGACGGGCCATAGGGCATCGCGCACACGTCGTTGCGGTTCTCCCGGCGGGCCAGTCGCCGTGCCAGATATGTGTAGTACCCGTTTCCGATCAGCAGCTGGATGCCCAGCGCGGGCAGGATGACGCCGAACACCGCGGCCTGCGGGATCTGCACCACGCCGACGCACAGCGAGGTCAGCACCAGCACGTTGACCAGCACGTTGAACCCGAGTCCGAAGGCCGCGTTGAGGTCGCCGCCGACCCACCAGGGCAGCCGCCTGCTGCCGGCTCGGATGCTCATTGCTGCTCAGCTCCGTTCGTCAGCGCGTGGAGGTAGGCCGCTGAGGGCGCGACCCAGCCGAAGATGCCCCCCTGGGCGGCGATCATCGCCAGCCCGGCCTGCTGGAACTCCGGAAAGTAGGAGCCGACGCAGTCGGACAGCACCAAGCACTCGTAGCCGCGGTCGTTAGCCTCCCGGACCGTGGTGTGCACGCACACCTCCGTGGTGACGCCGGTAACGACCAGGCTGGTGATACCGGCGACGGCCAGCAGCTTGTGCAGGTCGGTGGCATAGAACGAGCCCTTGCCGGGCTTGTCGATGATGACCTCGCCGGCGCACGGAGCGAGCTCGTCGATGATGTCGTGGCCGTACTCGCCGCGGATCAGGATCCGGCCCTTGGGGCCGCTGTCGCCGATGCGCAGGGTCGGGTTGCCGCGGTGGAGCTTGGCCGGCGGGCAGTCGGTCAGATCCGGCCGGTGGCCTTCCCGGGTGTGGATGACGGTGATCCCGGCCGCTCGGCTGGCCGCCAGTACCTTCTGCAGCGGGGGGATCACCGCGCGCAGCAGGCTCACGTCGTTGCCCAGCGTCTCGCCGAAACCCCCCGGTTCGACGAAGTCACGCTGCATGTCGATGACCAGCAGCGCGGTGTGTTCCGGCGCGAAGCGAAATGGGCCCGGGTCGGCGGGCGCCGTGAGCTGCTCAGCCGCCATCGGTTGGTCCGGCGGTAGCGGCTATCACGGCCTCACAGGTGGCAACGCAGCCGAAGACCCCGCCCTGCATGGTCACCATCCGCAGCGCCGCCGTGTGGTTGCCCAGCTCGGTGGCGCCGGTGCAGTCGGACAGGATCAGGCATTCGTAGCCCCGGTCGTTGGCCTCCCGCATGGTGGTGTGCACGCAGACGTCGGTGGTGATCCCGGTCAGCGCGAGGTGCGTGATGCCTTTGGTGCGCAGCACCAGGTCCAGCCCGGTGGCGTAGAAGGCGCCCTTGCCTGGCTTGTCGATCAGTACTTCGCCCGGCAGCGGGGCCACCTCGGGCACGATCTCCCAGCCCGGCTCGCCGCGAACCAGGATCCGGCCCTGTGGACTGGGACCGCCGATCTCCGCACCGATGCGCGCCGAGCGCCACCGCTTGTTGGCCGGCAGGTCGGACAGGTCGGGACAGTGGCCCTCCCTGGTGTGGATCACCAACATGCCGGTGGTCCGGGCGTGGGCCAGCATCCGCGCGGCGCCGGGCAGGCCGGCACGGGTCAGCCCGATGTCGTAGCCCATCCGGTCGACGTATCCACCGGGGCCGCAGAAGTCGACCTGCCAGTCGATGCAGATCAGCGCGACCCGGTCGCTCGTGACGGTGCCGTCGTAGGGCCACGGGTACGGATCGGCGGCGACCGGGCCGATGGCCGCGAGCCGTGCCAGGGTGCGGGTCATGGTCGTCCTCCCAAGGGGTCAGTCAGCCCGGTCGCGACGAACAGCAGCGCCGGCTCGCAGAACGCGGGACCCATCAACGTGACGCTGGCCGGCCGACCATCAGCGGTCTGGCCGGCCGGAACGGTGATCGCCGCGAGATCGAGCAGGTTGACGAACTGGGTGAACCGGCCCAGCACCGCGTTGCGCGACAAGGGCGACTCGGCGATGTTCTCGAGGGTGAACGTGGTCGGGATTGTGGGCATGATCAGCAAGTCGGCGCGCCGCCAGAGCTGATCGGTCCAGTGCCGCAGCTCCTGGAGCCGGTGCCAGGCCCGGAACATGTCCACCGCGGTGAACCGTCGGCCTTCCTCGATCACCTGGCGGGTGATCGGCAGCACGTCATCGGGGTGCTGGTCGAAGAACGTCTCCAAAGCGGCCAGCCGCTCGGCGACCCACGGTCCGTGATAGAGCAGCTCGCCGGCTTCCAGCAGCGGGTCGATCGTGGTCGGCACCAGGTCGCCGGTGTGTTGAGCGGCACGGGCGACCGCGGCGCCGAACGCGTCTCGCATCGCGCCGTCGCCCTCGAAATCCAGCTCGGTCGGCAATGCCAACCGCAGCCGCGCGCGGGAGTGCGACCCATTCCCCAGCGCCTGGCGTGACCACGGATCCCGTGGATCGGGCCCTTCAATCACCCTCAACACCATCTCGGCGTCGGCGACGTCAGTCGTCAAAATGCTCACGCAGTCCAGCGATCGGCAGGCCGGCACCACACCGGTGGTGCTGACCAGGCCACGAGTCGGCTTGCAGCCGA
>DATFDO010000211.1:0-9853 GCA_035252045.1 Pseudonocardiaceae bacterium
CTCACCCAATTGCTGTCCAACGTCGCCAGCGCGCTGGTCTGGACACTCAGCGTGCTGGTCCGCTGGCCGCTGCTCGGCGTGATAGTGGGCGGGGCGCTGGGGCAACGTAGCTCGTGGCGACGCGATCCGGCGCTGTTGCGCGCGTACAGCATGGCCTCCTGGGTATGGGTGGGGCAGTACCTGATCCGGATCGCGGTGTTCACGCCGCTGTGGGCGGTGGGCGCGGTCGTCGCTCTGGGCGTCGCCCGGCTGCTGCTGAGCTGGCCGCTGGTCGCGGCCTGCGTCGGGTTGAGCGCAACGGTGTTGGTCCGGGTGTTGCCCGCCGATCACCCAGGGCTGCGTACAGTACGTCCGTCCTGACTGCAGTTCGCGCACTACACGTAGTGAGATCAACACCCACCGTATGGGTTATGGAATCCGTCCGATTGGTGTCTTCACCGCAGAGTGACTGTTCCGTAGCGTGGAGTGGCCGTCGGGGACTGATGGGGATTGGTTCTTGAAACGAGAGGACTCGACTCGTGCCCCCCGGAAGCCGCCGTCGTGCGCTCCTTGCCGCCGTTCTGGGTCTCGCGCTCAGCATGGCTATCGCGTTGCCCGCCTCCGCGGCGCCCGCGTTGCCCGACCTACCGCTGCTGCATTCGGTGATGGTCGCGCTGGATTCCCGATCGAGCAGCGTCCCGGACTCGGTGACGGGCTGGTACGTCGATCCAGCCACCAACGCGGTGGTCGTGTCGACCACTGACGACGCCGCCGCCCGGACGTTCGCCGCTGGTATGCGCGCGGTGCGAATCGAGCACGTCAGCGCGCGCCCGGTACCGCTGTCCACGCTGCATGGTGGCGACACGATCACCAGTAGCGAGGGAGGGCGCTGCTCGATCGGTTTCAACGCCATCTCCGGCCACACCCGATATGTCATCACCGCCGGACATTGCACGAAGATCGGTGGCACCTGGTCGGGTCCCGACGGCGAACCGATCGGTCCGGTCGCCAAGTCGTCGTTCCCCGGTCACGACTTCGGCCTGGTCGAAGTGGCGTCATCGGAGTGGGAGCAGACCCACAATGTCGATACCGACAGCGGCGGCTACCTGACCGTGGCGGGCAGCACCCCGGCAGCGGTGGGTGACCGGGTTTGCCTGTCCGGCTCGACCAGCGGTTTCCACTGTGGCCAGGTTCAGGCTGTGGGTGAGACCGTGAACTACGGCAACGGCGATGTGGTCAGCGGGCTCACCAAGACCAGCGTCTGCGCCGAAGCCGGTGACTCCGGAGGACCCTTCATGAGCGGCAACCAGGCGCAGGGCACGCTTTCCGGGGGATCTGGCGGTTGCCTGCTCGGCGGCGAATCCTATTTCCAGCCGATCCAGGAGGTGCTCAGGACCTACGGGCTTACCCTCGTGACCGGCGCGGACGCCAGGGACGAGCGCTAGCGCGAGGACTATCAGCTCGGCGAGCGCTAGCGCGAGGACTATCAGCTCGGCGAGCGCAGCCGCCGCGCGAAGGCGGCGGCTGCTCGCTCGGGGTCGTCGGCCTCGGTGATCGCCCGTACTACGACGACCCGCCGCGCGCCGGCTCGCAGCACCTCCTCCAGCCGGTGTGCGTTCTCGATGCCTCCGATGGCGAACCACGGCCGGGCCGGCGGTGATGCCGCGGTGCTGCGGATGAGGTCTAGGCCCGCGGCAGGTCGGCCCGGCTTGGTTGGGGTGGGCCAGCAGGGGCCGGCGCAGAAGTAGTCCACGCCGGGTTGGCCCGCCGCGGCGGCGGCTTGCGCGGGATCGTGCGTCGAGCGGCCGATCAGCACCTCATCGCCGACGATCTGGCGGGCCCAGCCGACCGGCAGGTCGTTCTGGCCCAGGTGCAGTACCTGCGCGCCGGCGGCCAGCGCGACGTCGGCCCGATCGTTCACCGCCAGCAGCGCACCGTGGCGCCGGCACGCGTCGGCGAGCACCGCGAGGGCAGCCAGCTCAAGTCGCGCTTCCAAGGTCTTGTCCCGCAGCTGGATGATGTCCACGCCGCCGGCCAGTGCCGCGCCGGCGAATTCGGCGAGATCCCCACCCTCCGTGCGGGCATCTGTACACAGGTACAGCCGCGCATCGTCCAGCCGCCGCCTCAGCGCCTCCACGCCCACCTCCACCACCCTAACCCGCGGCCCGCGATGGCAGTCTGGATGCAGACTGCCGATGAGCACCGGGGGTACGGTGGGAAGTGGTCCGCACGGGAGCCCGGGCCGCACCGGGCTGAGAGGGGGTCATGGCGACCCCGACCGTCGAACCTGATCCGGGTCATGCCGGCGCAGGGAGCGTGAGAGCCTTTTGAACAGCAGCGTTGCCGTGGTCGGTGCTGGCGTCATCGGACTGAGTTGTGCGTGGCGCGCGGCGTGCTCCGGGTTCGCGGTGACTGTTTACGACCCTGCGCCGGGATCGGGTGCCTCGCGCGTCGCCGGCGGGATGCTGGCCCCGGTCACCGAGTCGGTGCCGGTCGAGCCGGAGGTGTTCGCGCTGGGAGCGGCCTCGTTGCGGCGCTGGCCGGACTTCGCCGCCGCGCTCGCCAGGGCTGGTACCGACCCCCGGTTACGGACCGGCGGCACCGTGGTGGTGGCGCTGGACCCGGGCGACCGCGCCCAACTGGATCGGATCGGCGAGCAACTATCCCGGCAGGGACGGCCCGTTGAATCCCTGACCGGCCGGCAGGTGCGCCAGCTGGAGCCGTCGCTGGGACCCCAGGTCTGCCGGGCGTTGTCGGTCCCCGGGGACCTGTCCGTGGACAACCGGGCATTGCTCGACGCGTTGCTGGCGGCCTGCCGCCACACTGGGGTGCAGTTCCGCGATCATCGGTGCACGCAGCTGCCGGACGCCGAGGTGGTGATCGTGGCCGCCGGTGCCTACAGCGCCGCGCTGCATCCGATGCTCGCCCGGGTGATCCGGCCGGTGAAGGGTGAGATCTTGCGGCTTCGGTGCCGCCGGGGCGCGTTGGCGCCACCATCGCGGACGGTCCGCGCGATCGTGGGCGGCCGGTCGTGCTACCTCGTGCCCCGTGACGGCGGGCGGCTGGTGCTCGGTGCCACTCAGCGCGAGGCCGGGTTCGATACCGAGGTCACCGCCGGTGGGGTCCGCGAATTGCTCACCGATGCCGAACGGGTGCTGCCCGCGGTGGCCGAATACGCGCTGGAGGAGGCCGCGGCGGGGGTGCGCCCGGGCAGCCCGGACAACCTGCCGGTGGTCGGAGAGCTGGAACCCGGTGTGCTCGCCGCTACCGGCCACCATCGCCACGGCATCCTGCTGGCGCCGCTGACTGCCGATGCGATTGTCGCGCTGCTGCGCAATGATCGCGTGCCTCCGGAGGCCGCACCGGCCGCCCCGGACCGGTTCTGCGTGCGGAGCCCATCATGACGGTGACGGTCAATGGGCAACCATGGGACCTGCCCGACGGCACCACGGTGGCTGACGTGCTGCGCCGGCTCGGTGCACCGTCGCGCGGGGTCGCGGTGGCCCTCGACGGTGCGGTGGTGCCGCGGGCGCGCTGGGCCGGCACGGCATTGCCGGCCGGCGCATCGGTCGACGTGGTCACCGCAGTGCAGGGAGGGTGACGCAGATGGCAGAACTGATGCTCGACCTTGTGCGCAGGTCTTCGGTCGATCCGCTGGTCATCGCGGGGCGCGAGTTCGGCTCGCGACTGATCCTGGGTACCGGCGGCGCGGACAATCTCGCCATCCTGGAACGGGCGTTAGTCGACGCGCAGACGGAGCTCACCACGGTGGCGCTGCGCCGGATGGACACCAGCTCGCGCTCCGGCGTCCTCGATGTCCTGACGCGCCACGGCATCGAACCGCTGCCCAACACCGCAGGGTGCCGCACCGCCGCGGAGGCGGTGCTCACCGCGCAGCTGGGCGCCGAGGCGTTGCAGACGTCCTGGGTCAAGCTGGAGGTCATCGCCGACGACCGCACCCTGCTGCCCGATCCGATCGAGCTGCTCGACGCCGCCGAGCAGCTCGTCGAAGCCGGTTTCACGGTGCTGCCGTACACCAACGATGACCCGGTACTGGCCCGCCGGCTGGCGGACGCGGGCTGTGCGGCGGTGATGCCGCTGGGCTCACCAATCGGTACCGGTCTGGGCATCCGCAACCCGCACAACATCGAGATGATCGTCGCGCAGGCCACCGTGCCGGTGGTTCTCGACGCGGGCATCGGGACCGCCTCCGAGGCGGCCCAGGCGATGGAGCTGGGCTGCGATGCGGTATTGCTCGCCACCGCGGTGACCCGCGCGGAGGACCCGCCGCGGATGGCCGAAGCGATGCGGTTGGCGGTGCAGGCGGGTCGGCATGCCCGGCTGGCCGGCCGCATCCCGCAACGATTCTGGGCGCAAGCTTCCAGCCCCGATCGGTACTGATCACAGGTAAAAGGCTTAAACGCGCCTCGTCTCGGGTGTTCCCGCCGCGGAACAGACTTTGACGTAGAGGCTTTTGTGACCGAGGACCGACGCACCCAGTCCGTGCCGCAGCGCGGGCGATCAGGCTCGGACGCGACGAGCGATGCGATGCACGATGAGGCGGCCGGCCTCAGCCAGTCAGTGGCCGACGCCGGCGGTCATGTCGCCCGGGCGCCGGCCGACCAGGCCAGACAAGTGGCCGACCAGACCAGGCAGCAATAACAGCAGCTCCGACTCAGTGAGGGAATGGACACACACCACTTCGCCTCGTGGCTGCATGACCGTGCGCCAGGCGATCTCCTGGAAGAGGTGCGTTCGTTCGCGCGGCGTCCTGGCGTATTCCTGATCGGTGCGGCACTGGCGGGAGTGGTGGCGGCCGGCTCACCGGTGCCGGTGTGGCGGGGTAGCCAGCCAGCCCGACGACGATCACCCGATGTCAACGCGCTGACCGAGAAATTGATTGAGCCGTGCCGTGGCCCGCAGGGTCGACCGTGCCCGCGAAACTCTGACGAATGTCAAGGACAAGATCATCGGTAGTGCGGAGGAGGCGGACTCCATGGTGGGTGACACCGCGAGCTCGGCTGCTTCGGTGACAGCCGACCGGGTCTCGTCGATGGCGTCGAGTGCTTCGGACACGGTGTCGTCGGCGGCATCGAGCGCGGCAGAGACGGTGAGCTCAGCACCGCGGCGGGCGCGGCGCAGTGCGCAGGGCAATCCGCTGGCGGCCGGGCTGATCGCATTCGGTGGCGGTTGGCCGCCTCAGACGTTGCCGGCAACCTGCGCGAACCGGCTCGACAAGCGGCCGAGTCGATCAAGTCGGCGGCCCGGGACGCCGCCTCGACGGTCACTCAGGAAAGCCGTATAGCGGTGGACCAAGTCAGCGATCGCGCCGAAGCGGCGAAGCGTAACGTCACGCGCCGATGGGGTGAGATACCACACGTGAACATCCGTCCCGTCGGTGGTGCCACCGGATGCCTGCTGATGATCCTGTTCTCCGTGCTCGCCTCGATCTTGCTGACGGCGCTGTTGAACTACATCGTCCGGTAAGCCGCCCCTCCTTCCCCGCGTGTCGCACGCCTTCGCCCGGTGTGTCGTGCCCTCATGCCCAGCCAGCGTGACCGCAGTGACAGACGAGGTGGGTCTGGCAGTGACTTCCTGGGCCTGATGCCGCAGTTTTCTTACTCCCGGCGGGGCCCTCGCGGCCCAATGTTGCTGCTTGGCGCGACCACCATCGGCACCGCGGCGCTGTGGTATGCGCTGCTGCTGGGGCTGTCTCGCGCTCTTGCAGCGGCGCAGCACTGCTCGCCGTAGCCGGCTTCGCGGCCTTGCAGTGACCGGGTAACGTCCCGCCATCACAACTATGCGATTCGCCGTTGCGCCCGTGCTTGCGTGCGCGGTGCTGGGCGTTGCCGGCTGCGCGCGGGCCGGAGTCCAGCCCGCGGTGCCGATGGCGCTGGCCCAGTCGGCCATTGGAAGTCCGACCAGCCGTAATGAGGTGGCACCGCCGTCGACGGAGTATCTGGCGCCGCCCGCACCCGTGCCCGCGCCGGCAACGGAACCGGCACCGGCCGAGTGCCGTGCCGCCTCAGGGTGGAGTTGTACCCAGCAGCAGCGGTTCGACGCTGCGGCTGGCTACATCAGCCGCAATGTCCAGGGCCAGGGCTACCTCAGTGTGGTGTTCACCGACCGGCAGACCGGCAAGGCGTGGCGGGTCGGGCCGGCGCAGCATGAGGGCTGGACGGCCTCGACGATCAAGCTTGCGATTGCCACCGACCTGCTGCGCCGGCAACGGGCCCACCAGATCACGCTGACTGCGGCGGACCGGCGGGACATGGCCGCCATGCTCAATTCGTCGGACAATGCGGCGTCGGATCGGTTGTGGACCAGATTCGGCGGCGAGCAGATGCTGGCCCGGTTCCGTAATCAGTACGGCATGACGGGACTGCATTTCGTGCCCGGATTCACTGCCAAGACCTATTGGGGCTTCGTCAAATGCACCTCCGACGACCTGGCTGCCCTGCTGAACTACGTTTTTACCCAGCTCGACCCGACTGACCGGGGCTATCTGGTGGCTGCGATGCGCTCGGTCGCGCCCAACCAGCAGTGGGGAGTATGGGCAGCCGGGTCCGCACAGCGGCCCGGAAACAAGGACGGCTGGTCGTACGAAACCGATCCCTACGGCAAGCACTGGGTGACGAACACGATCGGCTTCGCCGGTCCCGACGAGCGTTACCTGATCGCCGTGATGTACCAGGTCGATCCGAAGGGCACCTTGGCTGCCGGCGTGCACGCCGTCAGTGACGTCGTCGCCCTGCTCTTCGGCCGGCCTGTGCCCGCTGCCATCACGGTGCCTGCGCCCGACGGATAGGCAGTCAGGAGACCGTGAGGATGCCCGTCATGTACGGGTGATGGAAGCAGTGGAACGGGTACCTACCTGGCTGCGTGGGTGCTTGGAAGGTGGTCGGCACGCCTTGCGCCACGTTGCCGGTGTTGAACGCGCTGTTGTCCGCTGTGATCGTGTGGACCGCCTGGTCGTCGTTGCGCACCGCCACGGTCGCGCCCGGCGGGACCGTGAAGTACCTCGGCGCATAGCTGAAGTTCTTGATCTCCACCGTTATGGCGGCCACCCCTTTGGCTGCGGATGCGGCAGTCGGGGGCACCACCGCTGGGTGAGGACTGCCCGCGCCCGCTGTGACGAGCATGGCGGATGCGATCGCGGCCAGTACGGCCGCGCGGTAGCGGCCGGTGAATCGCCGAGTGTGCCCGGAGTGCAGAACCTGCACCGCTTAGTACTAGCAGCTATCCGGGGGAACCGCTCGCTGAGACGCTAGGTAGCCACCCGCTTCGCCAGAAGTCGGCTGAGGCTGTATCTGCGCCCCCGCTCCGTGCTCGATCCAGCGACCGGGCCTGCACTGACAGGTCCCGGCCAGCACTGACAGTCATGGACACGACGAGAGGTAGTTCATGACCCGCACCGACCGGCCCGCAGCTGCGACCGATGCCATGCCCACCGGCGTGGGCCTCACCAAGTTCCTTGATCCACTCCCTATTTCCCCCAGGCTACGCCCAGCCCTACGCGACCGATCACCATGATCGACCCAGGTGACCGGCTGTGTGCGGATCACCGTGACCTTGCACGAACAGCTCATCGCGCTTGGTTGAGCTCAATGTCGGGGGGAGGTTGCAGGCGCCAGAAGGGGGACACCGGGCCGACCCCGGCGCCGAGCGGGTAGGCGTGGGCGAGTGCGTGGGCGATGTAGTGCTTGGCGTAGCCGACTGCGTCGGGGATGGTGTCGCCGCGGGCCAGCGCCGACGTGATCGCCGCGGCCAGGGTGTCGCCGCTGCCGTGGGTGTGCGGGGTGGCTACCCGGGCCGCGGCGAACTCGATGATCTCGCCGCCGTCATAGAGCAGATCCACGCACTCCGGGTCGCCGTGCAGGTGCCCGCCCTTGACCAGCACCCACTGTGGTCCCAGTGCATGCAGCGCGCGGGCGGCCTCGTGCTGTTGCGCCCGCGACTGGACGTCCAGGCCGATCAGCAGCCGGACCTCGTCGAGGTTCGGCGTCACCAAGGTGGCGCGCGGGAACAGCTGCGACCGCACCGCCGTCAGCGCGTCACCGGCCAGCAGCGGGTCGCCGTGCATGGACGCCGCGACCGGGTCGACCACCAACGGTACTGACGACCCGAAGCCGAATTCGTCGCACACCTCAGTGACTGCCGAGATGATCGCCGCGCTGGCCAGCATGCCGGTCTTGGTTGCCGCTACCCCGATATCGGTCGCGACCGCCCGAATCTGATCGGCCACCGTGGCCGGCGGCAGTTCGACGAAACCGGTGACGCCTAACGAGTTCTGCAGCGTCACCGCGGTCACCGCGACGCAACCGTGCACCCCACACGTAGTGAACGTGCGCAGGTCAGCCTGCAGCCCCGCGCCACCCCCCGAATCCGAACCCGCGATCGTCAACGCGACCGGGGGCGCCGCCGTCACGAGGCCTGATTTGGGGAAGCGGGGGTGAGGGGGACGTACACACGCCCGCCGGCAGCGGTGAACTCGGCCGATTTCTGCTGCATGCCGGCCTCGGCGTAGGCGCGGACGTCAGCGGAGATACGCATCGAGCAGAACTTTGGTCCGCACATCGAGCAGAAATGCGCGGTCTTCGCCGGCTCGGCGGGCAACGTCTCGTCGTGGTAGGACCGCGCGGTGTCCGGGTCCAGGGCCAGCGCGAACTGGTCGCGCCAGCGGAACTCGAACCGCGCCGTCGACAGCGCGTCATCCCAGGCTTGTGCGCCTGGATGGCCTTTAGCCAGATCAGCACTGTGCGCGGCGATCTTATAGGTGATCACCCCGGTCTTGACGTCATCCCGGTCGGGCAGCCCCAGATGCTCCTTGGGCGTGACGTAGCACAGCATCGCGGTGCCCGCTTGGGCGATCATCGCCGCGCCGATCGCCGAGGTGATGTGGTCATAGGCCGGCGCAATATCCGTCGCCAAAGGCCCCAGGGTGTAGAACGGCGCCTCGTCGCACCATTCCTCCTCCAGCCGCACGTTTTCGGCGATCTTGTGCATGGGCACGTGACCGGGGCCTTCGATCATCACCTGCACGTCGTGGCGCCGGGCGATCTGGGTCAGCTCCCCCAACGTTTTCAGCTCAGCGAGCTGGGCCTCGTCGTTGGCGTCGGCGATCGAACCCGGGCGCAGGCCGTCACCGAGGGAGAACGTGACGTCGTAGCGGCGCAGGATCGTGCACAGTTCCTCGAAGTTCTCGTACAGGAACGACTCGCGGTGGTGCGCCAGGCACCACGCTGCCATGATCGATCCCCCGCGGGAGACGATGCCGGTCACGCGGCGCACCGTCAGCGGCACGAACCGCAGTAGCACCCCGGCGTGCACGGTCATGTAGTCGACACCTTGCTCGCATTGCTCGATGACGGTGTCCCGGTAGACCTCCCAGCTCAGCGCCGCCGGATCACCCTTGACCTTCTCCAGCGCCTGGTAGATCGGCACGGTGCCGACCGGGACCGGGCAGTTGCGCAGCAGCCACTCCCGGGTCTCGGAGATCCGCTTGCCGGTGGACAGATCCATGATCGTGTCCGCGCCCCAGCGGGTGGCCCACACCATTTTGTCCACCTCCTGCTCGATCGAGGAGGCGACCGCCGAGTTACCGATGTTGGCGTTGACCTTCACCAGGAACTTCTTACCGATGATCATCGGCTCGGATTCGGGGTGCCGGTGGTTGGCCGGGATGATCGCGCGGCCGCGGGCCACCTCGGAGCGGACCAGCTCGACGTCGACACCCTCGCGAGCGGCGATGAACTCCATCTCGGGGGTGACGACGCCGGACCGGGCCCAGGCGAGCTGCGTGGACGGTTCCCGGGCGGCGATCCAGGGTTCCCGCAGCTTAGGCAGGCCCCGGTGGACATCGATGAAGGCGTCC
>DATFDO010000212.1:0-2304 GCA_035252045.1 Pseudonocardiaceae bacterium
CACGGTGCCGCAACTGCGCGCCGAGGACTGGCGGCTACGGGTGCACGGGATGGTCGACCGGGAACTCACGCTGAACTGGGCAGACCTGAAATCGCGCAAGCTGATTGAACGTCCCGTGACGATGACTTGCGTGTCCAATGAGGTTGGCGGCCCCTATATTTCTACGGCCAATTTCACTGGCGTGCTGCTGGCCGACCTCCTCAAAGAGGTTGGTGTGCGGCGGGGTGCTGATCAGGTTTTCACCACCAGCGTCGACGGGTGGACTTGTGGCAGCCCGGCCGCCGTCCTGACCGACCCAGGCCGCCAGGCCATGCTGGTAATCGCGATGAATCGCGAGCCGCTGCCGATCGAGCACGGCTTCCCGGTTCGGATGATCGTCCCTGGGCTCTACGGTTTCGTGTCCGGCACCAAGTGGATCATCGATATGGAACTCGCCACGTTCGACGCAAAGCGGGCTTACTGGTTGCAGCGCGGTTGGGGGCAGCGGGCCCCGATCAAGACGATGTCCCGGATCGACAGTCCCGGCGCGTTCGGACGGGTCAGCCCAGACGCTGCGATCACGGGCGTTGCGTGGGCGCAGACGAAGGGTATCGAGAAGGTCGAGGTGCGCGTCGATCGCGGTGAGTGGCGACCCGCGGAGTTATCCACTGACCTCGGGTATTCACGTCAGCTTTTGATCACGGGTTGTTGGGGTGCCGGAACGAGGAAAGGTGTCCCTGAGCTGGGAGAATGCGGATTGCTGAGATCTGCATGAACCCCAGGAAGGGACACCTTCGAGGTGAAGGCTACAAGCACCGAGCGATTGGCCGGTGGTCCCGCGCTGGGATGGTCACAGAGACTCACGGTCGAGGTCGGTGGGACCGGGACGGTCGCTGCGGCGGGGGTGGTGCTGCCGCGGTTGCTGGCCGACCGGCTGGGCCTGACGACTGGCTTGGCTGAGGTGCTCGCGCGGGCGGGGTTCGTCCCGGTCCGGCATCGGGGCCGGGCGCTGGTGGATATGGCGTGCGCGTTGGCGGCCGGGGCGACGTGCCTGTCCGACATCGAGGCGATGACCGCGCAAGAGGAGATCTTCGGTCCCGGGGGTGGGGCGTCGGATTCCACGATGTTGCGGGTGCTCGACGAGCTGGCCGAGCGGGTCGACGAGGACGGGTTGCCCGGGCGGCGGCTGGCCCGGGCCACCGCAGCGTCGCGAGTCGTGGCGTGGGAGGCGATTGTGGCCCGGCACGGGCAGCTGCCTGCGGTCCAGGTCGCCGGCCAGGACCTGACCCGCCCCGCCACCGAGCCCGGTGGCAGGCCGCGCCCTGTGCTGGTGGTCCGGCTGGATGCCACCTTGATCGAGGCCGCCAGTCCCAAGGCCCAGGCAGCCGGCCACTACAAGGGCGGATTCGGTTTCCATCCGCTGACCAGCTGGTGTGCCAACATCGGGGACGCGCTGGCGGTGATGCAGCGCCCGGGCAACGCTGGCTCATTCACCGCCGCCGACCACCTCGCGGTGCTGGAGGCCTCGTTCGCCCAGATCCCCGCCCCGTGGCGCACCGACGTGCTGGTCAGCATCGACGGCGCGGGCGCCTCCCACGACGTCATCGACTACCTCACCTCGTGCAACACCGCGTCCGCGCACGGGCGGCGGGGCCGGCGGGTGGAGTACAGCATCGGCTGGCCACTCGACGACCGGACCATGGGTGGGATCGAGCAACTCCGCGACAGCGACTGGGGTGCCGCAGTACACGCCGACGGGGACCCCGACCCCACCGCGCAGGTGGCCGACCTGACCGGGATCCTGCGCCACGGCCCCGGCGGCGACCGGCTGGCAAGCTGGCCGGCCGACATGCGCGTCATCGCCCGGCGCACCCCGCGCCCGGTGACCAAGCCAGCCAAGCTCGGCGAACACCCGGACTTCGAATACGGCGCGTTCGTCACCAACACCCCGGTCGGGCAGCTCCAGTTCCTCGACGCCCGCCACCGCACTCAAGCCCACGTCGAAGACCGGATCAAGCAGTTCAAGGCCTGCGGCGCCCGCAACCTGCCCTCCATCGACTACGACCGCAACACCGCCTGGCTGCAACTGGCCGCCCTGGCCACCTCGCTGACCGCCTGGCTGCGCCACCTCGCACTCGCCGGCGAGCTAGCCAAAGCCTCCACCAAGACACTCCGGTTCCGGATCCTGTCCGCCCCGGCCCGCCTGGTCACCCACGCCAGACGACGAATCCTCAAGATCCCACCCGGCTGGACATGGTCCCCCGACCTGGCCACCGCCTGGAACCGCCTCCACGCCCTACACCCAGCCTGACCCCCCCCCCCCCC
>DATFDO010000213.1:0-17022 GCA_035252045.1 Pseudonocardiaceae bacterium
CAGGTCGCGGGCCCGCACCAGGTGCCGGGCCCAGTGCACGGGTTGCTCGATCGCGCCGAACATCATCGTGACGTTGGATCGCAGCCCCACCCCGTGCGCCACGCGGTGCGCCTCCAGCCACTCCGCAGTCGTGATCTTGTCCGGGCACAGCACTGCACGAACGTCATCATCGAGGATTTCCGCGGCAGTGCCGGGCAGCGAGCGCAGCCCCGCCTCCCGCAGCCGCGTCAGGTAGGAGGCCAGCGGTTCGCCCAGCCGGCGAGCGCCCTCGGTGACTTCCAGCGCGGTGAACCCATGAATGTGGATGTCCGGCGCAGCCTCGTGGATGGCCCGGCACACCGTCAGGTAATAGTCACCGTCGAAACTGGGGTGGATCCCACCCTGCAGGCACACCTCGGTAGCCCCTTTGCGCTGCGCTTCCAGTACCCGGGCCACGATCTCCGGAAGCTCGAGCAGGTACGGCGCGCCGCGCAGGTTCAGCGACAGCTTCCCCTTGGAGAACCCGCAAAACCGGCACCGGAACGTGCACACGTTGGTGTAGTTGATGTTGCGATTGACCACGTAGGTGACGGTGTCGCCGACGGTTGCGGCGCGCAGCTCGTCCGCCAGACCGGCCACGGCGGCGACCTCGGGACCGCGGGCTGCCAGCAAGGTGACCAGCTCATCGACACCGGGGCGTTCGTCGGCGTGCACCCCGTTGAGCACCTCGCGCACCGCACCGGTGGCGCGCGGCGGGGCGGGCAGCAGCTGCGGCGGTGCCACACCGGTGCCCGCGTACCAGGCGGTGGAGCGGCGCCCGGCCAGCGCTACTTCCGCCCCATCGCCGACATTGACGGCGTCATGCGCGGTCTCGCAGAACACCGCGCCCGGATCGTCGCGGCCGAGGTCTTCGGCGTCGCAGCGATCCAGTACGGCGAAACGCACCGCCTCGTCCAGCCATCGCTGCGGTTGCCGGGCGTACTCCGGGTAAATGGCCAGCCGAGGTGCCAGAGTGTGCCCCGCCGTTTCGGTGGCGATCCGCAGCTGTTCCAGCGCGGGCCACGGCCGTTCCGGGTTGACATGGTCTGCGGTGAGCGGCGAAATGCCGCCCCAGTCGTCAATCCCGGCAGCGACCAGGTCGCCGAGGTGATCGGTGAGGTTGGGTGGCGCTTGCACATGCACCTCAGGCGGCAACACCAGCCGGGCCAGCGCGATAGCGCGCAGATGGTCCTCCGTGGAGCAGGGCGGGACGTGCCGCATCGCGGTGCCAGCTTTGGGCCGGAAGTTCTGCACAATGACTTCCTGCACATGTCCGTAGCAGCGGTGCGCCTGCGCGATGGCTTCCAGCGCCACCACCCGGTCGGTCTCGGTCTCACCGATACCGACCAGGATGCCGGTGGTGAACGCAATGCCCAGTTCACCGGCCATATGCAGGGTGGCCAGCCGCCGGTCTGGGTGCTTGTCCGGAGCGCCGCGGTGCGCGACCAGGTCCGGTCGCAGCGATTCGATCATCATTCCCTGGCTGGCGGTCACGGTCCGTAGCGCGGCGAGCTCATCGTGGCGCAATGCACCGGCGTTGGCGTGCGGCAGCAGCCCTGTCTGCTCGAGCACGACCCGGCACGCCGCCACCAGGTAGTCGATCGTGGAGTCGTAGCCGTGGTCGGTCAGCCATCGCCGGGCCGACGGATAGCGCTGCTCAGGGCACTCGCCCAGGGTGAACAGCGCCTCGTGGCACCCGAGCTGCGCGCCCTGGCCGGTGATCGTCAGCACCTCGTCGAGCCCCAGATAGGCCGACGGCAGCTCGCGGGGGGCATGCGCGAAGGTGCAGTAGCCGCAGCGGTCCCGGCACAGCATGGTCAACGGCAGGAACACCTTGGGGGAATAGGTCATCCGCGTGCCGTAAGCGGCGTCGCGCACCGCACGGGCATGCGCTAGCAACTCACCCGTGCCCAGCCGCGCAAGCTCCCCCCCGTCGCTCACCACGCGCGCCTCCCACCCAGCCCGACATGAGCCATATCCGGCTATCAGGCGACTCTATAACCCCGACATGTCTCCATACCGGGGTTGAGGAGGTTAGTGGTGAGCTAGGCAAACGCGGTCGCGGCCAGCTGCCTTGGCGGCCAGCAGGGCGCCGTCGGCGGCCAGCACCAGGTGGTCGATGTCATCGCCGTCGTCAGGTCGGACCGCCGCACCGATTGACACCGAGATGCCGTCTACGGTCGTCGGGCGGTCGTGCGGACCGTCCACCAGAACGCGCAGCCGGCTGACTCGCTCGCGGATCCGGTCTGCAATGTGCTCGACCTGCGCCGTCCCGACGCCGGGCAACAAGATGACGAACTCTTCGCCGCCGAATCGTCCCACCAGGTCATAAGGCCTGGTTTCGGAGCGCAGCTCGTCGGCCACGGCGCGGAGCAGCTGATCACCGACGAGATGCCCCATCCGGTCGTTGAACGACTTGAAGTGATCGAGGTCCAGCATCAGTACCCCGAGCGGCTCGGCCAACCGGCGGGCGCGTTGGAGTTCCCGGCCCGCTTCCTCGCGCCAGAAGCCCGCCGTGAGTAAGCCAGTTTTGCAATCGGTGCGGGCGGCCTGCTGGAAGTGCGGTAGGAGCAACGCTCGGTGCAGCGGGACCACGGCAATCATCGGAAACACGATCAGCCACGGCTGGAACGCGGACATCATGGCCACCGCGACCGCCAGCCCGAGCGAGGCTGCCACGACGACCTGCTCACTCAGATCGCCTAATGCCTGACGGGCCGGTTGCAACGGATCGGACAACCTCACCGCGCCGACTACGACGACGGCATTGATCAGCCAGTACACCGCCGCGGCAGCGAGCAGGACAGCGAGCCCTGAAGGGCCGTGCGGGATGATCGGATACTCCGTGGGCTGCACGAGTTGCAGCAGCGCTACGGCGGCTGTGGATGCGAGCATCATCGACGCAGCGGACAACAACTTGCGGTACAACCTGGCGGCGCTGCCTCGGTGCCACGAGTGCAGGTAGATCAGCGCAGTCAGGGCGAACACCAGCGGCAGCGCGACGGACAACACCGCCGCAAAGATCCACACAGAGCTCAGGTTTGTCAGCAGACCACGGCCGGTGGCCCGTTCCCGGAGGTTGTCGATGCGGCGAACCGCTTCCCGATGGACGACCGCTCCGGCCGCCAGTATCGCGAATCGGTACAGATCGCCCGAATCGACCGGCTCTGCCGCTATCGCGACGGCGGCTAACACCACCGCTGCGAAATCCACGGCCAGGACGTAACCGATGACGATCTTTCGCTCAGTCCACAGCTTCCACCGCCATGGGTGCAGAGCCAACAGGCCGCGCCACGACGCGACGCGCTCAAGCCCTTGGCTCACACTCACTAGGTGCCCCCGATAGTGACGTTGAGCTATCTCCCTCAGGGTAATCGGCAGGCGACTCCTTGTCATCCTCCGCGCGGAGTGCCACGTAGAGGGGTTAATTGTCACCCTCAGTGACAACTCTGGTCGCGATAATCAACGTCTCGGCCAAAATTGCGTACGGACAGTAGCTACCCGATGCCGTGGCGCGACCGATTAGCGGGCCGTGATTTCACCTGCAACGATCAGCGCTGGTATGAAGTGTCACTCAACGTTGCATCGGGGCTAGGCGAGGCGGTGGCGGTGATGGGCCGAAGGGGCCGGGTGCTGCGCGTGGCAGCCCTGATCCTGTTGGTGTACGGGCTGCCGATTACGGTGCTGTCGTCGCCGTCCAGCAGCGCTGGGTTGACGCCATCCTCAGCGGCGCTTCCGGTGTCCGCCGGCACGCTCAGCCCGAATGCATCCCGTGCGCTGGCAGCCGCTCCCGCCGGGCCCGACCCGGTGTCGAGCCCATCACCCGCCGCAGTGCCCGATACGCCACCCCCGCTGCCGGTCTCGCCGTTCACCGGGTTGCCCACCGACCTCAGCGCTCCAGTACTCGGAGTCAAGATCGACAATGCTGCGGTGGCTCGACCGCAACGAGGGCTCGAACAGGCCGACGTGGTGTACGTGGAGCCAGTCGAGGGTGGGCTGAGCCGGCTGCTTGCGGTGTACCAGTCTCAAGTTCCGCCGGTGGTGGGGCCAGTTCGCAGCACGCGGGAGTCCGACGTGGAGTTGTTGGCCAACTTCGGCCGGCCTGCGCTGGCGTTTTCCGGGGCGGCGCCCTCGGTCGGAGCCCTGGTGGCACGCGCGCCGGTGCTCGACGTCTCTGCGCTGACGAGGCCCGGCGACTATCGCCGGGACAGCAGACGGCAGATGCCGCACAATCTCTATGGCGATGCCAACCTGCTGCGCCAGGGCGGCGCGCCACCACGCGACATCGGATTCCGCTTCGGACCCACGCCGCCCGGCGGCCGCCCGGTCCAGCAGACTGATGTCAGCTACCCGGCGACCACCATCGGAGTCGAATGGGTAGCTGCTGACGGCAGGTGGGTGATCTTCATGGACGGCTCACCGCTCACCTCGGCCTCCGGCCCGCGGCCCAGCGCGGCCACCGTCGTGCTGCAGCGGGTTGCGGTGCGCGATGCCGGCGTCCGCGACGCGGCGGGGTCACCATCGCCGTTCGCGGCGACGGTCGGTTCCGGTGATGCGGTCGTGCTGCGCGATGGGCAGGCATTTTCCGGAAGGTGGTCGCGTCCCTCTCCCGACGCGGTCACCAGTTATACCCTGCCTGACGGTTCGGCCTTGACCTTCGCGCCTGGCCCGGTGTGGGTGGTGCTGGTCCCGACCTGACCGGTGGCGAGGTAACGCAGCGAGCGACAAGCTCGCGGTAAGATACCAGCCGGGGGTATTTGAGGTACCTCAGAGGGGTATCACGCAGAGAACGATGGGGTGGACGAGAGGACATTTCGGTGGCCAGCTACACCAACAACCGGGACGCGTATCTCAACCGGCTACGGCGCATCGAGGGGCAGATCCGTGGGCTGCAGCGCATGGTGGAGCAGGACCAGTACTGCATCGATGTGCTGACCCAAGTTTCAGCCGCCACCAAGGCCCTGCAATCCTTCGCGCTGGCTCTGCTCGAAGAACATATGGCCACCTGCGTTGTCGACGCGGCAGCCGATGGCACCGATGCCGGAGTCAAGGTCAAGGAAGCAGCCGAGGCAATCGCGCGCCTTGTTCGCTCGTGACCCGGTACGCAAGTCTGACGCACACCGACCCGAGGAGGTCATCAGTAATGGGGGACACCGCCACGGTCAGCGAGTACACCGTCACGGGGATGGTCTGCCACCACTGTGTTTCGGCGGTGACGGAGGAGGTCGGGGCGATCGAGGGGGTCACCGACGTTCAGGTCGATCTGACCTCCGGGCGGGTACGGATCACCAGCGATGGACCGCTGGACAGCGCCGCGGTCCGCGCTGCGATCGCCGAGGCCGGCTATGAGATCGCCGATTGAGGCCCCACCTCGCGCGATCTCAGGCTAGCTAAGGTGCACATCGGCAGATTGCAGGCCGAACGGATGCGAGCTCCGATCCCGGTGCTCGCGTTGCTCGCCGGTTTGGTGACGCTCTTCGCTTTCGGGATCAATTTCGGCGAATCGGTTGTCGGTCGTACCGCGCCCGCTCGGCACGACCACGACGGGCGGGGCCTCGGCGAGGAAAATCACGCCAAGGGCCCTGGTGGACTCGCTGTCGCCAGCCAGGGTTACGTGCTGCGTCCCCGAATCACCCGATTCATCGCCGGGGAATACGAGAATTTCCGATTCACCATCTTCTCGAGTAGTGGTCAGCCGGTGACGGACTTCGCCCGGCGTGGCGATCGCCAGATGACGCTCATCGTCGTGCGCCGCGATATGAGCGGCTACCAGCACCTATACCCTGTCATGGATCGCGATGGCACCTGGACCGTGCCGCTGGACCTCGAGGAACCCGGTAGCTACCGCGCGTTCGCCGAGTTCCTGCCCGGTACCGCCAAGACACCGGTGATCCTCGGAGTAGATCTCGAGGCACCCGGCTTCTTCGAGCCCGGACCCATATCGAAAGAGTCGACGGTCGCTGACGTCGACGGGTACACGGTGGTCTGGACCGGGAATCTGATCGCCGGCACGGTATCCCGCATATGGATGCACGTGATGCGCGACAATCTCCCGGTCACGGACCTCGATCCGATTCTCGGGGGCGGTGCGCGGCTGGTCATATTCCGCGAGGGTGACCTGGCTTACCTGAATGTGCGGCCTGTCGAGGGTCCCCGCCAGGACACCGCCACCGACTTCGACATCGAAGTGCCGACAGTCGGGTACTACCGGATGTTCTTGGAATTCCAGCATCACGGCCAGCTGCGGACCGTCGAGTTCACCGCGCTGTCACGGTGAGACAGGTCCACCTTCCCGGCCAGGATCGTCAGCTGGGTACGTGATCGCCGTGCCCGGCATCCCGCAGCGCCCGGCGCAAGGTATCCGCAGCGGCGTCGAGCTCAGCAGGATCCGGATCACGATCGGCATTGCCGAAGTCGAAGTCGTTGATGTCCCAGGCCGGGAACGCGTGCAGGTGCAGGTGGGGGACCTCGAAGCCGGCGATCACCAGCCCGGCGCGGGGCGCGCCGAAGGCGATCTTCTGCGCAGCGCCGATCTGCCTTGCCACTGTGACCAAATGGGCCAGTAGCTCATCGTCAGCATCGGTCCATTCGTCGACCTCCTGCCGGGGCACCACCAGGGCATGTCCAGGCCGCAGCGGCGCGATGGTGAGAAACCCCACGCACCGGTCGTCGTGCCAGACGAACCGCCCCGGAATCTCGCCGGCAATGATGCGGCTGAACAACGTTGACACGGTTCTCCTTTCCACGCGCTCTGATCGCGTCGCGATCCAGGCACGCAGCTGTGCGCCGCCGTCTAGAGCGGGGTCGGTGGGGGTGATGTGGGGTGCGGCGAGGGCGCGCGAGCGGTTCGAGCTGCTGCCGACCAGCAGGACCGGGCCCGGGTGGCGTCGCACGAGTTGCGCGAAGTCGCCGTCGCCGGTGGCCAGCAGCAGGGGCCGGTCCTCGGCGCGGTAGGCCTGGGCCAGCAGGAGGTCAGCGCCTTGCCAGCCGGCTGCCGGCAGAACCCGGGCGTGCGCAGGCCAGTCGATGGCGTCCAGTGCGGCAGGCGCGCCAGCCACCACGACGTCAGCAGACGCGGCTGCCTCCAGCGCCGCGGCAAGCAACCGCAGCCTGGGCACGTCGAGATTGTCCGCATCGACTAGCACCTGCATGAGCACCGATCATGCCCCAGCTCAGCTCTTGCCGTTCACGCGCCGTACCGATCAGTTGTGCGAAGCTGCACTGGTGCGGCTTACCGGACTGGACACGGCCTTTCTGTGCCTGGACCGGGACGTGACGCCGATGAACCTCGGCGCGCTGGCGACATTCCGCCCGGCCGATCTCGGCGATCCCGGCCGGGTGTCCGGGTTGCTGGCGCAGCGAGCCCAGCGGCTACCGGTACTGCGCCGGCGGGTCGAGCCATCCTGGATCCCGCTGGCCGCACCGACGTGGGTTGATGAACCCGGATTCTGCGCCAAAGACCACATCCGGGTGCACCGTTTCGACGGTCACGCCGGCCTCGATGGTGCTGCCGGGTTGGCCGCCGAGCTGATGGTTCTCCCGCTGAGTCGCAGCCGCCCATTGTGGGAGTTCCACGTCATCGCGGGCAGCGGGTGGGATCGCTTCGCGGTGCTGTTCAAAATGCACCACGCATTCGGCGATGGGCTCAACGCGCTGGAAATCGGGGCCCAGGTGCTGGATGGGTTTGTCCGCCGAGCCGGTAGTACCCACCGTGGCGAGCACCTGGGCAACGGCATCTCACCTGCTGCGCAGCCGGGTGTGCTCGCGCGGTTGTGGCAGGTGTCCGGTGACGTGCGCGACGTGATGGACGGCGTGGTGGAGCAGGTGACTGAGGTGGGCACCATCGCCGCGTCGGTGCTGCGCAGCGCCCGGCTGCCCGCTCCGGGCTCGCCCTTGGTGATTGCGTCTTCCAGGCACCGCGCGTTGAAGGTGGCGTCGCTCGACCTCGAGCAGATCCGCCGGATCCGTCGAGCGTGCGGCGGCACTGTCCACGATGTCCTGCTGTCGGTGGTGACCGGGGCGTTACGCCGCTGGCTGTTGACCCGAGGCGATCAGGTTGACGGGCTGGTTCTTCGGGCGTTCGTCCCGGTCAGCCGGCGGGCCAGAACGAGACGGCAGGCCGGCGGCAACCGGTTGTCCGGATACCTGTGCAACCTGCCGGTCGGCGAGCGCGATGCTGGTGAGCGGCTACTCACCGTCCGGCGGACGATGGAATGCAACCGTGCCGCCGGCGCCAGCCGCGGCCCCGGCGCAGTATTGCTACTGGCCGACCGGCTGCCGGCCGCGGTGCACCGGGTAGCGGCGCCGGTAGCCGGTCAGGGCGCCGCACTGCTGTTCGACCTCATGGTGACCAGCATCCCGGTGCCGAGCATCCCGTTCACGCTCGGCGGCGCCGAGCTGGCGGAGGTTTTCCCGATGGCACCACTGCCGGCAGGCCAGGCGCTGGTGATCGGTTTGTCGTGGCATCAAAGCCGCGCCTACGTCGCTCTGCACGCTGATCGAGACGCGCTGCCTGACGTACAGCGGCTCGCCGAGGCGATCGAGCCCTCGGCGGGTGAGCTAGCCAATCTCATCGAGTGAACCGCACCGGTCACTATCACTGTTCGTGTGCCGCCCAGCTACGCTCACCGCGTGCCGACTTTCGATGCCTCCGCTGTGGACTGCCGGGTCAATGTCTTTGTCGAGGGAATGGCGTCCTCCTTCGGTCACGATGCGACCCTGCGGGTGACGAATCTGTCCCTGGACGTGGGCCAGGATGACGGGGTCACCGCCGACTTCGACCCGAGCTCGTTGCGGGTAGTCAACGACATCTCCGATTCCAACCGCAGGGACATCGAGAAAAACGCCCAGAAGACGCTCGAGCCGCGCAAGTACCCGAAGATCCAGTTTCGCTCGGTCAAGGTGGCGCGCGACGGCGCCCGGGCGCGCGTCGAAGGTGATCTCACCTTGCACGGCGTGACAAACCCGATCTCGCTCGATGCGCATGACGACGGTAAGCGGTGGAACGCCAAAGTCGTCCTGGACCAGCGCAAGTTCGGGATCAAGCCGTTCTCCGCGATGCTCGGGGCGCTCAAGATCAAGCCCGAGGTCGAGGTGAACATCAGCATTCCGCATCCGTGACGCCCACCTCCGATGACTACCCACCCGGTTACCTCCCTCGTCGCGGCTGCGGCCGTGACTCTTGGCCTGGGCACGGGCCTCGCCGCCTGTAGCACTGAAGCTTCGGCGCCTCCCGGCAGCTCGGCGAGCGCACCGTCGGCCGGGCCGGCACACAATCAAGCCGATATCACGTTCGCCCAGGACATGATCGAACACCATGCCCAGGCGATCGCCATGTCGAAGATGGCGGTCCTGCGCGCCAGATCACCCGAGGTCAAAAACCTCGCCGCCGGTATCCAGGCCAATCAGCAACCCGAGATAGATCAGCTGAGTTCATGGTTACATGCCTGGAATGCTTCGGTGCCGTCCACCAATGGTCCGATGGCAGGTATGGATCATGACGCCACCGGTGCCATGCCCGGCATGATGACCAGTGACCAGATGCGCCAACTGAAGATGGTGCCGGGTGACAAGTTCGATCAGATGTTCCTGCGGATGATGATCGCCCATCACAAGGGGGCGATCACGCTGGCCAGATCAGAGCTGAGTGGCGGGCAGAATACCGATGCCCGCCAGCTCGCCCAGCGCATCATTGACACCCAACAGCGCGAGATCTCCGAAATGCAGGCTTTCCCGGGCGTGTAGTTGAGCGCGAACACGAAGGTGCCGGTCAGATCCAGCGCGAGCACCAGCGGCAGCTCGGCTGTCATAGCGGATGTTTATCCGGGTCTGCGCACACAGCGTGCACGGCTATCTGCCGCCAGGGCTAGCCGAGCCCGCCAGGCAGGCCACCGCGTGAACCGCGTTGTGGTCGCCCCGGGCTACTTGGCGCTAGTCGGGCTCGGCGCCAGCTGCGCCGACCACTTCTCTTCGATCCGCCCGAACCGCCAGACGGCCAACGCGACGAGCCAGGCGGCGACGAACAGAGCGACGATGCCGTAGCCGGCGTAATCCAGCGGGATCGACCCGATCCACGCGAGCGGCCCTGAGCTGATGCCGGCCTGGTCGTCGAGCACCCCGATCAGTTCGATGGTGCCGATGATCAACGCGACGGCCACCGACAGGGCGGTGATGGTGATGTTGTAGAAGACCTTGCGGACCGGCTTGGCGAAGGCCCAGCCGTACGCGGCGTTCATGAACACGCCGTCGGTGGTGTCCATCAGGCACATCCCGGCAGCGAACAGAACCGGCAAGATCAAGATCGCGTAGAAGGGCAGGCTGAACGCTGCAGCGCCGCCGGCCAGCACCAGCAGGCCCACCTCGGTGGCGGTGTCGAAGCCGAGCCCGAACAGGACGCCGACCGGGTATATGTGCCAGGGCTTGCGGACCGACTTGGTCAGGCCGCCCAGAATCCGGTTCATGAAGCCGCGCTTGTTGAGCTGGTCTTCCAGTTCCTGCTCGTTGTAGGTGCCGGTACGCATCTGGCGGAAGACCCGGATGATCCCGACAAGGACAACCAGATTGAGGATGCCCAGGATCCACAGGAACACCCCGGACACCGACGCACCGATGACACCGGTGACCGAGTGCAGCTCGGAGGACTCGTCCTCGACCTGTCCCGCGAGGGCTTTCACCCCTACTGAGAGCAGGAAAGTCAGCAGGAAAACGATCGTGGAGTGCCCCAGCGAGAACCAGAAGCCCACCGACAGCGGCTTGCGAGGGTTGCCCGTCTCGGCGTTGTCGGCCATGAGCTTGCGGGTTGTGTTGTCGACAGCCGCGATGTGGTCTGCGTCGAAAGCATGCCGGAGGCCGAAGGTGTAGGCCAGGATGCCGACGCCGACGCCGTAGATTCCCGTGGCGCCGAGGTTGTAGCCCCGCGGGACGACGAACGCGAGCAGTACTCCGAACCCGATCAGATGCAGGAAAACGATGAACGCGTACATGCTGCGGATGGAGGTCCGATCGCCCTTGTTGAGGGTGGCACGGAAGCGGACGAATCCGGAATCGGCGACCGCCGGGCTTGAGGCGTTCATGAGCTCCCTCTTCGCCAGGTCACGCTGTGACACCTCTTTTCAACCTTGAGCGTGACGATAACTGCCCAAGAGAGGTAAATGCAAGATAGATGCGATATCCACTGGGGCCGCCCACCTGGGCAATCGGCGGGCCGGCGGGGAGTTGTCCGTCGAGAATGACTAGATCAACGTTGTCGCAACTTACCGGCACCAGCAACGGTAATTAGGTAGTCGCTATCGGGCGACACCTAGATGGCGTAACCCAATGAGGTTCGACAAGTCAGCCCGTGGTCGTCTCGTCGCCGTGGGCCGAGCTCGGACGTGGATCGAGGGCACCGACGACCAGTCGCCGGCGCAGCCACCACGGAGAGGCCGCGAACAGCGCGGCCATCGCGGCGGCGCTGCCTTGGACGTCCTCGCGGCCGGTGAGATAGGTCCAGCGATGCCGCTGGGGAAGTGCGAAGAACACATCGAAGAACTTCGGCACCAGCCCCGGTGGGAACCGCAGCAGGGACTCCAGACTGCGGCGGCGCAGCGCGTGCACCGCCAGCGCGGCCGGGCTCCACACCGTGCGCCAGGCCGCGGCACCCGCCGCTGCCGAGCCGCCGGCCTGTAGCGCATCCCGCACGGCAGCAGCCACCCGGGGAGCCAGCTGCAATGCGGTGGCGACGCTGTAGCCAGTAGCGGGATGCACCAGCGGGCTCGCCGCCCCAAATGGCACCACTGGTCCATGCCGATCGCCGGAGCTTGGAAGTGGTCGGTCCACCGGGATTCGCACCCGCTCCTCGCCGCCGGGCGGCACCGGGATGCCGTGGTATGCCAGCCGGGCGTGCAGCCGGCGCCGTAGCGTCGCCAGCCCGAGCCCCGGGCGGCGGGCCAAGGAGGTTTCCTCGAGCAGTACCTGATCCGCAGTCACCGGCACTGCATAGAGAAAGGTCGGCCATCCGGTCTCGCCGTGGTGTGGCCGCCAATCCATGAACAGTGCGTTGCCCGGGGTCACCAACCGCTGCACGGCGCCGGCCTCGACCAGCACTCCCACCGCGGTCTGATCGGCGGATGCGCCGCGGGCAGCAGCCCCGAGCACCGCGCGTGGCGCACCGGTGGCGTCCAGGACAACGGCCGCCCGCCGTTGCTCGCCGTCAACCTCGACAGTGACCCCCTCCGGGTCTTGCCGGGCATCCCGCACCCGTCCCTTCACCACGGTGACCGGTGCGGTGGCGAACCGGTCGCGCAGCGCGGTGTTGTTCAGCACCACATATTCCCAGCCCAACTGGTGCGTGGTGGTGCCGATCGCCTCGCCGTGGCCGGCCGCCGCCACCGCGGGGCCGACATCGGCGGGCAGCTCCGCTCGCCACGAGCCATAGGTAGCCCGCCACGGCCGGTCCGGCGCAAGGTCTACCAACTCGGTGACCAGACCGAGGCGTGCACACGCCGCCGCTACCGCCCACCCTGCCGGACCGCCTCCGGCCACCAGCACATCGATCACAGGTGCACGCTACGCGGGCGTAACCTGCGGCTCATGAGCCGCATCCGGGAACTCGCTGGCGGAGGGCGGGCGGTCGAGGTGGAGCCGGAGCGGCTGGCCGGCTTCCTGGAGCGCTTCGTGGCCGATCACGGCGGTGCGCTGGCCACCACGATCGAGCCGTGGCGAGTGGACCTGGCCGCCGGTGACGGGTGGATGGTGTCCATCCCGGTGCCATTCGGACCGTTGGCGGTGTCAGCTGAGCAACGGGCTGGCCTAGCCGTGGATGAGCTGCTCGACCACGTCCTGGCGGTGCGCACGATCGGATTGGTGCTGGTACGCCTGGGCGGGTACAGCGTGGGCATCGTTCGGGCTGGGGTGGTGCTGCACTCCAGCACCGGCAGCCGCCTGGTACACGGGCGTTGCGCGGCGGGTGGGCAGTCCCAGCAACGGTTCGCCCGGCGGCGGGACGGTCAGGCACGGATGGCGCTGCACGCCGCAGCGGACGCCGCGGCGCGGTTACTGCTACCCCGCGCCGGCGAACTGGACGCCGTCGTCCTCGGCGGAGATACCGCGGCGTTACGCACCGTGGCCGCCGACGTGCGGTTGGCCGGCCTACTGGAACGCGCCGAGCCGCGGGTACTCGCCGTCGCCCAGCCGCGCCGCGCAGTCCTCGATGAGGCGGCCCGGCGGGCCCGCTGTGTCGAGGTCCAGCTCTGCCAGCGGCAAGATAATTCGGGTGCGGTCGGTAGGTAGGATGATATCCGTGGTCGCAACGAGCTGATGCGCTGCTGGGCCCGTACGCCGCGGCGCGTGGGGAACCACCCCCTGCCGGCGACCACTTTTGGAGTCACCTCACGTGATCACAGCAACCGATCTCGAACTACGCGCGGGGTCGCGAACCCTGCTGTCCGGCGCCTCGCTGCGGGTACAGCCGGGTGACCGGATCGGGCTGGTCGGCCGCAACGGCGCCGGCAAGACCAGCACGCTGCGAGTACTGGCCGGCCAGTCCGCGCCCTATGCGGGTCAGGTCCGGCGCGGCGGGGAGCTGGGCTACCTCCCGCAGGATCCCCGAGACGGTGACCTGACGATCTCGGCGAGGGATCGGGTGCTCTCCGCCCGCGGGCTCGACCAACTGCTGCAGGAGATGGAGAAGTCCCAGTCGGAGATGGCCGAGCTGGTCGGCCGCGACGAGCAGAACCGTGCCGTGCGCCGGTACAGCCAGCTGGAGGACCGGTTCTCGGCGCTGGGCGGCTACGCCGCGGAGGGGGAGGCAGCACGGATCTGCGCCAGCCTCGGCCTGCCCGGCCGGGTGCTGTCTCAGCCGTTGAGCACGCTGTCCGGCGGGCAGCGACGCCGGGTCGAGCTGGCACGAATCCTGTTCGGCGCTTCTGATGGTTCGGGTGGCCGCTCGAACACCACCCTGCTTCTCGACGAACCGACCAACCACCTCGACGCCGACTCGATCACCTGGTTGCGAGATTTCCTCACCGCCCACGACGGCGGCCTCGTGGTGATCAGCCACGACACCGACCTGCTCGCTGCGGTGGTGAACAAGGTCTGGTTTCTCGATGCGATCCGCGCCGAGGTCGACATCTATAACCTCGGTTGGCAACGCTACCTGGACGCCCGGGCGGCCGATGAGCGCCGGCGGCGCCGGGAACGGGCCAATGCCGAGAAGAAGGCCACCGTCCTGATGGCGCAGGCCGACCGGATGCGTGCCAAGGCCACCAAAGCCGTCGCCGCGCAGAACATGCAACGCCGGGCCGCGCGGTTGCTGGCGGGGGCCGAAACCGAGCAACGAGCCGAGAAAGTCGCCAAGATCCGGTTCCCACAGCCCGCTGCCTGCGGCCGGACCCCGCTGACCGCCAGCGGGCTGGCTAAGTCCTATGGCTCGCTAGAGGTATTCAACGGCGTGGATCTCGCCGTTGACCGCGGCACCCGGGTAGTGATCCTCGGCCTCAACGGTGCCGGGAAGACCACCCTGCTGCGGTTACTCGGCGGCATGGAGACACCCGATGCGGGCCGGGTGGAGCCCGGGCATGGCCTGCGAGTGGGCTACTTCGCCCAGGAACACGACACGCTGGATCTCGATGCCACGGTGTGGGAGAACCTGCGCCACGCCGCACCGGACGCTGCCGAACAGCAGCTGCGCACCCTGCTGGGTGCCTTCCTGTTCCGCGGAGAACAACTCGACCAGCCGGCCAGCACGCTGTCCGGTGGCGAGAAGACCCGGCTTGCACTGGCGGTGCTGGTGTCGTCGGCGGCCAACGTGCTGCTGCTCGACGAGCCGACCAACAACCTGGATCCGGTGTCCCGGGAGCGGGTGCTCGACGCGCTGCGGCACTTTTCCGGTGCGGTGGTCCTGGTAACTCACGACCCTGGTGCGGTGCAGGCGCTGGGTCCCGAGCGGGTAATCGTCTTACCGGAGGGCACCGAAGATCACTGGAGCGAGGATTACCTCGATCTGGTTCAACTGGCTTGATGGGTTACCTTCTGATTACGCAGCGTACGCAGACTGCTTGAAGCCGCGCCACTTCGTCACTTTTGCCGCTATATCGCGCATCTGGGCCCGCTAGGGATACCGCTCACAGATCCACCCGGAGATCGTCTAGCGGAGATCGCTAACCTGGTCGATCATTGCCGCAAGGGCCTGACCGGCTCTTCCGCCGACGGAAGAAAGGCGTTTCGAGGTGGCCGACCTGAAAAAAGGCAGCCGGATCACCGGTGTGGCTCGGGACAAGCTCGCATCGGAGCTGAAGAAGAAGTACGAGAAGGGAGCCAGCATCCGAGCGCTTGCTGAATCGACTGGGCGATCATACGGCTTCGTCCACCGAGTGCTTTCAGAATCCGGTGTGACGCTGCGTGGTCGTGGCGGCGCCACCCGGACAAAGAAAAAGTAGGCTTCCCGACTGTCCTGTTGGTTCAGGGACCGGTTTTTGGGCTGGGACGCAGGGCTCAAAGAGCACGATCGACTGAGACACGCAGCTGCTCGGCGCCGTCCGATTGCACCACGCGCTGAGCGCGACCGTCAGCGCAGCCAGCGTTGCTACCGCTTGGACGTGCATCTCGAGGGTCGTTTGCTGGATGCGCTCGCGCGGGCGGTCAGAGACTCGGTGAACGGCTTTTTTTGCGTTCTCGTGGACCGCCGCCATCCGCCATCATCATCGCTTGATCGTCGGCGATGCGGCCCAAGGCGCTGCACAGCCAGTCATCGAGGGCCCGCGGCACCCCACCCAGGATCATCGCGGGCAGTCGCACCGCGCCAGCAGATCGCAGGCAAGGGTCAGGCCCGTCACTTCCGCTCCGGCGATGAGAACGTGAGTCGCTGACAGAAGCTATGAGCTAACAGATGTGGTCGTGTCGAGCGGCCGGCGCAGGCCCGGCGGCAGGTAACGGGCGCCGGCGCCATAGCGGGCGGCGGTGTCGTTGGGGTTGGACAGCTTGCACCGGCTCAGCGACAGGCAACCGCAGCCGATGCACGAGGTCAGCCCGTCTCGCAGCGCAACCAGTCCGGCGATCTGCTCGTCGAGCCGGCTACGCCAGGAGCCAGACAGTCGTGCCCAGTCCGCAGTGGTCGGTGTTCGCTGTGCCGGCAGGGTATCCAGCGCGGTCCGAATCTCGCCTAGCGAAAGCCCGACACTTTGTGCAGCGCGGATGAAAGCCAGCCGGCGCAGCATGGTGCGCGGGTAGCGCCGCTGGCCACCCGAGGTGCGCACGGCGCTGATCAGTCCCTGCCGCTCGTAGTACCGCAGTGCCGAGGTCGCCAGCCCGGCGCGGCGGGCGATCTCGCCGATCGGGAGCAGGTCAGTGCGGTCCATCGCGTCTCCGCCACTGTCTTGACTTGAAGTAGGGTTCAAGTTACATGCTCGCGGGCGTGATGCAGCAGAATGAAGTGCATTCGCGGCCGGTCGCGGTGGTGACCGGCGGGAGCCGCGGGCTGGGTCGGGCATTCACCCTCAGCCTCGTGCGCCATGGCTGGCATGTGGTGATCGATGCCCGGGACCCCGTGCGGTTCACCGAGATGATCGCACAGCTCGAAACCCCGCTGGCGATGACAGTGGTACCCGGGGATGTGCGCGATCCTCACCACCGCCGGCGGCTGGCTGCTGCGGCGGCTGAGATGGGAGGCCTGGACCTGCTGGTGAACAACGCCAGCGTGCTGGGCCCCAGCCCGCAGCCCCACCTCGCTGACTACCCCCTCGCGGTGCTCGAAGAGGTCTATGCGGTGAACACGCTGGCCCCGCTGGCGTTGTTCCAGGTGCTAGTGCCGCAGCTGGCCCGCCGTGGTGGACGGGTGATCAACATCTCGTCCGACGCCGCGGTACAGCCTTACCCGGGATGGGGCGGCTACGGCTCGGCCAAGGCCGCGCTGGACCAGCTCACCGCGGTGCTCGCGGTCGAGCATCCAACGTTGCGGGTCTATGCCTTCGACCCGGGCGACATGGCCACCGATCTACACCAGCAGGCGTTCCCGGGCGAGGACATCAG
>DATFDO010000214.1:0-5685 GCA_035252045.1 Pseudonocardiaceae bacterium
GCTGTGGTCTGATTCGCCGCTCAGCGGCTGTGGTCTGATTCGCCGCTCAGCGGCTGTGGTCTGATTCGCCGCTCAGCGGCTGTGGTCTGATTCGCCGCTCAGCGGCGGCGGGCGGCGCACAGCGCTAGCACCGTGCGTTCCAGTGCGTACTCCGCATCCGCGGCGCCACCCTTGACGTCTGCGTTCACCGCCGCTACCAGCTGGATCGCCTTCGCCAGCCCGTCAGGTTCCCAGCCGCGAGCTTGGGCCATCGCCTTTTTCACCTTCCACGGTGGCATGCCCAGCGTGCTGGCCAGCCGGTACGGGTCAGCCCGGCCTGATGCGCTCACCCGGGCAACCGTGCGCACTGCGTCGGCCAGCGCGTCAGCAACCAGAACGTGCGGCACTCCCAGCTGCAGCGCCCAGCGCAACATCTCCAGAGCACCGGCGCGATCTCCGGTCATCGCCCTTTCAGCAACCGAGAAGCCGGTGACTTCGGCGCGGCCCCGGTGGTAGCGGCGCACCGCGGCCTCATCGACCACGCCGCCGCTGTCGGTGCTCAGCTGGGCCGCGGCGCACGCGAGTTCACGCAGATCGGAACCAACCGCGTCAAGCAGAGCGGTGACCGCGCCCGCGCTGATTCTTCCCCCCGCCCGGTACACCTCGTCGCGGACAAAGCCGGCCCGGTCTTCGAAGCGGGCGATCCGCGGGCACTCAGTCACCGCGGCACCAGCCGCACGCAATCCGTCGACCAGGGCCTTACCCCGCCCACCGCCTGCGTGCACGACAACAAGCACGATGCCATCTGCTGCCTGGGTGAGATGGCGTGCGTGATCCAGCACTGCATCAGCAACGTCTTTGGCTGCTTCGTGGGCGCCAGCCATGACCACTACCCGGCTTTGCGCGAACAGCGACGGGCTGACCAGCTCCTCAAGCTCACCCGGGACCAGATCGGTGGCTCGCATCCGGCGCACCTCAGTCTGCGGATCGGCCTGTCGCGCCGCATCCACCACCACCTGTACGGCCCGTTCGGCCAGCAGTTCTTCCTCGCCGAGGACCAGATGCAGTGGCGCGGGCCCGGCCACCGGAGGAGTCACGCCGACCATCCTCGCATCGTGCGTCGCGCCGCCCCAGCTCCCGCATGGTGGACTCCGCTGGGCGGTCGGTACCGACTGACGTACGGTAAGGACCACAACCGAATACAGCTCATCCAGAGGGGCAGAGGGATCGGCCCGACGAAGCCCCGGCAACCGACGCCAGCCAACGCGCACATCTGCTACCGCGAGGCCGCTAGCGATCACGGTGCCAATTCCGACCCGCCGCGCGGGAGAGATGAGGAGAGGACCTCGCGATGACTGGCATGCTCAGCACCACGACGACCACTACCTTCAACCTGGGAACCGCGCGTGAACTGGTGTGCCGGGAGTGTGGGTTCAGCACCCCACTAGCTGCGGAGTTCGCCTGTGCCGAGTGCTTCGGCCCGCTGGAGGTCGGCTACGACTTCGAACCGATCACTCGCTCGGACATCGAATCGGGGCCTCCGTCGATCTGGCGCTACCGCAAACTGCTCCCGGTCCCGGCCAACGTCGACGACCACCCGAACACTCAACCCGGCCTGACCCGGCTCCTCCGCGCCGACCGGCTCGCCCAGGCGCTGGGCCTTCGCCGGGTGTGGGTCAAGGACGACACCGGCAACCCGACGCACTCGTTCAAAGACCGGGTGGTGGCGGTCGCCCTGGCCGCTGCCCGGGAGCTCGGGTTCCGCGTGCTGGCCTGCCCGTCGACGGGCAATCTCGCGAACGCGGTGGCGGCTGCCGCGGCCCGTGCCGGCTGGGAGTCGGTCGTGCTCATTCCGTCCTCGTTGGAACGAGCCAAAGTGCTCACCACCGCCGTCTACGACGGTGCGCTGGTCGCGGTGGACGGCACCTACGACGACGTCAACCGGCTGGCTACCGAGTTGGCCGCCGAATACGAGGACTGGGCATTCGTCAACGTCAACGTCCGGCCTTACTACGCCGAGGGTTCCAAGACGTTGGGCTACGAGGTCGCCGAACAGCTCGGCTGGCGACTGCCCGACCAGGTCGTGGTGCCCATCGCGTCCGGTTCCCAATTGACCAAGGTGGACAAGGGATTTCGCGAGCTCATCGAACTGGGATTGGTGCAGCCGTCGCCCTATCGCATGTTCGGAGCGCAGGCCACCGGTTGTGCCCCGGTGTCCACAGCGTTCAAGAATGGTCGTGATGTGGTCGTGCCGGTCCGCCCGGACACCATTGCCCGCTCGCTGGCAATCGGCGCACCGGCCGACGGTCCCTACGCGCTGGACGCAGTTCGCCGCACCAGCGGCGCCATTGAGGATGTCACCGACGACGAGGTGGTGGAGGGTATCCGGCTACTGGCCCGCACCGAAGGCGTCTTCGCCGAAACCGCCGGCGGAGTAACGGTGGCGTGCGCGAAGAAACTCATCGAGCATGGCCAGCTCGATCCCGACGCCGAAACGGTGCTGTTCATCACCGGGGACGGGCTCAAAACGCTTGACGCCGTGGAACAGCATCTGGGGCCACGAGCCACCGTGGCGCCCAATACCAGCGCCGTCCGCGAGGCTCTCCGTCCGCGCTGCTCGGGCAGCTGAGCCGACGGGTACTGCTCGCCGCCCCGGCTATAACAGCGCACGGTACAGTCTCGCCTGCAAAACGTGATGGTTCTGGTGGACCCAGCTGCAGACTGTGAAACGGAGAGTGCTTCTGGCGATGGTCGCCCATTTGTCCGCATCGCCCGGCTCGTGGAAATTAATCGTGCGAACCCTCGGAGCATTGTTCGCAGGCTCGGCCGTGACCATGTCGGCAACGGTGCTCCACGGGGGTCCGCTACTGCTCAGCAGCGCCGAGCCGGAGTTGACCACCAAGCCCGCCAACCCGCCCATCGTTGCACCGCCTCAGCAGCTTCCGGAGGCCAGCCTGCCAGCTCCGGACCCGGCTGCCGCGTGGGCACCAGGCGCAGCCCCGGCGTGGCCACCACCACCGCCCTACGGTTTTCCGATGCCTCCCGCACCGGTACTGACGAACCCCTGGGCCGGCATGTCGATGCCGGCTGTGCCACCAGCGCAGGCTAGTCCCGAACCGCCGGCAGCAGTTCCGATGCCGCCGCCGAGCCCGGCCGATATCGCAAGCTCCGGTTCTGCCGGGTCCCCTCCGCAGGCCGCTAACCCACCACGCCATGGTCCCGTCAGCGGGGTGCTGGGCGACGTCTTCCACGCCACAGACGGAACCCCGCGCTGAGCTGCCGCACCATGGATCGCACGTCACAGGCTGTCACCGGGTCAGCTCGCGCCTGGTTTCCCGGCTGGCCACCGCTTGTCCTCTGCGGGCAACCACATGGAGGCCGTTGCCACCCGCGACTGCGACGTCGCCGTTGAGGTCTGTGCGCATCACCCGAGTGCCGGCCGCGGTCAAGGCGTCGATCACGTGCTGGCTGGGATGGCCGTACCGGTTGTGCGCTCCGACGCTGATGATCGCGACCCGCGGCCGCACCGCGGCGAGGAACTGCTCGGCATTGAAGCGCGAGCCGTGATGCGCAACTTTGAGCACATCAGCCCGCAGATCCTCGGTACTCGCCAGCAGATCGGCCTGAGCGTCGAGTTCCACATCCCCGGTGAGTAGTACCCGGCCGGCGGAGGTAGTCGCCATGATCACCACCGAAGTGTTGTTCACCGAAGTGCCATCAACCTCGGCCTGGTGGTCCGGCACCGCCGGCGTATCCCGCAGGGGCGCCAGCACCTCGAGCATCAGACCGTTCCAAACCAGCCGTTGCCTGGCGGCCAGCGCAAATACCGGCACCCGAGCTGCCGCCGCAACCCGACGGACTTGAGCGAATGCCCAGGGAGGGTTACGTCCGGGACCGAGCGCCACGGCGCTGACAGCCCGCCCGCGCAGCGCGCCGGCCAGGCCGCCGATGTGGTCTGCATGCAAGTGACTGATCACAATGAGGGCGAGTCTTCGCACGCCGAGGCGGTCAAGGCACGCTGACACCAGTCCTGGGTCGGGTCCAGTGTCGACGAGCACTGCCCGGTCGGGATCCGCGGTGGCCAGCACGATCGCGTCACCCTGCCCGACGTCGCACGTCACCATCGCCCAGCGGGCCGCTGGCCAACCGGGGACGATGAACTTCGTCGGCACAAAAACCAGCAGCACGCCGACCAATCCCGCCGCAGCGAGAACCCGCAGCCGATGCGCCCGCATCACCAACAGCACCACGAGGACAACCGAGGCCAGCAGAAGTGCACCGCTGGCCCCCACTGGCCATGGCACCGCACCACCGGGAACAGCGGCTCCCTGGTGACCGACAGCCACCAGCCAGCTCACAGCTGGCCCGGCCAGCTGTACTACAGCAACGGCGGCACCGGGCAGCAGGGCCCCCAGCACCCCAGCGCACACGCCGAGCAGTGTCGCCGGCGCGACCGCCGGTGCAGCCAGCAGATTGGTCACAACCGCGACCAGGCTCACCTGACCGGACAGGCCGGCCACTACCGGTGCGGTGACCACATGAGCGGCGGCGGGAACCGCGAGTGCTTCTGCGATGCCCGGTGGCACCCCTCGGCGGCGCAGCGCCGCGATCCAACCCGGCGCGAGTAATACCAGTGCGCCGGTGGCCAGCACGGATAATGCGAATCCCGGGTCGGCACCGAGTGAAGGATCAGCGATCAGCAGGACAAGAACGGCAGCGCACAGCGCAGGCACCGCCGACCGGTGGCGACCGAGCACCAGGGCCAGCAAGGCGACGGCGCCCATCACGGCTGCCCTCAGCACACTCGGTGATGGGCGGCACAGCACCACGAAGCCGACGAGGACCACCCCAGCCAGCACGACTGCACTCCGCGGGCCCAGCCGGACGAGTCGAGCCAGCCCCAGGACTGCGCCACACAAGATCGCGACGTTGGTGCCGGACACCGCCACTAAGTGGGCGAGCCCTGCGGTGCGAAAGTCCGCCTGAACCGCCGGCACCATCGCCGACGTATCGCCGACCACGAGCGCGGGCAGGAGTCCAGCCGGCTCGGGATCGAGCGCTCCGGCAGCGCGCTTGAGCCCGGATCGCAGCCTGCCGGCAACGCGCTGCACTACGGTGGGCACCGACAACACCTGCGGCCCACCCCGGACCCGCAGTACGGCCACCGTCAGGTCGGGTCGATCGGGGATGACAAGCAGCCCGGTCGCTCGCACACGTTGACCGGGCAGTAGGCCGGCCCAGCCCCCCGCTGGCGCGAACAGGATGATCCGGCCACCGGTGCGCCACTGCTGCCCTGCGCTCTGCGCCGACTCGAGCTCCGCGCGTATCACCACCTGCTGCGGTTCGGGTCGCCGACCACCGTACCCGGGCGAGGCCACCGCCCGCGGGTCGTCCTGCAAGTGCACCGTCACCGTCGCCGCCGAACCCCGCGCTGCGGCCGCACCCAGCGGATGGTGCTCGACCTGCCAGGTCTGCGCCGCGACGACAAGCGCCAACGCTGCGACAACCCCGGCCATCGCGAGAATCGCCGGTGCGTAACCGCGCAGCGCGGCGGCTGCGGCAACCAGCAAGCCCACGGCTCCGATCCCGGCAACCACCATCGGCCCGAGGTACAGGCCGCACAGCACCGCGGCCCAGCCGCCGAGAGCGGCGAGCACCAGGCGTAAGTCGTGACGCCCGGCGGTGGGCACCACGGTGTCCTCATCA
>DATFDO010000215.1:0-2212 GCA_035252045.1 Pseudonocardiaceae bacterium
AACGGATACGTTATGGCTGGGGTTGGCGGCCTGGCGGTGGATGTTCATCACCCTGACCGTTCCCGCGCTGGCCTACGGGATCCTCGCGCTGCAGATTCCGGAGTCCCCCCGGTACCTGATGTTCCGCGGGCGCACCGTCGAGGCCCGGGCCGTACTATCCCAGGTGCTCAAAAGCGGGATAGACGAACGGATCCGGGAAATCAGCCGCACAATCGTGCAAGATGCTCGATCCACCTTCAAGGATTTACGGGGATCGTTTCTGGGCCTGCTCCCGATCGTCTGGGTGGGCATCCTGCTATCGGTATTCCAGCAGTTCGTCGGCATCAACGTGATCTTCTATTACTCCTCGACGCTGTGGCGGCAGGTGGGGTTCACTGAGGCCAACTCGCTGATCATCACCGTATTGACATCGGTGACCAACATCGTCGTCACGCTAGCGGCGATCGCCGTGATCGACAAGCTCGGTCGGCGCCGGCTGTTACTGATCGGCTCGGCAGGTATGTTCGTCAGCCTGGCGACGCTGGCCTACGTCTTCGGTACGGCTCCGGTGGTCAACGGGCAACCGTCGCTGAGCTCCACGGCCGGCACGGTCGCCCTCCTCGCGGCCAACGCCTTCGTCGTGTTCTTCGGCATCTCCTGGGGCCCGACGGTCTGGGTGCTGCTCGGCGAGATGTTCAACAACCGGATCCGGGCCGCCGCGCTCGGGTTGGCGGCGGCTGCGCAATGGATCAGCAACTTCGCCGTCTCCACCACGTTCCCGACCCTGGCCGACATCAGTCTCGGGTTGGCCTACGGCCTCTACACGCTCTTCGCGTTTCTCTCGTTCTTGTTCGTGTTGAAGTTCGTGCAGGAGACAAAGGGTAAGCAGCTCGAGGACATGGCGTAGGAACCGCGCTCACCAGGCAATGGGTAGCGCGGTGAGGCCGCGATCAGCACGTCGGTACGGAGTTGTGGGCGCGCCGGCTTGCAGGGTCCGGTACAGCGGCGCGATATCCAGCACGTCAGGTCGTGGGAACGGCAGCTGAAACAGCTCATCGCTCGGCACACTCACCTCCCCACCGCAGCGCGCGGTCTTACGGACTTAAGCTCCTTCCTAGCCGCCTGCGCCGGGTCTCATGGATGCTTAAGCACCTCGCCGGCCGGCCATGAGCGCGTTGCGGTGCTCGAAGTCGAGGAGGTATTGCTTGCGCGACAGGCCCCCGCCGTAGCCGGTGAGGCTGCCCGTGGCGCCCACGACGCGGTGACAGGGCACGATGATGCCGACGGGGTTGCGGCCGTTGGCCAGGCCGACCGCCCGCGCGGCGCCGGGGCGTCCGATGCGTTCAGCGAGCTGGCCGTAGGACATCGTCTCCCCGTAGGGAATCTCCCGCAACGCCACCCACACGCTGCGCTGGAACGGGGTGCCGGCCAGCGTCAGGGGAACGTCGAAGTCGGTTCGTTGCGTGGCAAAATACTGCTCCAGCTGGCTGATCACCTCGGTGAACGGCGCTGGATCCGGTGCCCCGAACATCTCCTCCAGCGGCCGGTGTCGCTGCAAGTCCATATAAAGACCGCACAGGACGCCGTCGCGGGCTACCAGGGTGAGCGGGCCCACGGGGCTAGCCAGCACGGTGTGTACTCGATCTACTTGATGTTTCACGGAATCTGTCTCCTCACGCTGGTAACCGGTTGATGGCGTGGTCACCGGACGCCCAGAGGTACTGCACGGCGTACGCCCGCCAGGGCCGCCAGGCGGTGGCGTGCCGGCTGAGCGCCTGGGCGCTGACCGGAAGGCCGAGATCGCCGGCGGCGCGGCGGACTCCCAGGTCGGCCGCCACGAAAGCGTCCGGATCACCCAGCGCACGCATCGAGATCACCTCGATAGTCCAGGGGGCCACACCCGGCAAGCGCGCGAGCTGAACCCGAGCCTGTTGCCAGTCACTGGCCGGGCTCAGATCGATCTCCCCGGTGGCCAGCGCACCGGCCAGGCTGGTGAGCGTGGTGCGGCGGGCCTGCGGTAGGGCGAGTGCACCCGGATCGAGCCCGGCCAGTGTTGCGGTCTCGGGGAACAGGTGGGTCAGGCCTCCAGCGGGATCGCTCACCGGGTCACCGTATGCGGCCACCAACCGCCCGGCGTGCGTGCGGGCCGCCTGGGTGGAAACCTGCTGCCCGAGCACTGCCCGCACCGCGAGCTCCGGTGCGTCCACCGTGCGGGGCACCCGGCGGCCGGGAT
>DATFDO010000216.1:0-3412 GCA_035252045.1 Pseudonocardiaceae bacterium
ACTTCCCCAAGCGCACCGACCTGCGCGATCTCACCGCCGAAGAACTCCAGGCAGTCGCCGACGAGGTCAACACGCGACCCCGCAAAAGCCTCGGCTGGGCCCGGCCGGCTGACCTGTTCGCCGACATCATCAACTCAGTGACCGCCCAACAGCCGCGCGCCGACGCCACCGGCCGCGTCAACCCCAAAAGATCGCTGTCGGGTCCCTATCAACCTCAGCGAGCAGGTCCTCGACGCTCTCGGTCGCGGGCACCCGGTCATACTCGTGAAACCGCAAGTTGCGGTCTCGCCAATACAGTGACCACAACCCCGTGGACCTCGTGTACCGCAGCGGGGCGATCGGGAACCGACTCCACTCAGCGCCCACACCCGCCCGCCACGGCGGCCGGCATTCCACAATCGTCATAGAGCGCTCGGCGAGATCGACCTCGATGCGGACCTGGTCGCGCACATGCTCCGGCACCCGCCCCCGACACCATCGCTGCACACGAACAACGTCCGTCTCCGGCAGACCCGACATGCAACTAGTCTGCCCAGCAGGCAGAGTCAACACCGACCCGCCCTGTTGCGACGTTCGCTGGAATCCGCCTGACGACAAATGGGCCCAACGGACTTGACGACACTCAGCCACCAGATCTGGCTCGCCCTGGTCCTCGACACCCGCCACGGCGTGCTCTATCAGCACTAACGTCCCACCACCGGTGACCAGCATCAATCCACTCCAATAACACACCCACGCCACCCCAGCCTGCGGCTGGCCGGGGCATCGCCCCGAACCCGGCACCGCTTCAGAGATCGGCGCGATAAGGGTGTTGCGGGGAACAGGGCTGGTCAGCTCCGCACGGCACGGACAAGCCCTGCCAGACGGTCGGCCACTGCGCGCAAGGGACACCCCACCCTTGCCCTGCGGACCCACCGCCCGGCAGCCCCCCGCGGGCGCGCCGCGAGGAGATGACCACCCCAGCCAGAACAGGCTGGTATCCAGCCACCAGCACGGCAGAATGTCGACGGCGTGCTGAACGCCTAGGGGAGCAGGCGACACCTCAATAGACAAGGGGGGATTTTGTGGCCGCTCATCGAGATGCCGGCCACCTGCGCGGCCCGCGAGTGCGCTGCAGGCGGTGTATGTCACCCCTTCGGGGTGCGTCGAGTCGGCGGTGCTGGTGCCGATCCAACCCGGCTGGCGGTGCTGGGGTTGATCGGTTATGCCCTGTCGACCACGTTGACCACGTTGAGCTGTTAACCGTGGTGCAACTGACCGCCGACCGGCTGAACATGTGTGGACCAGCACGCAGACTATGCAGTGGCCGAATCTGCGGGCGACCCGAGTGGCCTGCGCGTTGGGCCACTGCCGCGAGATCGTCTACAGCGCGGCGGTGGTCACCGGCGCCCTGGACGCCACCGGGAACCCCGACAAGCCTGAGCGCCGCCCAAATCGCCCACGTGCGTGACACCTGACACGTCCGTCCGGCTAAACCAACAGTTTCGAGGATCTCGATGCGGGGGCACAGACCCGTGTTACAGCAGGTCAAGGTGCAAATCTGGGACAATGCGGCGGAGTCGGTCTGGGTCGGTGGTCAGCACCGGCCAGCCGCGCTGACGGGCCATGAGGATCACGTGTCCGGCGATGCCGTCCCAGGCTCCGGACTCATCCAGCAGGTGGATCACCTTGCGCGCGTCGGCGGAGGACAGCACGGAGTGGATCACCGAGGGATGGTCAAGCAGCCGTGCCAGGAGCGTGTCGGTATGGGGGTACACCGCACAGACCGTGCGCACCTCGATCACGGCCAGCGCGGGGACGTAAAGCACGATGCCGAGTTCTTTGGCCACAGCCAGCCACGAATCCATCGCTACGCTGCCCCGGACGTAGGCAGCTAAGGCGCTGGAATCAATAACTTTCCCGCCGATCACCCGGCGAAGGCAGAATCAGCCACGGGGTACAGACGGCGAATTTCGTCGTCACCAGGCCAGGCCACGCCGATGCTGCGGTAAACCCGGCGGTAGTGCTCCAGGGTGGGGGCGCCGCGTTCAGAGACCAGCTCGGCCACGATGGCTTCCGCTTTGGTCCTCTGCGCCGGGGGCAGAGGCACCCCGGGCTGAGGTTCCCAGGTGTCGGTGGTGTCCATGGCATCCACCCGGGCAGCCTAGCCGATCGGCCACTGCGCCAGCTCGCGGCGCGGGCCGGCGGCTCTCCACCGTCACCGCGCGGTCTGGTCGGGAAAGCCGTGTCGTCGTCTTGGGAACCAACACTGGGAGGAGACCGTTCGGATGTGAGGGAGATCATCTACCTGAGGGCCCGGGTGGTGGTTCCGCGTCGGCGCCATCGTGGCCGAACTCCTCCGAAACACGCATGCCTTGGCTAAACCCGCCGCTACCGCCTCCCCACCCAAGCCGACCACCAACGAGCCATCAACAACAGCCTGCTCACCGACTCCTGACCTGCATTGATGGCCGGATTACACGTATCGGCGCCGTTGCGTTGGTAGATCACCTACTCGGGCAGGCTGAGCGGATACAAACAGCACGCTCGGTTTGCCGGTGATGTTGGCTGAAACGTCGGGCACGGAGCTCTCCCTGGGATCGCGGGCGGGGGTCGGTGCCTCACGGTCGGTGAGGACATCGGGGAAGTGCAGGTCGCTGGCCGGCTGGTCGCCGACGGTGCCTCCGGTGCCGGTGAGGGGCACGATGATTTGGTCAGCGACCGCACCGACGTGCGGGTACAGCGCGAGCAGCAGGCCCACGCCGACCGTGGCGCCGGCCAGCTGGCTGACCAGGAACCAGGGCACCGAGGCCGGCGCGATACCGGCGAAGGTGTCGGTGAACATGCGTCCCAAGGTCACCGCCGGGTTCGCGAAGCTGGTGCTGCTGGTGAACCAGTAGGCGGCGCCGATGTAGGCGCCGACTGCCGGAGCGGCGAGTGTGGCGCGGCCGGTGCGGGCCAGCGCGAAGATCAGGAACACCAGTCCGGCCGTGGCGACGAGCTCGCCGACTAGCAGGTGTCCAGCGGAGCGGTCGGTATGCGACCAGGCAACGGCTGGCGCGGCGAACATGACGTCGGCGAGTACGGCGCCGCTGATCGCGCCACCGGCTTGCGCGAGTGCGTAGGCGCCCATCTCATCTGCCCGCAGGCCGGTGCCGGTGCGGCGGCCGACCCACCAGTCCGCGGCGGAGATGACTGGGTTGAAGTGCGCGCCGGAGACTGGTCCGAATGCCAGGATCAGCACCGCCAGCCCCAACGCGGTCGTCAGAGCGTTTTCTAGCCGTTGCAGCCCGACGTCGTGCGGGGATAGCCGGGACGCGGCGATCCCGGATCCGACCACGACCGTCACCAGCAGGCCGCTGCCGATGCTCTCGGCGACCAGCCGCCGCCACAGCGCGGCGGTGGTGGGCGGGCTCACGCCTGCACCGCTGCG
>DATFDO010000217.1:0-12393 GCA_035252045.1 Pseudonocardiaceae bacterium
CGGACCCATCCCGAACCCGGAAGCTAAGCCCTCCAGCGCCGATGGTACTGCACCCGCCAGGGTGTGGGAGAGTAGGACACCGCCGAACACAACCCCACCACAGGGGCCCCCAACCACACCCCGGGGGCCCCTGAGTGCTGCTATCGATGAGAGGATCTGTGACCGTGTCAGCCGGAGAAAATCCGACTCCAGACGCGGCCCGGAGCGGTGGCGCGGCCCGAACGGCGGCCATGCGTGGTCGTATCGGCGGCCGATCCGAGGCAAAGCAATCCAACGCGCGTCATCGTGGCGACAGCGATCGATCGGCGCATAACGCAGCACCGCAGCGCCGGGACCCCGTGCCGGCCGATAGGGATCCGTCCCGTCCGGAACTCGCTTCCGACGTAGATCTCAGCGAGCTCGATCAGGAAGTCCGGAAAGAACTATCGACGTTACCCAAACGCTTGGCCGATCTGGTGGGAAGCCATCTCGTCATGGCAGCCCGGCTACTCGACGATGACCCTGCACTTGCTTTGTCGCATACCCGCTTTGCACGGAGTAAGGCGAGTAGGGTCGCGGCGGTGCGGGAAGCCGCGGGACTCGCGGCTTATGTCGCCGGGGAATGGTCTGAGGCACTCGCGGAACTGCGCGCTGCCCGTCGTCTGGGCGGCGATCCCGGGCGGTTGGCTGTGCTGGCTGATTGCGAGCGAGCGCTGGGGCGGCCAGAGCACGCCTTGGAGATCGCGCGGACTCCGCAGGCCGGTCAGCTCGGGGTTGACGAGGCGGTCGAGTTGCGCATTGTGGCGGCCGGCGCGCGTCGTGATCTTGGCCAGTTCGACGCTGCGGTGGTCGCGTTGCAGGGTCCAGACCTCGATGAAGCGGGGGAGGAGCCCTGGCGGGCCCGGTTGCGCTATGCGTACGCGGACAATCTACTGGCCGCCGGCCGGCACGAGGACGCGATCCGCTGGTTCCTGGCCGCCGCCGAGGCGGACGTTGAGGGCGCCACAGATGCGGCGGAACGCGCCGTCGAGCTCAGCGATCGGCCGGAATAGGAGTGTGCGGGCTGCTGGACGGCTACGATGGCGTATTGCTCGATCTCGACGGAACTGTGGTGCGCGGAGCGCATGCCGTAGGCGAGGCGCCCGAGGTCGTGAACGAATTGCGTCAAGCTGGGCGAGCGGTTCAGTTCATCACCAATAACGCCTCCCGTGCGCCGGAGGACGTCGCCGAGCAGCTCACTGGGTTAGGGATTCGGACTACTCCGCAAGAGGTTCTCACCAGCGGCCAGGCTGCCGCGACGCTGCTCGAGTCGCTGCTGCCGCCGGGCTCGACCGTCCTGGTGGTCGGTGCTGCGGCTTTGGTCGCCGCGGTGCGGTCGGTGGGGTTGCAGCCGGTGGCGCAGGCAGCGCAACAGCCGATCGCGGTCGTGCAGGGTCACTCCCCGGAGACCGGGTGGGCGCAGCTGTCCGAAGCGTGCCTGGCCATTCGCGGTGGTGCGCGGTGGGTCGCCTGCAACATCGATCCCACACTGCCCACCGAGCGGGGGCTGCTGCCCGGAAATGGAGCGATGGTGGCAGCGTTGCAGACTGCCACCGGGAAAGAGCCCATCGTGGCGGGCAAGCCGGCACGCCCGCTGCTCGATACGGCTGTGGACCGCATCGGCGCGCAGCACCCGTTGCTGGTCGGTGACCGCCTGGACACCGACATCGCGGGGGCCCGCGCTGCTGGATTGGATGCTCTGCTCGTGCTGTCTGGCGTGAGTGACGCGGTCGCTGCGCTAGCGGCACCTCCAGAACAACGTCCCACCCATCTCGGCGCGGACGTGCGGGTACTGCGCGGGTCCCTGGACCGGACGCTCATCGAGCCTCGGCGCGGTTGGCGCGTTGAGATCGATCAGGCAGCGGGTCACTTGCTGCTGAGCAGCGACGGGGGCGGCGAGGATCCGCTGGACGCCGTGCGGACGCTGTGCGCGGTCTGGTGGGCCGAGCACTCCGGATCGGTGCAGGTTCGGGCGTGCGACGACACCGCAGCCACGGTGCTGGACATGGTGGGTCTGGCATGAGAGGTAGCGTTGAGAGTGACCCCAGCGGCCCAGGAGACAGCTCGATGACGTCCCAGCCACCCGCACTCGCCGTTCCCGCGTCCACCCGCATTACCGATGCGCTGACCGGCCTGAAAGACCTCGACGAGCTGCCGACCGCGGCGCATGTGGCCCGCCTGCGTGCCGTCCATGACGCCCTGACCGAGGCCCTGTCCAGCATCGATGAGATTTAGATGCGGCACAGGGCCCGGCTGGACGCGGAACTGGTGCGGCGGGGCCTGGCGCGTTCTCGCGACCATGCCGCCGAACTCGTTGCGCAGCGCCGGGTCCGCGTCAGCGGCGTGACGGCCACCAAGCCGGCTACCGGGATCGACGCGGACACCCCGCTGCTGGTTCGGGACAGCGACAACGAGCCCCACTGGGTATCCCGCGGTGCCGGCAAGCTGCTCGGCGCACTGGACGGCCTCATCGCCGGGGGTCCCGCCATCGAGGGGCGGAGCTGCCTGGACGCCGGTGCGTCCACCGGCGGCTTCACCGATGTGCTGTTGCGCCGCGGCGCCCGCGAAGTGGTCGCAGTCGACGTCGGTTACGGGCAACTCGCCTGGTCGTTGCGCACCGACCAGCGTGTCCGGGTTCTGGACCGGACCAACGTGCGAACGCTGCAACCCCGAGACATCGGTGGCAGCGTCGATCTCACCGTGGCGGACCTGTCGTTCATCTCGTTGCGGCTGGTGCTGCCGGCCCTGGCCGGCTGCACCGCACCGGACGGCGACCTGCTCCCCATGGTCAAGCCCCAATTCGAAGTCGGACGGGAACGCGTGGGCGCCGGTGGTGTGGTCCGGGATCCGCTGCTGCGTGCCCAGGCCATGCTCGACGTGCTGGCGGTCGCGACCGGCCTCGGGCTGGGTCTGGTCGACGCCATCGCGAGCCCGGTACCCGGACCGTCCGGCAACGTCGAGTACTTCCTGTGGTTACGCCGCGGTGCGGCCGATCCGCAGCGTCCCGCCGAGGACCTGGTGCACGCCGCTGTGCGCAGAGGGCCGCCATGAGGTTCGCCCGCGAGGTCCTGCTGGTGTTGCACACCGGACATCAGGAGAACCTGCGCACCGCCGAGCAGGTGGGGCACCAGCTGGCCGAGGCCGGGATCGGAGTACGGGTACTGGCGGCGGAGGCCGCTCACCTCGACGCCGCATTGTGTGACCGCCAGATGCCGATCGGGCCACAAGCCGCTGCGGGAGCGGAGCTGATCGTGGTGCTCGGCGGTGATGGGACCTTGTTGCGGGCCGCTGAACTAGCTCGGCCGTGCGGCGTCCCATTGCTCGGCGTGAACTTCGGTCGGGTCGGATTCCTCGCCGAGGCTGACCGCGGTTCCCTTGACGCGGTCATGCACGCGATCGTCGACGGCGACTACCTCGTCGATGAGCGGATGACCGTCGACGTCACCGCCCGGCTCAATGGATCCACCCTGGCTCGCACCTGGGCGCTCAATGAGGCCAGCGTCGAGAAGAGCAGGCGGGAGCGCCTGCTCGACGTGGTGCTGGAAGTGGACCGCAGACCGGTCTCCGGCTTCGGCTGTGACGGCGTGCTCTGCGCAACTCCGACCGGCTCCACCGCCTATGCCTTCTCCGCCGGCGGACCGGTGGTGTGGCCGGACGTCGACGCGCTGGTGGTGGTTCCCAGCAACGCACACGCGCTGTTCGCCAAACCCTTGGTGGTGTCGCCGGACTCGGTGGTTGCGGTGGAGGTCGATCCGCATGGCTACCCCGCGGTGCTGTGCTGTGACGGGCGCCGCACCTTCGCATTACCGGCCGGCGCCCGGATCGAGGTGGTCCGCGGCGCCATCCCGATCCGGCTGGTGCGCCTGCACGACCGCCCGTTCACCGACCGGCTGGTGCGTAAATTCGAGCTGCCGGTACAGGGCTGGCGCGGCCCGCGCCTCGCCGGCTCGTGAGTGCGTCACCGTGTTCGGCACCGAAGGCCACCGGCGAGTCAGCTAGGGTGCGGGCCGTGCTCACCGAGATGCGCATCGAGGGCCTCGGTGTGATTGACGAGGCCACCCTGGATCTGCACCCCGGCCTGACCGTGGTCACCGGGGAAACCGGAGCGGGCAAGACGATGGTCGTCACCGGTCTCCACTTGCTTGCCGGGGGGCGAGCCGACGTGTCCCGGATCCGGCGGGGCGCTGATCGAGCCATCGTCGAAGGCCGTTTCCGACTGCCTTCGGCAAGCCCGGCCACCGACCTGGTCGACGAGGTGGGCGCGCGCACCGACGAAGACGGCAGCCTGATCGCCAGCCGCACCCTTACCGCCGACGGTCGTTCCCGGGCCCATCTCGGTGGTCGCTCGGTGCCTGCCGGAGTGCTGGCTGACCTGGCGCAGAGCATGCTCGCCGTACATGGCCAAAACGACCAGCTGCGGCTGCTGCGGCCCGGCGAGCAGCGCGCGCTGCTGGACCGCTTCGCTGGTGACCTGGTATCGGGACCGCTGGCCGCGTACCGCCGGGTTCGCCAACAGTGGCTGAGCTGCTGCGCTGAGCTGGCCACCCGCCGGAATCAGTCCCGGGAGCTGGCCGCAGAAGCCGACCTGCTCGGTCAGGGTCTGGCGGAGATCACCGCAGTCGACCCGCAACCCGGAGAGGACGCTGCGCTGCTGGCCGAGGCTCGCCGGCTGGCTGACGCCGAAACCCTCCGGGAGACCGCCGCAGTCGCGCAGGCGGCGCTGTCCGGCGGGGCGTCCGGGGCCGCGGACGGCGATCCCGACCAGCCCGGTGCGATCGGTCTGGTCGGGCAGGCACGCCGCCGGCTGCAGGCGGTGGACGATCCCGACCTGCAGGCGTTAGGCGAGCGCCTGGCAGAGGCCGCCGCGGTGCTCGGCGACGTCGGATCTGAGCTCGGTGGTTACCTCGACGCCCTCAACGCCGATCCGGCCCGGTTGGAGCAGGTGTTGGGCCGCCAGGTTGAGCTCAAGCGGCTCACGCGCAAGTACGCCGCGGACATCGACGGCGTGCTGGCCTGGGCCGACCAGGCGCGCCAGCGCCTCGCCGGCCTGGACAGTTCCGAAGAAACCATTGCGGTCATGGCGGCTCGGCGCGATGAACTGGCCGCCGAGTTGGTCCGGCACGCCAGCGCGGTGACCAAGGCCAGGACCGCAGCTGCCGGGGAACTCGCAGACGCCGTCAGCGTGGAGCTGACTGGATTGGCGATGGGCCAGGCGCAGCTGCTTGTGGTGGTCCGCCCGATCCTGGCGTCCGGCGCCGACGAGGCGGCGCTGACCATCGGCCGATCGCAGCTGCGGGCAGGTCCGGATGGTGTCGACGAGGTGGAGCTGCGGTTGGCGCCGCATCCCGATGCCGGGTCACTGCCGGTACACAAGGGCGCATCCGGTGGGGAGTTGTCCCGGGTGATGCTGGCGTTAGAGGTGGTGCTGGCCGACGCCGATCCGGTGCCCACCATGGTTTTCGACGAGGTCGACGCCGGGGTGGGCGGGCGAGCTGCCGTCGAGATCGGCCGGCGCCTGGCCAGGCTGGCCCGCACCCATCAGGTGGTGGTCGTCACACACCTACCCCAAGTCGCCGCCTACGCCGACCGGCATCTCGTGGTGGACAAGGCGACCTACGCCACCGGGTTGACCCGCAGCGGGGTCCGTGAGCTCGATGAGGCGGCCCGGGTCGGCGAGCTGGCCAGAATGCTGGCCGGGCTGGACGACACCGACACCGGTCGCGCACACGCCGAGGAACTGCTGGTCTCGGCGGAAGCCGACAAAAGCCGGCTGGTGAGTGCGTAACGGCTCGGCGCGCCTCCGCGACGAGCGATGGCCTTTTTGTCACCATCGCCAGCATGAATATCTCCGGCCTGCTCAGCCGGTCTGACCGTGAGTTGCCTGGAGTGACGGGGTTGGCCCGGGTGGACCGCCGCGCCGACGCGCTGGCGCGGCGCGTCGGTCGCGGCGACATCGCAGTGTTCGACCAGGTCGATCTGGACCGCAGGACCGCTGATGCGCTGGTCGCTGCCGGAGTCGCCGCGGTGATCAACGCGGCACCGTCGATCTCTGGCCGGTTTCCGAATCTGGGCCCCGAGATTTTGATCGCGGCGGGCATCGTGCTGATCGATGCAGTGGGCCCGGATGCACTGCGCATCAAAGAGGGCAGCCGGTTGCGGCTGCACGAGGGTGGGGTTTACGTCGGGGAGACCGAGGTCGCCCGTGGCCTCGAGCAGGATGCCAACTCGATTGCCGACTCGATGATCGAAGCCAAGTCGGGGCTGTCCGCTCAACTTGAGGCGTTCTCGGCGAACACCATCGAATTCCTCCGGCACGAACGCGCGCTGATCATCGATCGGGTCGGCGTACCTGACATCAATGTGTCGCTGCGCGGCCGCCAGGTCCTCGTGGTCGCCGCCGGATACAACTACCTCGAAGATCTGGCCGCGCTCAAGCACTTCATCAAGGAGTACCAGCCGGTGCTGATCGGGGTCGAGGCGGGTGCAGACGCGCTGCGCGCCGCCGGGCATCGGCCACACCTCATTGTCGGTGACCCCTACCAGGTCGAGACGGACACGCTGAAGTCAGCCGCCGAGGTGGTAGTACCCGCACAACCCGACGGCTTCGCTGCCGGGCTGGAACGGATTCAAGACCTGGGTATCGGTGCGGTGACCTTCCCCGCGGTGAGCAACCCGGAGGACCTGGCCTTGCTGCTGGCCGAGGCGCACGGCGCTGAACTCGTCATTGCCGTCGGCTTCCAAGCCACCTTGCAGGAATTTCTCGACCGGGGGCGGTCGGGTTCCAACCCGTCGACATTCCTCACCCGGCTGCGGCTGGGCAGCAAGCTCATCGACGGACACGCCGCAGCCGCGATGTATCGCAGCCGGGTGTCGGTCAGCGCTGTGCTGCTCATGGTCCTCGCGGCGCTGGTCGCGGTCATCGCCGCGCTGCTGGTCTCCAACGTCGGCAGCGCCTTCGCTGTCCTCATCGGCGACAGCTGGAACGACGCCGTGTCCTGGATCAAGGGGTTGACGTAACCGGTGATCTCCCTGCGGTACCACATCATCTCCATCGCCGCCTTCTTCTTGGCTCTCGCTCTCGGGGTAGTACTCGGGTCCACGGCGATCAGCGATCGGCTCCTATCCGGCCTCAGCTCCAGCAGGGCGGAGCTGACCCGCCAGGTGAGTGATCTGCAGACCGAACGCAATGCCCTACGCGCCCGGTTGACCGATGCGGATGCCTTCGGCGCCGCAGTTGGTCCCCGGGTGGTCAGTGGTGCACTGCGTGGCCGCACCGTCGTGCTGGTCACCACGGCGGACGCCAATCCGGCCGACCGGGACGCGCTGGCCGGGCTGATCAGCAACGCCGGTGGCACCGTGACTGGTGAGCTACAGCTCACCGACGCGTTCACCGATCCGTCGCGCTCCGACCAACTCAGTGATCTGTCGACCCGGCTGTTGCCGGCCGGTCTACGATTGCCCACCGCCTCAGACGCCGGGACCCTCGCCGGTGGGCTGCTCGGCTCGCTGCTGCTGGTCAACCCGCATAGCGGCAAAGCCCAGACCACCACCGCCGAAACGACGGCCGTGCTCGCCGGGCTGGGTGACGGCGGCTTCATCCGGCTCGGACCCCAAGTGCAACCAGCCCAGCTCGTCGTTGTCCTCACCGGTGGCGCTGTTCGCGGCAACAGCAGCGGTGATCGTGCCGGGATCCTGGCGCGGTTCGCTACCCAGCTGGATCGCTCAGGCGGCGGTGCCGTACTCGCGGGCAGGCCGGGATCAGCTGATGGCAATGGTCCCATCGGGGTCGTGCGGGCGGACACCGCAGCGGCCTCCGTGCTGTCCACCGTTGACGACGTAAGCACCGCGGCCGGGCGCGTGGTGACCGTGCTGGCGCTGGCCGAGCAGGTCCAAGGCCACACCGGGCGATACGGCACCGGCAGCAACGCTCAAGCGGTGGTCCCCGCGCTTGCAAGCTGATCGGCGAGGCGGTGCCCCGAGACCGCCGTCCGCAGTGTTACCGTGAGCTTCCGTGGTCGGCGGCGCGCCGCCAGCTGCATCGCACCGGTCACCAATCGAAGGGCCGGTCCGGACCACGGGAGAAGGTCTTGGTCTCACTTGCCCGCCCAACCAGGTACCTGTTCGTCACCGGAGGCGTCGCTTCCTCGCTGGGCAAGGGCCTCACCGCGTCCAGCCTGGGCCAGCTGCTGACCTCCCGGCGGCTGCGGGTGACCATGCAGAAGCTCGACCCCTATCTCAACGTCGACCCTGGCACCATGAACCCTTTCCAGCACGGCGAGGTGTTCGTCACCGAGGACGGCGCGGAAACCGACCTGGACATCGGGCACTACGAGCGGTTTCTGGACCGCAGCCTCGGCTGCAAGGCCAATGTCACCACCGGCCAGGTCTACTCGGCGGTGATCGCCAAGGAGCGGCGGGGAGAGTATCTCGGCGATACCGTGCAGGTGATCCCGCACATCACCGACGAAATCAAGTCGCGGATCCTGGCCATGTCCGAGCCGGGCAGCGACGGGCGTGCGCCGGATGTGGTGATCACCGAGATCGGCGGGACCGTCGGGGACATCGAGTCACTGCCGTTCCTGGAGGCGGCCCGCCAGGTGCGACACGACGTCGGCCGGGACAACTGTTTTTTCCTGCATGTCTCGCTGGTGCCCTACCTGGCCCCGTCCGGTGAGCTGAAAACCAAGCCGACCCAACACTCGGTGGCCACCTTACGCAGCATCGGTATCCAGCCCGACGCGCTGGTCTGCCGCGCCGATCGGGAGATCCCGGACACGCTCAAACGCAAGATCGCTCTGATGTCGGACGTGGAGGTCGACGGTGTGGTGGCGGCACCAGACGCCGCATCCATCTATGACATCCCCAAGGTGCTGCACGCCGAAGGTCTGGACGCCTACGTGGTGCGCCGGCTCGGGTTGCCCTTCCGGGACGTGGATTGGACGGAGTGGGGAGACTTGCTCGACCGGGTGCACAACCCGACCGAGCTGGTGCAGATCGCCCTGGTGGGCAAGTACGTCGATTTGCCGGATGCCTACCTGTCGGTGACCGAGGCGCTGCGCGCCGGAGGTTTCGCGCACCGCGCCAGGGTCGAGGTCCGCTGGGTGCCCTCGGACACCTGCGAGACGACTGACGGCGCGGAGGCGGCGCTGGCCGGGGTGGACGGGGTGCTGGTACCCGGCGGATTCGGAGTCCGCGGCATCGAGGGCAAGATCGGCGCCATCCACCATGCTCGGGTTCGCGGGATTCCGGTGCTGGGCCTATGCCTGGGCCTGCAATGCATGGTGATCGAGGCCGCCCGCAACCTCGCCGGTCTCGACGGCGCAGGGTCCACGGAGTTCGATGCCGAAACAGCGCACGCGGTGATCTCCACCATGGCTGACCAGACAGACGTCGTGGCCGGCCAGCGCGATATGGGCGGCACGATGCGGCTCGGTAGTTATCCCGCGGTGCTGGATCCGGGCTCGGTGGTCGCCCGGGCGTACGGTGCTACCGAGGTGTGCGAGCGGCACCGGCACCGTTACGAGGTCAACAATGCCTACCGGGACAAACTCGCCGAGGCGGGTCTGGTGATCAGTGGCGTGTCGCCGGACGGCCATCTCGTCGAGTTCGTCGAGTTAGCCGAGCTCACCCACCCGTTTTTCGTCGGCACCCAGGCCCATCCCGAGCTCGCCAGCCGCCCCACCCGCCCGCACCCGCTGTTCGTCGCCTTCGTCGCGGCGGCGCTGAACTACCGGGCTGCCGATTGGTTGCCCGTCGAAATGCCGGCGACCCTGCGGTGAGCGATCCGCACGAGTTCGCGGTCTGCGGTAGCGACACCCTGCACGTCGGCAAGATCCTCGCATTGCGGCTGGATCAGGTGGTCATGCCCGATGGGCGAAAGGCCAAGCGCGAGGTGGTCGAGCACCCCGGATCGGTGGTGGTCCTGCCGCTGCACGACGACTTCTCCGTGGTGATGATCGACCAGTATCGGCACCCGCTGGGACACCGGATCCGTGAGCTGCCGGCCGGGCTACTCGACGCACCGGGGGAGGACCCCGTGACGACAGCCCAGCGCGAGCTGCTGGAGGAAGTCGGCTATACCGCTCGGCACTGGTCGGTGCTCGTCGACCTGGTGCCCTCACCCGGATTCAGTGACGAATCGCAACGGGTGTTTCTGGCCCGCGGATTGACCCAGGTCGACCGGCCGCCGGGTACCGACGAGGAGGCCGATCTCAAGGTGGTCCGGGTGCCGTTGGCCGAGGCGGTGCGGCAGGTATTGACCGGTGGGATCGTCAACGGTCCGGCCGTGGCGGGGCTGCTCGCCGTGCACGCGGTGCTGGACGGATTCGCGCAACCGCGGTCGGCCGATGCCCTGTGGCCGGACCGCCCGACCCGCTTCGCCGCTCGCGCTTAGCCGGCTGGTGCGGGCTTGATGTTGGCGTTGAGGTGGAACACATTGTCCGGGTCGTACTCGGCTTTGATCCGCGCCAGCCGCTCGTACTCGGCCGGGCCGTACGTTTCGCGGACCCGATCCTCCTCATATTCGGACATGAAGTTGACGTAGCCGGCCGACTTGTTGGCATACGGGAGCAGCCTCTCCGATAAGGTGCGCACCCAGGCCCGGTCGGCGGCAAGTAGTTCGGGATTAGGTGCCACCGCTGCCATATCGAAGTTGACGCGAGCTCTCCGGCTATCACCGAACGCCGTGGCATCGTCATCGATGTCGCTATAGGCACCACCCAGCGGAATGATCGGCAGAAAGGTCATGGGCGAGTTCTTGGTGCGGCGTCATCGAGCATCTACTGCAGCGCTGCGTAGGGCATGGGCGTGACGAATTCGAACAATGGCGGCAGCACCGCTCCGATGGGGTCGATCGACCCCTTGTGCCGCTCGGCCGAGGACAATCCGGCGACGATTAAGACGTTTCCGGGCGTTAGGTAGAACTGCTCAGGCACAAAGGGCGCGGGCGGAGCACTAAGCTTGCCTACGTAGACCAGCCACACTGGTATGGCTGATCATTCCTGTGGTTACTGCCAGGCCGTGTTGCTGGCAGTCCGCGTCGAGGTCTGCTCCGGTGGTCCCCGCCGCAACGTGTCCTGCGGGCAGCCGGATCGACGACTACCTCATGCAGCTGGCTCAAGTCGATCGTCAAGCTACCGTCGGTAATCGAGACGCCGGAAAAGCTGTGCCCGCCGCCGCGGACCGAGATCTCCAGGTCTTGCTCCCGGCCGAAGGCGATGGCGGCGGCGACGTCGGCTGGGCTGTAGCAGCGGGCGATGACCGTGGGATGGCGATCGAAACATCCATTCCACAGCGAGCGCGCCGAGTCATAGTCTGTGTCTCTTGCGAGGATCACTTGTCCGGTGAACGACGATCGAAATGCATCCAGATCTGATTCGAGTACCTGCGTCATAGCGACTCCTGTATGCCACTGCGTCTTTACGGAGCGCAGTTGTGGATAGCGTCGAAAAGTCGGGAACTACCTTTGCGCCAAACGTCTTCGCCGTATAGCTGTTGTGTGTTATTCGGCCGCCGCTGTCGGCTGTCCAGCCGGGGCGTAGCGTTCGGTTGTCGTCGTTTGGCGCCGGGTCGGTCTGAGAGGGAGGCACGCCGGGTGAGGATCGGTGTCCCGCGTGAGCTGAAGGTCCACGAGTACCGGGTTGCGCTCACGCCCGCCGGGGTGGTCGAGCTGACCCGTCGCGGGCATGAGGTGCTCGTGGAGCGAGGTGCCGGCGTCGGGTGCGCGTTTCCCGACGAGGCTTACCTGGCCGCGGGCGCGCGCATCGTGGCGCAGGCCGACGACGTATGGGACCAGGCCGAGATGGTGCTTAAGGTGAAAGAACCGGTGCCGGCTGAGTACCACCGGATGCGCAAGGGCCAAATCCTGTTCACCTACCTGCACCTGGCGGCCTCGGCGGAATGCACCACCGCGCTGATCGACGCCGGGATCGACGCGATCGGCTACGAGACCGTGCAACTGCCCGATGGCTCATTGCCGCTGCTCGCGCCGATGAGCGAGGTCGCCGGGCGAATGGCTCCCCAGGTGGGCGCGCACTGCTTGGAACGTATGCAGGGCGGGCGTGGGGTACTGCTCGGCGGCGTGTCCGGAGTGCCCGCCGGCAAGGTGGCCGTGCTCGGGGCCGGCGTGGTGGGCATGAACGCGGCCAGCATCGCGCTGGGCCTGCAGGCTGAGGTCGTCGTGCTGGACACCAACATCAACCGGCTGCGGGAAATCGACTTCACCTACCGAGGCCACTTGCAGACCATTGCGTCCAACGCCTACGAGGTGGAGAAGGCCTGCGTGTGGGCGGATCTGGTGATCGGCGCGGTGCTGGTGCGCGGCGCGAAAGCGCCCACGCTGGTCAGCCATGATGTCGTCGGACAGATGCGTCCGGG
>DATFDO010000218.1:0-12209 GCA_035252045.1 Pseudonocardiaceae bacterium
CCCGCACCGCTCGTGATCAACAACTGAGGCGACAACACGGCCGTCAGCGAGGTGTGGCGAGGCGAGCTGGTGGGTAAGCGGTCGCTCGATAAGGAATGTTTCACGAGAAACGGGGAGCACCGGCATGGCTGGCACGCCTAAGGTCGCCGACTACGTCCTGCAACGCCTCACCGAGTGGGGCATCCACCGCATCTTCGGCTACCCCGGGGATGGCATCAACGGTTTCCTCGGCGCCCTGGACCGCGCCAAGGGTGATCCGGAGATCATCCAGCCGCGGCATGAGGAGATGGGTGCGTTCATGGCGACCGCCCATGCCAAGTTCACCGGGCAGCTCGGCTGCTGCATGGCCACCTCCGGGGGCGGCGCGATCCACCTGCTCAACGGCCTGTACGACGCCAAGCTGGATCACCAGCCGGTGCTGGCCATCGTCGGGCAGCAGAAGCGGATCTCACTCGGCGCGGGTTACCAGCAGGAGATCAACCCGGCCCTGCTGTTCGAGGACGTGTCGGAGTTCGTGCAGGTCTGCATGCACCCGGCGCAGGCGCGCCAGCTCATCGATCGGGCCTGCAAGATCGCGCTGTCCCGCCGGGGGGTGGCCACCGTCATTTTTCCTGAGGACGTGCAGGAGTCGAAGGCACAGCCCTCGCCGCCACGGATGCACGGCGCGGTGTACACCAGCGTCGGGTACGTCAAGCCGCGGGTGATCCCGCCGGATACCGAGCTGCGCAAGGCGGCCGACATCCTTAACGAGGGCCAGAAAGTGGCCATGCTCGTCGGGCAGGGCGCGGCCGAGGCGGCCGGCGAGGTGATCAAGGCCGCGGAGCTACTGGGTGCTGGGGTGGCCAAGACCCTGCTGGGTCGGGAGGTGCTGCCCGACGACCTGCCGTACGTGACCGGGCCGATCGGCCTGCTGGGCTCGACGGCCAGCTACGAGCTGATGATGGGCGCCGACACCCTGTTCATGATCGGCACCAGCTTCCCCTACACCGAGTGGCTGCCCGAGGAAGGCCAGGCCAAGGCCGTCGAGATCGACATCGACGGCGGGATGATCGGGGTGCGCTACCCCATCCAGGCCAGCTTGACCGGCGACTCGAAGGAGACGCTGCAAGCGCTGATCCCGATGCTCAAGCGCAAAGAGGACCGCTCCTGGCGGGACAAGATCGAACGTGAGGTCAGCGAGTGGTGGCGGGTGCTGGACGACCGCGCACACGAGGCGGCCGACCCGGTCAACCCGGAGTTGGTCGCCCACGAGCTGTCCCCGCGGCTGCCCGACAATGTCATCCTCACCGCCGACTCGGGTTCCGGTACCAACTGGTGGGCCCGGCACCTGCGGCTGCGCCAGGGCATGCAGGCGTCGCTGTCGGGCACGTTGGCCACGATGGGTCCCGGTACCCCGTACGCGATCAGCGCGAAGTTCTCTTACCCGGACCGCCCGGTGATCGCCTTCGTCGGGGACGGTGCGTTCCAGATGAACGGGATGGCCGAGCTGATCACCGTCAAGCGCTATTGGGAGCGGTGGCGCAACCGCACGCTGGTGTTCTGCGTGTTCAACAATCAGGACCTCAACCAGGTCACCTGGGAGCAGCGCGCCGAAGCCGGCGACCCGAAGTACATGGGCACCCAGTGGCTCCCGGATGTGCCCTACGCCGAGTTCGCCAAGCTCCTCGGGTTTACCGGCATCAAGGTCGACGACCCCAAGCAGCTGGGCGATGCGTGGGATGAGGCGCTGGCCGCCGACCGGCCATGCGTGCTGGAGGTCGTCACTGACCCGGAGATCCCGCCGATCCCGCCGCACATCAAGTGGGAGCTGGGCAAGAAGGCGGCCATCTCGATGATCAAGGGAGATCCCGAGGAGATCGGCGTCATCACCAAGGGCGTGAAGCAGAAGATGCACGAGTTCACCGAATCGATCAAGGAGAAGCTGCCGGGGAGCCATGACTGATGGCAGCTCACGTCACCGTGCCGGCCTACGCCGACACGCGGTTCTCCGCAGGCATGAGCGCGGTCGAGAAGGTCAACGTCAAAGGGCTGCGGCAGCACTTGCGCCGGCACGTCGCCGGTGAGGTGCGTTTCGATACCGGGTCGCTGGCGATGTATGCCAACGACGCGTCCAACTTCCGGCAGGTCCCGATCGGGGTGGTGGTGCCTCGCACGCTCGACGACGTGGTCTCCACCATGCGGGCCTGCTCGCGCTACCGGGCTCCAGTGCTGTCCCGAGGCGGGGGCACCAGCCTGTCCGGGGAGACCGTCAACAACGCCGTCGTGATCGATTTCTCGAAGTACCTCACCGAGATCGGCGACGTCGAGGTGAGCGCGGGCCGGGTCACCGCGCAGACCGGAGTGATCAACGAGCAGCTCAACCGGGTCACCGGCAAGCACGGGCTGGTATTCGGGCCGGACCCGTCGTCGCACTCGCGGTGCACGATCGGCGGCAACATCGGCAACAACTCCTGCGGTATCCACTCGGTGCAGGCCAAGCATTACGGCCCGGGCCCGCGGACCTCGGACAACACGCACGCCCTGGAGATCGTGACCTACAGCGGGGAACGGTTCTGGGTGGGCGTCAACGAAGAGGACCAGCTCGACGAGATCATCGCTGCGGGTGGACGCAAGGGCGAGATCTACGCCGCGCTGCGCGATCTGCGCGACCGCTACGCCGACGACATCCGGGCCGGCTTTCCGTCGGTGGACGTGCTGCCCCGGCGGGTGTCCGGCTACAACCTCGACGAGTTGCTGCCCGAGAAGGGCTTCAACGTCGCCCGCGCCCTGGTGGGCACCGAGGGCACCTGTGCGGTGGCGTTGCAGGCGGTCTTGTTGCTGACCCCGGCGCTGTTCGAGCGCACCACCGTGCTGGTGGCCTACCCCGACATGCCCGAGGCGGCCAGCCACGTCACCGAGATCATGGCCTGGAAGCCGATCGGCTTGGAGGCGATCGACCACCTGCTGGTGCAAGACCAGCAACTCAAGTCGCTCAACGTGAAAGGCCTGCACGAGCTGCCCCGCCGCGGCGATGCGCAGGCGTGGTTGATGGTGCAGTTCGGCGCTGACACCAAAGACGAGTCGGTGCAGCGCACCGAGGACTTCATGGAGTGGCTGCAAAAGGAGAAGGGCTACGACGCCGACCGCCTGGTGATGTCCCGGAGCGTCCAGGAAGGCGGCAACAGCGAGGACCTGTGGGCGATCCGGGAAAGTGGGCTGGGCTCTACGGCCTTCCCGCCCGACGGCGGCGACCACTGGCCGGGCTGGGAAGACTCCGCTGTCCCGCCCCACCGGGTGGGCGACTACGTGCGGGACTTGCAACAGCTCTACGCCAAGCACGGGCTGCGTGGGGCGATGTACGGCCATCTCGGGGAGGGCTGCATCCATTCCCGGATCAGCTTCGACCTGCGCACCGCCGACGGGCTGCGCACCTACCGGGCGTTCCTGGAGGAAGCCGGGGACCTGGTCGCCTCCTACGGCGGCACCATGTCCGGGGAGCATGGCGACGGCCAGCAACGCGCCGAGCTGCTGGTCAAGCAGTACGGGCCGCGGTTGATGGCCGCGATGCGCGAGTTCAAGCTGATCTGGGACCCGGACTGGAAGATGAACCCGGGCAAGGTCATCGACGCCTACCGGTTCGACGAGAACCTCAAGCTCGGGGTGGACTACAACCCGGTGCGGCCGGCGGTGAAGTTCGCCTACCCGGCGGATGGCGGGGACTTCGCGCACGCCACGCTGCGCTGCGTCGGGGTGGGCAAGTGCAGGGTGCCTGATGCGCAGCAGACCATGTGCCCGAGCTTCCAGGTGACCCGGGAGGAGAAGCACTCCACTCGCGGGCGGGCCAGGCTGCTGTTCGAGATGCTGCGCGGTGAGGTGATCACCGGCGGGTGGCAGTCCCGGGAGGTGGCCGACGCGCTGGATCTGTGCCTGGCCTGCAAGGGTTGCACCAGCGACTGCCCGGTGGATGTGGACATGCCGACCTACAAGTCGGAGTTCCTGCACCACCATTACCGGTCCTGGCGACGCTGGCGGCCCCGGTACGCCTACGCATTCGGGTTCATCGACCGGGCCGCGCGGTTGGCGTCGCGGATGCCTGAGCTGGTCAACGCGGTGACCCAGACGCCGGGGCTGTCCCGGGTGGCCAAGCTGGTCGCCGGCATTGACCGGCGCCGGGCTTTGCCGTCGTTCGCGCCGTTGACTCTCCAGCAGTGGTTCGCCGCGAGGGGCGGTTCGGCCAACCCTGATGGGCGGCGGGTAGTGCTGTTCCCGGACACGTTCAACAACCACCTGCACACCGACGTCGGGGTGGCCTGCGTGGAGGCCATCGAGGCGGCCGGTTGGCAGGTCGTGATGCCGTCCGGGCACATCTGCTGCGGGCGGCCACTGTATGACTACGGGTTCCTGGACACCGCCGAGCGCTACCTGCATCACGTGCTGTCCGTGCTGCGCTCGGAGATCCGGGCCGGGACGCCGATAGTCGGGATGGAGCCCAGCTGCCTGGCGGTATTCAAAGACGAGCTGGGCAAGCTGCTGCCGCATGATGACGATGCCCGGCGGCTGGCCCGCAACGCCTACCACTTCGCGGAGTTCTTCACCACCTTCGACATCACGCCGCCGTCGTTGGATGGGAATGCGCTGCTGTGGGGGCACTGCCACCACCGCGCCACCGGCGGCATCGACCCGGAACGCAAGCTGCTGGAGCAGATGGGTGTCTCGGTGCGGCCGCTGACCGGTGGCTGCTGCGGGCTGGCCGGCTCGTGGGGATTCGAGAAGGGCAAGTACGACATCTCGCTGGACTGCGGCGAGCAGGCGCTACTGCCCGCAGTGCGCTCCGCCGACGCCAGCACAGTGATCGTGGCTGACGGTTTTTCCTGCAAGACCCAGATCGAACAGGCCGCCACCGGCAGACGCGCCCTGCACGTCGGGCAGGTGATGAAACTGGCCCGCGAGCAGGCCGAGGGTGAGGTCCACCACGGCCCGCCCGCGCAAGCTGTCAACGGCCGGCGCCCACCAGCCAGCACCGCGCGCAAGGCCACCCGCATCGGCATCCCGGTAGCGGCCGTTGCCGGTATCACCGCCGCTCTGGTCGCGAGCCGGTGGCGGGTCGCACGGCTTGACTTGGAGTGTGCTTCAACTCCTAGCGTGAAGGCATGACAGCAACGCTGATCACTGGAGCAAACAAGGGTCTCGGCTTCGAGACCGCCCGCCGACTCATTGCGGCGGGCCACACCGTCTACCTCGGAAGCCGCGACGCCGAACGTGGGCGCCGGGCCGCGGCGCAGCTGGGCGCGCGGCCAGTCCAGCTCGACGTCACCCACGACACCTCCGTGGAGGCCGCGGTGAAGACCATCGACGCAGACGGAGGGCTGGACGTGCTGGTCAACAACGCCGGCATCCAAGAAGAGCGGAGTGACAACAACGTCGTGATCAGCGCCGCGGACGTGACAGCCGACCTGATGCGGCAGACATTCGAGACGAACGTCTTCGGCACCGTGCGCGTCCTCCACGCGTTTCTCCCGCTGCTGTCGCGCTCCGCCGCCCCCGTCGTGGTCAACGTCAGTAGCGGTCTGGCCTCGCTCACCCGGGTCACCACCACGGGTACTCCGGCCTACGCTTATCCGGGCGTCGCCTACCCGGCGTCGAAGACCGCGGTCAACATGATCACCGTGCAGTACGCGAAGGCCTTCCCGCACATGCGGATCAACGCGGTGGAACCCGGCTACACCAGGACCGACCTGAACGAGAATACCGGCATTCAAACTGTCCAGCAGGGCGCCGAGATCATCGTGCGCATGGCGCAAGTGGGCCCTGATGGCCCCACCGGAGGCTACTTCGACGCCGAAGGCACCCTTCCCTGGTAATCCGACCGGGCGCCACCTCACGTACAAGGGCTCACCCCTACCCACTGCTCGCCAAGACTCCGGCTGACGCCCCGGCTCGCTCGTCAGGCGGAACCCACGGCCGGCGCAGAGGCCCCTCCTGGTCACGTGAGCGTGAACGCGCACCTGCGGGGATGTCGACCGCGCTGGGCCGGTGCTGCTGCCGCGGTGTGCGCAGAGTTCACCTCAAAGCGCCACCGTTGAGCTGCCGTCGCGACGGACGCGGCGGGTGGTCGAAGGCACAGAGATGTGGCCGACCCGAGCGATCCGCGGTTGACGGTTGATCACAAACGATCCCGCTCGATAGGCGGACTGCCGGCTTGCACGGTCCAGCGCCGCTCGCCGTCGTAGACGTCGTCAGTGGCACGAAGACCCGCCTTGCGGGCAACCGCCTCAGAGGCCACGTGGTCACTGTGGATATGTGCGGTGATGTACTCGATCCCGCCCTGGATCAGCCATCGCACCATGGCTCGTGTGGCCTCCGATGCATATCCCTGTCCCTGCCACGGCAGGCCGATGATCCACGCAACATTGGCGCGGGTGCCCTCGGCCATCACGGTGGCCTGGACCGTTCCGATCGCGCGCCCGGTAGCCCGGATACGGACGATCCAGTTGTACCAATCCTGCGAGCCGTCATCGGAGTGGCCGACAACGAGCTTCGCGTACTGAGCGCGCAACTGGTCGACATCCGGTGGTTGTCCCCCGATGAAGGCGTACAGCTCGCAACCCGCCAGCACCTCCACCATCTCATCCGCGTCCGCGATGGTGATCGGCGTCAGGACGGTGCGGGGGGTGCTGATCCGTTGGTCGCGGCGAGCAGTCACGCGCTGGCTTTCTCGGTGGGCTGGCGATTCCGGCTTTCCAGGCGTTGCTGGCGGCGCACGACCGGGGAGGTGTCCAGCATGACGATGCCGATGACCAGCGCCACGAAGCCGGCGGCCGCGCCGGCCAGCCCGAACCAGGTGGTCCGGATGTGCTCGCCGAATAGCCCGACGCCCAGCCCGATCGACACCATCGGCAGCACCGCGTCCATCACCGGCATGCTCGCTGCCAGCGGGCCTGCCTGGTAGGCGTTCTGCACCAAAAACAATCCGGTGAAGCTGGCGACGATCAGCGCGTAGGGCTGCCAGGTGGCAAACGTGTGCCCGATGTCGTGGCGAAGCTCAGCGATGGTCGTGGCGTACAGCGCCGACTGCAGCGCCATCACCGTCGCCCCACTCAGGGCGAACAGGCTGGCCCGAGCCGGCCCGGAGACCGCCTTGCCGATGAGCACCCCGCCCACCGCGATCACGGCCACCGCAACGAGCGCCCAGATCCAGGACGAGAACGGCCGGAGGGGATGCCCGCGGTGCGGGTTCGCCGCGACGATGCCCACCACGAGCCCGGCGGTCACGGTGAGCAGTCCGGCCCACTCCCGCCACCCCAGCTTGGCTTGATGCCGCCGCGCTGAGATGGGGATCGCGAACAGCAGTTCGGAGACCACCAACGGCTGCACCAGCGACAGCGGGCCGGTGGCCAGTGCTACCGCCTGGAACACGTAAGACGCCACCGCGGCACCGATCCCGGCTAGCCAGGTCCGGTTGCGGACCAGGTCGGCGATGAGCCGCAGCGAGAACTGCTTGTCCGAGGACTCCTTGCTGGCGACCCCCTGCTGCAGCAGCCCGGTCGCCGCCAGGCACATACCGGCCACCAGCGCGGCACTGGCGGAGATCAGCGTATTTCCCAGCGACGACATCCCGATTACCCCTCAGTCCCCGGAACTCCACGCCAGCCCGCCAGCGCTGGCCAGCGTGCTGGCCCGGGCCCGTAACCGCTGCGCCCGCTCGTCGATGGCCCGTTCCCGATCCCGCAGCGCCCGCGCGGACGCGGCGCCGTCACGCCGCTGTGCAGCGGGTAACGCCCGCAGCCGTCGCTCCTCGGCAGCGCGATGCCGGCGGATATCGTCTTGCAGCTCGCGCAACCGCGCGATGCCGTCGTCGATCCGACGCAACTCCCGGCGCAGCCGGACGCTGCCGCCAGGTCGACGACTGCCTTGAGCAGACCGCTGTGCCGCCCGATCAGCCCGGCGCAGTTCCCGAGCCAGCTGCTGCTCGACCTGCCACGCCAACCCGACGTCCTGTTGCCGGACCAGCCGGTCAAGCTGGCCGGTGACCAGCGGCGACGTCGTCAGCAGGCAGATACCCCCGATCATCACCAGCAGGCTGATCGCGGTCGCGGTGATGGCACCCGGCCCCAGCGCCATCGTCCCGCCGAGGACCAGCACCCCCAACGCAACCCCGGCCACCAGCTCGGTGGTCACCACGGCCGGATAGGACGCGGTCAGCGGCGCGGCTTCGAATGCGCTTTGCACCAGCAACATGCCCACCAGTGCGGTGGTGGCGCACGCGTAGCCTTCCCATGTCATCAGCAACTCGACGACGCCTCGATCCAGCAGCACCTGCACCGCACGTTGGGTCAACGACGCCTGCAGCCCGAACAACACACCGGAGGCGATTCCGAGTAGCGCCGCCTTGCGGGCCGGGTCGGCCTTCCTCGCGGTGGCGGTCAGCAGCACCGCCACCGCGACGACACAACCACCCCCCAGCACCCACTGCGGATCCGGCGCCAGCCCCGCGCCCTTGCTCGGGCGGGCCGCGTAGATGAAACCGACCAGCCCCGCGGTGATCGCCAACGATCCCAGCAGATCCCTGGCCGGTACTCGATGCTGTCCCCACACCGCGGCCAGCACCAGCGCGAACAGCAGCCGCACCACGAACAGCGCCTCCACCATCGCCAGGCTGCTGTACCGGAGGGCAACGGCGAACAGCACGTTGCCCATCGTCGAGCCGGCCACGCCAGCGAGCCACTGCGGGCGGCGCACCAACCACACCAGCAGCCGTGGCGACAGGTTGTGCTCCGGCGGTGCGTGTGCTGCCGATCGCTGCTGGATCACCTCGCCGATCGCCACGAACAGGGCTGCGACCAGGGTCAGCGGGTAAACCAACAGCCTGCCCACCTCCTGATTCGTCAAGACCCTGGTCCGTCGCTGTGCCTAACGTTCCCACGCGGTTTTCGGTCTACACCGGGACCCACCGGCTGGCTGCAGGGCGGTGTTTCGGTAGGGAAATCCAGGGCATTCCGTGCACGGCCTGGCTGGATATGTGGGGGTTGCCGTGGAGACGGGTAACGGGGTGGCACGGATATTAATCGTCACCGCGGCGATGGGGGGCGGCCACCTCGAGGTGAGCCGCGAAGTCGCGCGACGGCTGGTGGCCCGCGGCTACCACGTCGAGATCGTGGATTTGACCGAGTTCATGCCCGCGCCCGCCGGGCGCTGGTTGCGCGCGGTGTACCCGTGGCTGGTCAACCGGGCCCCGAGGCTTTACGACCTGGTATACCGGCATTTCTTCCTGGCCCAGCAGGCGGCTGGCGGGCGGGTCGGGATCCCGGTTCGCCTGGCGCTTCCCGGGCTGCGCCGCCACGTCGCCGAGTTCCGGCCCGACGTGGCGGTGTCGACCTACCATCTCGGCGCGCTCGCGTTGGCCCGGTTGCGTACCCAGGGCGAGCTCGCCTGCCCGGCGGTGACGTTCATCACCACGTTCTCGGTCCACGAACTGTGGCTGCATCCCGGCACCGACGCGTACCTGTGCATCTCCGACGACGCCGCGCAGCAGGTCCGCCGCCGCAACGGGAATGCCCCGGTGCAGGTGTGCGGACCGGTGGTCCGGGCCGGGTTCAGCGACCACGCGGCGACCCGGCGCGCCACCGTACGGCGGGAGCTGGGTGTCACCAATGGTGTGCGGCTGGGCCTGGTGGTGGGCGGATCGCTCGGCATGGGGACCGTGCGGCAAGCCGTGGCCACGATCGCGGGCTGGCCCGGCTGGGTGCCGGTGGTGGTCTGTGGCCGCAACGAAGCGCTGCGTGACGAGTTGGCGGCCATCCCGGGCACGGTGGCGCTGGGCTGGGTATCGGACATGCCTGCCCTGATGACCGCGGCCGACGTGCTGATCGAGAACGCCGGCGGGCTCACCTCCAAGGAGGCGCTGCGGGTGGGGCTGCCGGTGGTGACCTTCCGCCCGATCACCGGGCACGGTCGTCACGATGCCAGCGCGCTCGCTGCGCTGGGGTTGACCGACCTGGTCGATGACGCCTCCGGGCTGCGCGAGGCGGTGGCCAGGCTCACCGGCGACAGCTCCGCACGGGCCGAGCGCATCCGGCGCGGCCAGGAACTGTTCGTCGGCGACGCAGCTGATTCGGTGGCCAGCCTCATGCCTTGGGGCCCGGTGCGGCCATCACGCTGACTCATTCGTGACGTAGCACACAATGCAGCACGTTTATTGAGGCAGGCCAGTGGAAAGCCAATAAGCGTACATCCAATAAATGGAGGCACACATGCAAACCTGGATCTGGCTCGTTCTCGGGCTCACCTGGGGAGGCCTTGTGATGGGCGCGCTCATCATCTTGATGGCGATAGCGGCCAACCGCAGTTCATCGTGAGTCGAGTACGTTACTAAACCCCTTACCCATTCCGGATGATCTGCCTCGGCGCGGTCGCGCAAGGTGGCGGCGATTTAGCCGTCACCCGCGACCACGCTGGGGGCGTGGTGCCTGGAGGTGGCTTCAAAGCTGGACTCGTCGAGCATGTCTTTGACCATTTTCAGCGTGATTCGGTTGTGGTTGGGGGCCTTGACTTAGCAGCATCGCCGTGACCTGATTGCGTTACACCTTGGCGGCGAAATCGGCGGCTCATGCCGGTCGACCAGGCGCTCGATGATGAGCGGACCGTTCCTAGAGAATGCTTCGCATCTGTTCGGCACAGGTAGTCGGGTCTTCGATGTGCATGCCGCGGGTTCCGGCGGCTTCGGCGAACTGACGAAATCCAAAAACACCATCTGCTCCCACTTGATCAGGCCCAAGGTGTCGTTCTTGATTTACGGTTGGTAAACCGTCGGGCATGGGAAACGAGCACGCGCCCTCGAACGCGCTCGCGGTGAGCGGTGTGGCGCCATCGCCGGCAGCTACCTCGATGAGGCTGGCTGGCAGAGCTGACCCGGACTGGCCGGTTGGAAGCGGCATAGTCGAAGCTGACCTGCAGGCCGACCAACGTCTGCACCACTTCAGTGAGCAGACCCACCGAAAAGCCGAGCCGGATCCGTTCGCCACTGGTGGCAGCCGGCAGGTGGGCGCCCTCTGGGCCCCGATCCGGGTTGACTGTTACTCGGTCATGCCCTACCGCGAAGCCCACCGTGCTGCCACCGAGGGCTTGCAGCAGCCGCTCACGCGCCAGCACGGCGCGCCAGCACGGCGCGCCCGATCAGCGCAGGCTGGTCCTCGTCCACGAGCCGCCAGGCCGGGAACCGGTCCTCCAGCGGCAGGACCAACTGCTCATCAACACCGCTGGACAACCGGATAGCTTCCGCGGTGAGGGACAAGCACACGGCGCGTCGCACCACCAGCCATCGCGCCAGGCCTTCCACCGCGGCCAGCGGTATGACGACACGTGCCAAGCACAGGTGGGCCCGGGGTAGCGCGACCGACCACCTCGCGAGCCAGTACCGATTGGTGGCGACGACCGACACCTCCGTACCGCCGACCTCGACCAGCACGCCCGCCAGCGGTGACGCCTCATCTGTGCAGGCCCCTGGGGCCACCTGCTACAGCGCGACGGCCAACTCAGGCGCGGCCACGGCCACCGTGACCGGCCGGACCGTACCGGGCGTGCTCGCCAGAACCGACCACACATCCGCGACCGCTGCTGCGGTTCGTTGCGCGGAATCGTTCGCCTGGTCAGAGATTTCTCGCAACGCTGCGGCCGCCTTCTCCGACGTCCCGTCCAGCACGGCTCGCATCGTCTTGACGGATGCGCTGGCCTCGCGCAGCCGACGGATAACAAGCGGCCGATGCTCCTGGTCCGGGGTGTAATACCGGTAACCGGTGCGGGCATTGACCTCCGCTGGTGACAGCAGGCCAGCCTCGTCGTAGTACCGCAATGCACTGGGAGCAAGCCCGACTGCGCGAGCGAACGCGCCGATGGACTGCAGGGTTTCCGTGCCCACAGCGGAAGGATGATCCTTCAAGTGACCTCAAGGGCAACCCGGATCGGCCGATCGCTGCGGTTTGCCAACCCAGGGGTAGGGGTAAGCGGGCTTGTCCGTTCGACGATCGGTGAAGACTGGGAGGTGCTATGCCCAAGGAGGCAAAGATCGGTCTGATACTGGGTGCCACGGCGTGTCTGGTGGCCGTCATGGTCGACTGGGTCATCCGGGAGCTGTAGGGACGACCCCAGCCCCGGGGAGGCTCGCTGGGATTATCGGGGAACCTCCCTGGGGTAGCAGTTCTCACATAACGGATCGCCGCCAATTGATCATGGGT
>DATFDO010000219.1:0-7810 GCA_035252045.1 Pseudonocardiaceae bacterium
AGTGCATGAGCCAGCTCCTGGCCGCCCGCCGGATCGGTCAGCCACCACGCCGCCGCGTCCACCAACGCCAACCGTTGCACTGCCGACAGCCCGGGCTCCCGCTCGGCCAGTACCGCTACTGCCGCCAGCCGCTGACGGCTCGGCACCGTGTAGTCACCGCGAGGAAAACGCAGCACCGGATCATCCCCGTCGCCGAGCACGGACGCGGCAAGCTCCAGGGTCCGAGATAGGTTCAGCTCATCGGGGCTTGGCCGACTCGCCCGGTTGAACACGCCGGAGGCAGCCGACCACTCCTCCAACGCCTGCGCCACCGACCGTGCCCGCCATGGCGCCAATCGCAGCACCACCGAAGGCGACTCCTCACCGTCCAGCACAAGCGTGCCGCCGTCGAGCTCCACCACCTCACCATGATCTAGAGCCACCCGGAGCCGGTCCGGATCGAACTGCGTAGCCTCTGCCATCGGGTCGCCACCCTCCATCTCAGGGTTGGTGATCAAGGTCAGGGCAGGTGCTGCAACACCTGCCCTGACCGCCTACTCAAGTGGTGGAGTCGGCATCATGGATCACACCGGCTCCGCCCGTCCGACGCCAGGTCCCGCCGCTAGTCAGTCCGGCCACTCCCAAGCTGGTCCCCGGCAACCAGGGGGCGGGTTGCTACACAGCGGCGGCGCTGTAGCGGAGGGAGCAGAAAGGGAGCAAAACCGTTGACACTCGTTGCTGGCCACCGTCACCAGGTACCGGCTGAGCTGCGTAAACGCGCATAGGACGGTATTGGTCAGCAAGGGCCGATAAGGCGGATCACGCTTTGCACGGCGGGGGTTGAGGGTTCGAGTCCCTTCGTCTCCACGGAGTTGGCTACGTACATAAGCCCAGGCGGCGGCGTAGTGTCCCTGCAGCGGGGGACACGTAGGTCCCTCGCTGCATCCCTCAACGATCAGTCGTTGTCCGGCAGGTACTGGTCGCTCTCGTAGTATCCGAGCAGCTCCGTAAACGTCGGGTAGTCGTAGGTGACCAGCTCGTCGCCTTCCCACCTGGCGCCCAGCTCCTCGGCCCAGTCCAGGTCGCTGAGACCGGGCGGCGCGTCTGTGGCCCAGCGGAATGGCACCATCGGATTGAATGTGTCACGGCGGGCCAGGACCACCCGTTCGCCCTCTTCTTTCGGCGCTGTCACGCTGCCGATCTTACTCGCCGGGGCTCGGTGAAGGGATACAGTTGCCGGCTGGTTCGCTGGCCGCGGGGTATGCCAGCTTGGCCCACCAACTTGTCAGCCACTAGCTCGGCGAGCTCTTTCGGTGTCCTTCGGTAGGTGATGACCAGGCAGCACACCGACCTCGCCACCGGCTTGTCACAGCGTCTAGGTACCTGGAGACGAAGAACTCCGTAGTAACTGGCCGGGTGTGGCTCAAGAGTTACGTACCACGACCCATTGCCACGTAGCGTGTTCAGTAGGCACCGTAGGTACTACGCCGATCCGGCATTGCCCGCCGGAGGCGCCATCCGTACCCGGACCATTTCTTCTAGGGGGAACCAATGTCTGACGCGGTGAGCCTTACGCAGTTCGAGGCCCAAACAGCAGAGCTGCTGCCGGCCCGCACCGTCCTGTCCATGATGAGTGCTGGCGGGCTGAACAACCCTGCCCCGGTCGGCCAGCCAGGTAATCCGGCTGGCGGCGATCACCCTATGTACGACGCCTGGATGAACGCGTTGACACTGCTGGGCGTGCCTCACCACCAGTCCTCCCCAGCTACCTGATGAGCATGCCCCGCGCGGTTCGGTCGGCAAGCATGCCGCTCCGTTGTGGCGCGGGTCGGGTGGATCGTCGATTGTGGTCCGGCCCTGCGGCCGGGTTCACGCAGAGTCGGCTGAGTCGAAGGAGGCAGGCCAGCAAGTCGCCGTGTGGATGAGCTTGGCGTGTGGGTCAGTGGCCGTTCTCACTGCCCGTGGGATATGCCAGCTTGGCCCAAATGGTCTTCCCATCGGGATGCTGGTCTGCCCCCCACATATGGGTCACAGCGGCCACCAGATGCAGCCCGCGCCCGCTGGGTGCGGCAATGTCGATCGGTTGTGGTCGGGGGAGAGATGAGGGCCAGTAGTCCCGGACGGCGATGCTGAGGGTTGACTGACTGCCGGTGAGAGTGATCCGACTAAAGGTCTGGGCGTGCTGGACAGCGTTGGTCACCAGTTCGTTCGCCACTAGCTCGGCGAGTTCTTCGGTGTCCTTCGGTACCGACCAGGCAGCGCACGTCTCGCGGACGAATCCTCTCGCGACTGCGGGAGAGACACGGTGCATCGGTAGGTCGCGGTGGCGTCGTACGCTTGGCGGTTGCCGGTGCAGCAGGGCGCGAGCGCTGGACAGATTATCGGCCAACGGCACGGTGTCGAGTACGCGTGTGGATTGAAGCATCGAACGCAGGGTGGTGTCAGCGCCGAAGAGAACCAGCCGTGCCGAAGGCCAACCACCGGCGACGTCCAGTGCGGTGGGGAACACGCTGACCATAGCGGTCTGTGTGGCGCGCACGCGGGACAGATCGATCACGACCTGCCCAGTACTGAGCAGCCACTTGATCGTTGCTTCGCGGACCCGGGCGACACTTCGCAGCGTCAGGCGGCCACGCAAGGTGAGCGTCACGTGGTCGAATTCGTCGCAAACGTGGATCATGAGGTCGTCGAGCACGTTTCCCGGCTCCTCACGTGATGGGCCCGCCGACAGCCGAGCATGCCAGCTGGACATTCCAGGGAGCCAACCAGGTGCGTGTGGCAGGCTGAACTATCCTGGATGATCGTGGCTGAGCCCGACCCCGGAGACGTGATCTTTCATGTGTCGGGCGAGATTGATCTGCTTGCCGAACCGTCATTCCAAGCCCATGTCGGCACATTGCTCGCCAGCGGGCCCGGATGTCTCATCATCGATCTGAGTCAGGTCTCGTTCATGGGCGCCACCGGACTGTCGATGTTGATCAGAGCTAGGGGCGCCGCCGCGCAGTACGGCACTGCGGTGAAGCTCAGGAGCCCGAGCCCACCCGCGGCTCGGCCGCTGGAAATCACAGGACTCAACCGCCTGTTTGACGTGCTGCCGCCGGCTCCTGAGTAGAGCGTGAGTCGAGGCCGGCCACTTCTCACGGCCCCGCGAGACCTGCACAGGCGAGGCAAAACGCGAGCAGGCCAGCAGTGACTTCCTCGATGATCGGCACCATATCGACGTAGTCGGGATGGAAGCTCTTCGGGAGCGTGGACCGCTTGCGACCCCACTCGATCGTGAAACCGAGCACCTTGCCCTTCGTCGCATCAAGGAAACTCCGTGAGTACGCGTAATCGTCGGAGGTGCCGGAGGTGGGATAGAGGTTGGCCGACGACTTGACGGTATAGCCGCGTCCGTGCGCTGCCTGGATTGCGTCACGCATGGTGTTACCCAGAGAGATCAGCGTATTAAGATCAGTTTTCGGGAGGTACTCCCGGTACATCAGTGGATCACCACCGGGGTTGCTGTCGAGCACCCCGCGCTTGCCATCGTAGGCAGGGTTGTGAAAGTTCATCGCAGGATCGTTGGTCTGGTCGTCGTCGTCGCCCCAGTTGTAGAGGATGTCCTCACTAAATGAGTGGATGTCAATGAAATAGCCGACACTCGGATAGCGGTCCAGCAGCCACCCGACGTTGCGGGTCTCCGGCTCGGATACCACGCTCGGACCTCGATAGGTCTCCTGGCATGGGTCGGTCGAGGTCTGGACCGGAGCGGACGCGCTGAACTTCAGCGGGAAGTCCCATAAGAAGTCGTAGTTGCGGTTGACGTCGACGCCAGGGCCCTTGCCCCCGCCGCTCGTGCAGTGGGGGTCGCCCGCCGCCGCCGGGCGGCGGTTCTTGCGCCACATCGGATCCACCGTCATCGAGTAGTGCCTTCCATCGGGATTAGCCTGGGGAAACACGATGACATCGAGAGTTTCGACGATGGTCCGGATTTCGGCGGTGCTAAACGATTTACCACCCTGGGTGATGCCCGTCCCGCTCCGATAGGCGTCGGTGAGAAGCTGCACGAAATTGACGCAGATATCTGGGCTGCCCCACTCGCGGGCGTGGACGCCGCCAAGGAAGTACACCCCACCACGTGGCGCATCGCCGTGGTGCACACGGATCGCCCGGCACGTAAGGCCCTCCCAGGTGAGGTGCGGCAGTGCGACCAATTCAGTGAAAGCGGCGTGGGCTGGGCCAGCGGCGATGGAGATCGCGGTCTCGACCTCGTCCACATTGAGGTATGTCATCGCGCACTGCCGGACTGGTCGAGGAACCGGTTGCCCTGACTGACCTGGCTCAAGCTTTCCCTGGCCGCCTCATCGACGTCTTCGTGTCGGTCCACTCGGTAGCCAGCGGCCTGCAACGCATCGATGGTGGGCTGGTCGGCGATCGCGGTGACGGTGTAGCCCTCATCGTGCGCAGCGAGCGTTTGCCGCACGACGGTGACCTGATACGTGCGGACCAGGTCGGCCATCGCGTTGTCGTCTGGCCCGTAGATGGTGACGTGGTAGTTGGGCATCACGCATTCTCCTGACTGGGACGGCTATCGCTGGTCGACCCCGTGTCGCTGCACTGCTGGAAGCGGCCGGCGCAGTGCACGGTTTCATTGCACAGCGCAGCAAGGTCAGCCGGAGTAGCATGCCCGGGGTGACGCAATACAGCAAAGGCACCGTGCTCACCTGTGCGCATGAGGGATGTGGCTGCCGGGTTCACATCGTTGAAGAATGCCATTGCCCGTCCGATGGCCAGTACATGTGCGCCTGCGGTGCCCCCTTGGTCGAGGCCGACAGCACCAGCAGCACGCAAGGGAGCGCCGGATAACGCACCTGGCTTAACCAAGATCACGGTGCCCGCGGTGACAATTCGAGGCTGTTGCGACAATTAGGTCCGGCGTCGTGGGCGACCGGACCGGGTTTTCAGCGCGTACAGCGCGCCCTGCCAGGGGTATCACGTGCTGTTGCCTGTGGGGTCGATCTACCTCGCCCGAGGTTAGCGATCATGGCCGGTGGTGGCTCTGGCACGGGGGCGGACCGTCAACGTGAAGTGACAACAGCATCTGGTACCGCTGGCGGGCCGCCTTCCGCGAACATTCAGTCCTGGGGCGGGTTCCAATGGGTGGGAACTCGGCGCATCTTCCCGTCGCAGGCACAGGGCTCGGTATTCACCGTCCTGGACTTCTCGTGCGGTGCGGCGGCTACCGGTGCAGGCACCGGGGAGTCTTGCTTGGGATCGGGCACTGGTTCGGCGCTGGGCGCCGGCGCGGGCGCTGCGGGGATGGGCTGTGATTGCACCGGAGCCCGGACCACCGCCGGATGGGTCACCGGCTGCCGGCGTACCGGTGCTGCCGCCGCAACGATCGGCTGCTTGTCCACGTCAGGCTGCCGAATAGCGACAGGTTGCGGCGCCGGATCAGGTAACGGTGCCGGCGCCGGGGGTTGGGCCGGGGCCGGTTGAGGCACCAGGTTCGGCTGCTGTGTCACGGCATGCTGGTCGACCGGGTTCGCCTGGGGCACGAGTGGATCTGCCGGCGGGGTGGAGAACACCCCCGTGGTGATCCCGGTCAACACCAGAACAGTCGCGCCGCTCGCCACCAAAGCCACCACGGTGTTACGCAGACTAAGCACAATTCCCCCCAAGCCTCACCAACTCGCGTACTTCTCCCATAGCGATAGCAGACCACGTTCTGTTAGCACGTGTATCGAAATTGGCGACGTGTCTTACAGCGTGACGAACTGCAAACCGCGCCGGCTCAGGGCCGGCAGCACGGTACGCAACGACTCGACGGTCTGGGCCCGGTCACTACCACCGCCGTCGTGGCAGAGCAGGATATCGCCTGGTTGCGCCGCGAGCAGTCGGCTGGTGACCGTGGCGGTACCAGGCCGCGACCAATCCCGCGGGTCGATGTCCCAGCCCAGCGGTACGAGACCAAGCCCGGCCACCGCAGAGAGCACTCCGGCCGTCCAGTCCCCACCGGGCGCCCGGAACAAGACGGGTGCCACCCCGCCCGCATCGACGATGGCTGACTGGGCGTCGGCGATCTGCTGATGGACCTCCGCGGCGCTGCGGGCGGCGAACGGTTGCGGATGGGTCATGCTGTGGTTGCACACACCATGACCCTCGGCGATGATCCTTTTCACCAGGGCGGGGTACGCCCGGGCCTGCCTGCCGATCAGCGAGAACGTCGCCCGTACCCCATTGCGGCGCAGCAGGTCCAGTATTTGCGGTGTCCATAATGGATCGGGCCCATCGTCGATGGTCAACGCGATGGCGTTGGTCGAGACCGCGGGCAGGATGTCCCGGACGTGGCTGCGCGGCCTGCCGCCGCCGGCGTTGCCCACCCCCGGAGCGCCGGCAGCCGCGGCCGGCAGACCAACCGCCATCGCACCGGCGAGCGCAGCGGCACCCACGGTGCACTGGAGCAGCCGGCGCCTGGACAGCATGTCCACGGCGCCACACCTTACGCGCTGCGCCCAGCACCAGGGGCACACTTTCTCTCATCATATGGGAAATAAGTCCTATAAAATGAGAAATCAGAAGTAAGCTACCAGCATGCAGCTACTCGAGTGGGATGCCTCCACCTATGACCAACTGCCGCTGCCCCATCAGCGCTGGGGCCTCCAAGCGATCCGCCGGTTACGGCTGACCGGCGATGAAACCGTCATGGAGCTCGGCTGCGGCACGGGCCGGGACGCCGAGCAACTCCTCGATGCGCTCCCGAACGGCCGGGTGGTCGCCGTCGATGGGTCCGAACAGATGCTGGCCCAGCTACGCCACCGGCTGGCGGGCCGGCTGGACCGGGTCACCGTGGTGCCGGCCGACCTGCGCCGAACGCCACCTCCACCAGGGCTTTTCGACGAGCCGGTGGATGCCGTACTGAGTGTGGCGACCCTGCACTGGCTGCCCGACCACGACGTGATCTTCCGCACCGTGGCGGCCGCGCTGCGCCCAGGCGGTCGATTCGTCGCTGAAGCGGGCGGGGCGGGCAGCGTCGAGCGCGTGCGCGCGGCCCTGCGCGCCGTAAGTGGCCGCGATGACAGCAGCGACGGGAGCGGGCGATTGTGGAATTTCGCCGGCATCGAGCAGACCACCCACCGGCTGCGGCGAGCCGGGTTCACCGATATCACCGTCGAACTCGTGCCGGACCCCGCGGTCCTGGAACGCGGTGCGCAGTTCGAGGCGTACCTGGCCACCGTGATACTCGCCGCTCAACTGCGCGAGTTACCGGCGCACCAGCGTCACCCCTTCGTGCGCGCGGTCGCGCAGGAATTGGGTGAACCGATTATCGATTATGTGCGTCTGCAGATCGACGCGACGCGCGCCTCACTGCGCTAGCCCTACACTTTTCTGGTGCCTGCCGACGGCGTGCTCGGTGATCCGGCGCGGTTAGCGGCGGTGGCTGCGGTACTCAAGGTGGCCAAGGTCAGCCAGGGCGCCTTGGACCGGCTCGCTGAGCTGGCCGCGATCGTGATGGACGCCCCCATCGCCATCGTGAATCTGATCGACACCCAGCAGCATCTGGTGGGCCAGTTCGGCTTGGGTGAACCGTTCGCGACATCGCGACAAGCGTCGATCGACAGCGGTTATTGCCCATCGACCTTCTTCACCGGTCGTCCCCTGCACATCGAGGACGCCGCCGAGGATCCCGCGTTCGCCGACCATCCAGCCCGCCGAGAGCTGGGTTTCGCCGCCTATGCCGGGTGCCCGCTGCGCGACGCCGACGGGCATTTGATCGGAACCCTGTGCGTGGTCGACACCCGCCCGCGCCGGTGGCGGCGGGTAGACCGCCAGGCCTTGGAGGCACTGG
>DATFDO010000220.1:0-6770 GCA_035252045.1 Pseudonocardiaceae bacterium
CACGCCGAGCTGCAATCCGGCGGCCACCGTGATGAGGCCGGTGGCAACCGTGATCGACGCCGCCAGTACGGCGCGTGCCGGGCCGAACCGGTGCACGATCGGCCCGGATGCCGGCAGTCCCACCATCGAGCCACCGGACAGGCACAACAGCAGCACTCCGAACTGCGCCGAGGACAGCCCGAGCGCGTCGCGGACGCCGGGGGCGCGAGAGAGCACTGAGGCCACTACAACCCCGCTCACCGCGAAGGACGCGGCCACGGCGCCGCCGGCGCGCAGCGCGTTTTTCATGCACTGACGTCGCGTTTGGCCGTTGTCAGCAGGTGTTCGAGCGCGCGCACCCAGGTTTCCACGATGGCGTTGTCGTCGACCCTGCTGGGCGCGGTGCCCAGCAGGTTGGGCAGTAGCCGTGCCGAGATCAGGGCGCCGAGCCCGATCGTTGCGATGGCATCCGCCTGCGCGGTGGATACCACCGATCCCGATCGATCGATGATCCACTCCGCGAACTCGCGGTGGGTCGCCTCGACGACCTGGGCCACAGCATCGGTGAGGATCCTCGGTCCGTGCCGAGCCTCGCTGGCGAGCAGCCGCAGGAGTTGGGCTTCCTGGTCGAGCTCGGCAAGGACGTACCGGGCGGCGATGGTGAGTTCGGTGCGCAGATCTCCGAGATCGGAAAACAGCCGGCGAATGTCGCGTAGCGCGGCCAGCCGGCTCAGCTGCCGTTGGACTCCAGCGGTCAGCAGGGCTTCCTTGGACGGAAAATGGTGGTAGATGCCGCCGGCGCCGGGGGACAGCCCGGCAGCTTGCTCGATCCGGGTGATGCTGGTACCGCGGTAACCGTGCTCGGAAAACAGCTCCATCGCCACGTCGATGATGCGATCCCGTCTCGCCCCCATCGCCGCGGTTGACAGATCGCCCATGGCAACAAAGTATTTACTTAGGCATCTCAAGCGTCAACTTCAGGAGCGGCGATGGCGGTCTTTTCCGAGCAAGGTCGCAGCAGGCTGGCCCGCACGGTTCCGCTGGCCGGGCTGGCTGGCCGGACCGCCGGTGAGGCGGTGGTCGCTGCCCTGCGCAAGAGGTTGACCGGCGAGGACAGCGCCGAATTCCACGAGCGGACGAGTCAGCGCTACGCCGCGATGCTCGGGCACTCCAAGGGCGTGCTGATGAAGGCGGGGCAGGTGCTGTCCTTCGTCGCGCTCGGGTCACTGGTGCCGCCGGAGCGCCAGCGCGTCTACCAGGCCGCGATGGCCCGGCTCCAGGCCGACGCCCCGCCGATGGCTCCCGAGCTGGCCACCGCGGTGGTGGAGGCCGAGCTGGGCGCGCCGCCGGAGGAGATCTTCGCGGAGTTCGACCCGCATGCGTTCGCGGCGGCGTCAATCGGGCAGGTGCACGCGGCACGGCTGCCCGACGGGCGGCCGGTGGCGGTCAAGGTGCAGTATCCCGGGGTCGATCAGGCCATCCGGGCGGATCTGGACAACACCGAGCTGCTGGCCACATTCCTGCAGCTGGTCGGGGCGATCGTGCCCGGCTCCAACCGGCTCGACGTCCGCGCGGTGGCCCGGGAAGTGGCCGCCCGGATCGGTGAGGAGATCGACTACCGCATCGAAGCGAAGCACCAGACCGATTTCGTTGACGCCTACCGGGATCATCCATTTATCCGCATCCCCGAGGTGCTGCCGCAGCTGTCGACCCGCCGGGTGCTCACCATGGATTTGGTGGACGGTATGCGCTGGTCGCAGGCGGTAGCGGCAGATCAGCAGTTGCGGGATCGGTGGGGTGAGGTGATCTACCGGTTCGCGCTGGGCAGCCTGCGCATGGTGGGCATGTTCCACGCCGATCCCCATCCCGGCAACTACCTGTTCCACGATGACGGTGCAGTGACATTTCTGGATTTCGGTTGCGTCAACCGGTTCTCCGCAGACCAGATCACCCTGATGCAACGGATCGTGGCCGCCGCGATCGCCGACGACGCTGCCGCCTTGTGGGACACCTTCGTCGAGATCGGCTTTTTGACCGCCTCCGACGCACCCACACCCGCCGAACTGCTCGAGTGGTACCGCGACAAGCTTCAACCTCTGGTGGCCGAGCAGCCATTCACCTACACGCCGGCGTTCGCCGCGTCCGTGGTACAGGGCTATTTCGACCGCCGGGGCGCGACCGGATCGGTGATCCGCCGCGTCGAGTTGCCCCGCGAATACGTCTTCCTGACCCGCATCGATCTCGGGCTCACCGCGTTGCTGGCCGAACTGCACGCCACCGGTCCGTGGGCGGCGATTCGCGGCGAATGGGACTGCAACGGGCCGCCCGCGACTGAGGTCGGCGAGCTCGATGTCGAGCATTGGGCGCGGCGGGGGCTACGACCACGGAGCCGACCATGAGGATCCCGGCCATTGATCCCTACCCGGTCTATCGTGAGCTGCGCGAACAGCACCCGGTGTACTGGGGCGACGACGTGGCGGCCTTCCTGGTGACCTCCTACACCGAGGCCAGCGCCGTGCTGCGCGGCCCGGGGTGGAGTAGCGACCCCAACCGCAACCCCGCACTGGCCGCCCGGTTCGAGCGCGCCGAACTCGGAAACCAAGCGCTGCGCACGACCCTGCTGACGATGGACCCGCCCGACCACACCCGGCTGCGGCGGATGCTCGCCCCGGTGTTCACTCCCCGGGCCATCGACGCGCTGAAACCTCGCATCACCGCGGTGGTCAAGGCCGCACTGGCAGACCTCGGCGAGGGCAGTGACATCGATGTCGTCGCCGACATCGGCTACCCGATCCCGCTGGCCGTGATGTGCGAGCTGCTCGACGTCGACATCGAAGGCGCCCAGCTGTTGCGCACCGAGACCCCCAAGCTGGTGGGGATACTCGAATTCGACCCCGACGAGGAAGCCGTCCTGGCGGCCGAGGAGGCCACCGCCGGCCTCGCGCTGTACCTGCTGCCCATGCTCGGTGACCGCCGGGTCCGGCCGGGCGAGGATCTGGCCAGCCAGCTGCTGCGCCTCGGAGACGATGCGGGTGACGCCCTGGAACTCGACGAAGTGCTCGCCACCTGCATTCTGCTGCTCACCGCCGGGCACGAAACCACCGCAAGCCTGATCGGCAACGGCATCCTCACCCTGATGCAACACCCCGACCAACTCCACCTGCTCCAGCGCGATCCCGCCCTGATCAACCCGGCGATCGAGGAGATGCTCCGGTTCGAGTGCCCCGCCAAGATCGTCGGCCGGACCAGCCTCGTCGACCGGCAACTCGGCGGCCACGCCATCCGCGCCGGCCAGCGGGTGCTCGTGCTGCTCGGGGCAGCCAACCGGGATCCGGAGCAGTTTCCCGATCCGGAGCGCTTCGACATCACCCGAGTCCAGGCTCCGCACCTGGCTTTCGGTGCGGGACCGCACTTCTGCCTCGGCGCGGCCCTGTCCCGTGCAGAGGCGCAGGAGACGCTGCGGCAGCTGCTGCCGCTACTCACCGAATGGCAACTCGCACCCCAACCGCCCGCCTGGCGAGTCTCCGACACCTTCCGCGCACTCACCACGCTCCCGCTCGTGCACGCACCCTAACCCCCAAAAGGGCAGTCTGGATGCAGACTGCCCTTTTGGGAGCACCGAAAAGGGCAGTCTGCATCCAGACTGCCGTCTGGGGGGCTTGACTCAAAGCGGGAATACCCGCCAGTTCACTTAGTGTTTAGCCGCGGTTAATCAGAGGTGCGTTGCCCGTTGATGTCCGCGTCATTGATCATCTAAGGCATGGCGCGGACGGAGTACTACCACGATGTGGCCGCACCTCAGGCCCGGGAACTGTTACCCGCCGCATTCGCGGTGGTGCGCAACCGATCAGGCCGGGTGCTTCTGGTGCGCCGCGCCGATGACGGGTACTGGGAGTTGCCCGGAGGCCGGGTTGAAGTCGGGGAGTCGGCCTCGGCGGCGGTGGTCCGCGAAGTGGCCGAGGAAGCCGGCGTCCCCATTGACGTGACCGCGCTCGCCGGGGTGTACAGCGACCCTGGCCACGTGTTGGCCTACCCGCACGGGCAAGGGACCTACCAGCAGATTGCGATATGTTTCCACGCCTTCAGCGCCGCCGGCCACACCCAACCCGATCACGACGAAACCACCGACGCAGGATGGTTCGACGCCGAGCAGACCGCCCTGCTGGCCATGCACCCAGCGATGCGCCGGCGCTTGACCGATGCACTGGCCGAGCCCTACCAGGCGCATTTCGACTAGCCCCGGCACAATGCAGTCGCCCACTGTGACGCCGGTCGCGGGAACCGTCGCCGGCGCCGGCGGAGACCAGGTCCATAGAGTGACGCAGCATTGCTCTGATACGCGTACTCGCTGACGCTCCGTTGAATTCCACGTCGTGTTCACTATTTGTTCACCCGAGCAGGGTATGTCTAGTAAATTCAAGACCCGACTTGATTGTGCGGACGATGGCTCATCTGTCACTGCTGGTAATCGTCGTGATCATCACGGCGCTGGCGTTCGACTTCACCAACGGCTTCCACGACACTGCCAACGCGATGGCCACCTCGATAGCCACCGGAGCGCTACGACCGAAGGTGGCGGTGCTCATCTGCGGCGTGCTCAATCTGGCCGGCGCGTTTCTGTCCACCAAAGTCGCCCAAACCATCTCCAGCGGCATCGTCAACGACAAGCTGGCCACGCCCGCGATCATTTTCGCGGGCCTGGTCGGTGCGATCCTCTGGAACCTGACCACCTGGCTGATCGGCCTGCCCTCGAGTTCCTCGCATGCGCTGTTCGGCGGGCTGATCGGCGCGGTGTGGGTCGGTGCCGGCGTAAAGGGGGTGCATTTCGATCAGGTGATCAGCAAGATCCTGCTGCCGGCGGTGGCGTCCCCGATCATCGCCGGTATCGCCGCCATGATCGCAACCTACCTGGCTTACCGGATCAGCCGCCGAGCCAGGCAAGGACCGGTTACGAGTGGATTCAGGCACGGTCAGACGATCTCGGCCTCGCTGGTCTCGCTGGCTCACGGCACCAACGACGCGCAGAAGACGATGGGCGTGATCACCCTCACGCTGATCACCACCGGGGCGCTGGCCGCTGGTTCAGCTCCCCCGATCTGGGTGATCGCCGCCGCCGGGCTGGCCATCGGGCTGGGCACCTATGCCGGTGGGTGGCGGATCATCCGCACGATGGGCAACCGGCTGACCGACATCGCCCCACCGCAGGGCTTTGCCGCCGAGGCCAGTTCCACCGCAGTAATCCTCAGTTCCGCAAACCTGGGGTTCGCGCTGTCGACCACGCACGTGGTCGCCGGATCCGTGCTCGGTACCGGTGTGGGCCGCCGCCTCGCCGAGGTGCGCTGGTCGGTAGCCGGACAGATGGCGCTGGCCTGGTTACTGACCCTCCCCGCCGCGGCCGCGGTCGGCGCGCTCGCCGCGGCCGTCGCCGTTCGCGGGACACTCGGCGTGGTGATGATCGGCCTGATCGCACTCGCCGTCGCGGTGGCGATCTACGCGATTTCCCGCCGCGAACCGGTGACCGCGGCCAACGTCAACGATCTACCACCGATCGGCGCCCAGCGCGAGGCGCTCGCAACCTGAGAGGAAGCCATGCATATCGACTGGGCCTCGATCGGCCAGGTCACCGTGGTCAGCATCGGCGTGGCCGTCGGGGTGGTGGCGATCTTCACTCTCGGTGTCGTCGCGCTGTCCCGCCGGGAGATCGACATCGAGCGCGGCGACGATGGCACCCTTGCGCTGACCGGTGCAGCGCTGTGCTTTGCGGCCTGCGCAGCCGTGGTGCTTTACGGCATCTATCTCATCGTCCCCCAGCTGCACCACTGACTGCACACCAACCAATCGATCAAGCCCTTCGCCGGGACAGGCCCACCGAGGTGTAGCGGTATCCCGCGGTACCGACGGATTCAATCAACGGTGCCAACAACGGGCTGACGATGAGGCGCCGACTGAGCCGGCGAACCCACCGCGCGACATCGTCCTCCCCGGCTCGCCGCGCACCGATCGCCCTATGCAATTCGCTCGGCGACACCACCCGACCGGCGTCTCGCATCAGTACCTCCAGGATCGCTGCTTCCCGAACCGGAAGGTGCACGACGAAGCCGTCAACCAGCACCCGACGCCCGACGACATCGAGAGCTGCTGGGCCCACGATCAGCGGTGCCTGCTGACCGGCATGCTGTCGATAGGCAGATCTGCGCCGCCAGCGCGTGTTCCAGCCCATACCAGCCACCTCGAACATCGGTCTCCGGAGCAGGCCGGAGGCCCAGGAGAGATACCCAGGAAGACCCGGTTGAAACCCGGCCGCACAGCCTGTGCATTGATCGTTGGTGGAGGCGGTTTCACCAGCGAGCTCGTGGCAGCCCTCGGCTCGTTTCGCGCTCTGCGTTGAATCACCTGCCGGTGAGGTCGGCAAGGGACTCGAGCACCCAGCGCCATGCTGGCGAAAGCGGGTCGATCAAATCGAAGTGCCCGACACCCGGCAGCTCCTGCAGGGTGACCGGGTCACCGGCACGAACTGCTGCCTGTGCATAGGATCGGCTCACCTCGATGGGCACGATGTCGTCATCCGCACCGTGCAGGAGCACCGTAGGCAGGCCGAGCGGAACCAGCTGGGCGGGATCGGTCAACGAATATCGCTCCGGGTACTGTTCCGGGCTGCCGCCGAGCAGATTGCCGACCGCGCCGCGTCCCAGCTTGAGGCGAAACGCCAAAGCAAGGTCAGCGACACCGGCCAGGGACACCACGCCGCGGATGGGCGGTATCCGGTGCGCAGCCGCAGCCCACAACGCCAG
>DATFDO010000221.1:0-2408 GCA_035252045.1 Pseudonocardiaceae bacterium
TTCAGGCTAAGGCGAACCCGTCACAACGATTGTGACGGGTTCGCCTGATTTATGACGGGTTGTGACGGTGGGTGTGACAGGTTCAGGCCAGGGGATCGTCAGCCTCCGGGTCGTCTTGGAAGGCGCGGATCGCAGCTCGGATATCGGCGAGCAGATACCCGCGCGCTTGGCGGCTAGTGCCGTTCTTCGCGATGATCCGGCCAGGGCGGGGTCGGCATCCGAGCTCGCCCATCTGCCGCCCGAAGGCGGTCGGCTCGACATCGAGTGCCTCGGTGAGTTCAGCGGTTGCGACGAACTCCCGACCGCCCTCGTCGAGATCGGCACCGAGGTACTCGACTACGGACGCCAGTGGTTCTGGTAGGTCGAGAGGGAGTGGCGCCCTCTCGACAGTCTCGTCAGGGGTGATCTGGCTGGGGCCGATGACATCGGCCACCATGCCAGGGTCGAGCGCGGGGGTTGACACGGCGCCGATGGCATGTCCGGATAGCGTGCCCCCCTCCGCGCGCAGCGCTCGGCCGCGCTGGCAGATGGTGGCCCAGTCATTGTTAGGCATGTAGTCGGTGCGCACCATCATGGCCAGCACATCCGCGCCCGCCGCCGTGTCCCCGTCTGGGCGCAGAATGCCGACGCCCTTATGGGAGGGCAGGAGTCGGCTGCTGTCCCATCCGCGGGTGTTCATCTGCTCACCCAGAATGATATTGCTGTCGCGCCAGTCCATCACCCGCAACGCGAACCGCGATCCGAGTACCGCGCGCAGTGGAGAGGGAATGGTTTTGGTGTCGGGTCGCTGGGTGGCGAGTACGAGCACGATTCCGGCGGCTGGTCCTTTCTTCGCCAGCCAGGTCAGTAGCTCGCCGATGTACTGACCGGCCGGGATCAGTTTGCCCTGCATCCTGATCGGGGTACGTTCTTCCAAGGGAACTTGCACTTCATCAATGAACACGCCGGTGATCGGCATATTGAGCGACAAATCACGGGACATAGCCGGGGTCACCTTGGATTCCGGACAGATATCGTTGTCCAATTCCCGCATGCGCCGGTAGCGGCCCTGTACTTCGGTGACCAACTCGACTAGCCACGCGGCCAAGGCCAGCACATGGTGCGGCTCGTCGCCGGACATGAACCGGTGCGCGACTTGGGCGGCGGCGTCCCAGTCCTTTCCGGCCTTGAAATCTGCCACGTACAGCCGGGTATAGGGATCCAGGATCAGCCCGGCGGCAGCCAGCCGGGCGGCGAAGGTCTTGCCCTGGCGGGGGATGGCGCCGACGAGCAGGGAGGTCCACACCAGCGGGAGGCTGATGCGGCGATCCCGCGCGTCGCGCCCGAAGGGCACCGGGCGCCATGCATCCCAGCACGCCACATCGAGCAGAGGCGTCCGGATGGGCGGAGTGGCATACGGGTCGGTGTCGGCGACCCACATCGCTACCCGCCCGGCGTGGCCCCCGTTGCTTCGTACGCGTTCGACGAGTAGTTGCACCTCATCGACGGCCAGCGCCGATGCCAGCGCCTCCCGGTTTTTGACCACGTCGGTGGCCTTGCGGGTGGCCGGCAGGTCGATGGTGATGGCCCAGCCCTGACCGATTCGGCGGGCGCGTTCGACCAGGCGCAGGGTTTCGTCTTTGCCGATGAGTTTGGCGTCGCGGAAGGCATCGACCAGGATTTGTGGGTCCATCGTCCAGGTCAGTGACCGGGGGCCGGCTAGCACGGCCCGGCGGCCGGGACTGCCGTCCTTGCGCCGCCCGGTGATCGCCAGCACGGCCGCGCCGAGCAGGCCGGTGATCCACAGGGCGAGGTGGCCATAGAGCATCTCGGCCAGCGCTACCCCGGCCGTGCCGAGCCCGGTCACGGCCCCGGTGACCCGCCACCGCAACAGGGTCAGCTCGCGGATCTCGACGTACTTATCCGCCAGCTTCTCTGATAGCTCGGCGGCTTCCCGGTAGTCGCGGACGGTCACCCAGCGCCGCCACGCTCGCACGGCCAGCACCGTGCCCCGACCTGCCGCGCTGACAAACCGCCATGGAGTGTGGATCACGATCACAGCTGCATCCTTGGCCGCCTGCACCGCGTGAGCCCGGCTCTTGAGTGCGGCAGGGACGCGAGACGAGCGCTGCCACCATGACACCACCCGCTCGTGCTGCCGCTGGGTTGCTGAGCAGTTGCCGTCGAGCAGCTCGCCATCAAGCACCGGATCGGCCGGGATAACCGTCGTATCGCTGTGTGTGGTCATCGCCGGTCACCTCGCCAGTACCCGCTATCCAGCGAGGTCACCGACCGAGTCAGGGCATGTGCGGTGATCAGCGCTGGTACCGCCAGCACCACCCAGAACAGGGTGGTGCCGGGGGCGTAGGTGATCGCCACCCACTGCACGCCGAGAATCACCCCGGCAGTGCCAAGAAGATGCCCGGCCA
>DATFDO010000222.1:0-10554 GCA_035252045.1 Pseudonocardiaceae bacterium
GCTCGCGCACCGTGGCACCGGCGGCGGCCAGCGTGGCGGCGGCGTGATCCACCCCGGCGGCGATCTCCGGGTCGTGGACCCGCCAGTAGGCGTCGGTAGGCCGCCCGACCACGGTCGTCCGGATCGGGGCGGAGAGGTCGATGCGCGTGCGGCTCAGCGCGGTGAACGCCTCGCTGACGATGTCGACGTCCGCGCCGAGCAGCGCCAGGTGGTCCAGCGTCTCCGCCAGTGGGAACACCCCGGTCATGGACAGTGCGCCGCGGGCCGGCTTGAGCCCTACTACGCCGCACAGGGCGGCCGGGATACGTCCTGAGCCGCCGGTGTCGGTGCCCACCGCCAGCGGCACCAACCCGGCGGCTACCAGGGCCGCCGAGCCGCTGGACGAGCCGCCGGGAATCCGCTCGGGATCATGGGGGTTGCGGCACGGTCCCTGGGCTGCGACGTCCCCGCTGGGCCCGTAACCGAACTCGTGGGTGTGCGTCTTGGCGACTATGAGCGCGCCGGCGGCGCGTAGCCGGGCCACCACCTCGGCGTCCTGGCCGGCGGGTGGGGCGTCGGCGAGTACCGCGCTGCCGCACCGGGTGGGCACCCCGGCCACGTCGATGAGGTCCTTGACGGCGACTGGCACCCCGCTCAGCGGCCCAGCTGTGGCTGCCTCGGGCTGGGCGCATACGTGCACCACCGCGTTATACGGATTGTCAGCAAGCACGTTCACAAGTTGTTCACACTAGGGTCTGCCGTCCACAGTGGGGTGGCACGGGCATAGCGGGCCGGTGTTCGATCGGTGACGCTGTGCCAGCTGTTGATCGAGAAACTGGCGGTGTCCCGGGATGGCGTGCTCACCCGGGCGGATGCCTTAAGTGGTGGCCTGATGCGGCGGCAGATCCAGTATCGGGTCCGCTCCGGGGAGTGGGCCCGCCTGCATCCCGGGGTCTACCTGGTCGGCGGTCGCGAGGCGGACCAGCGGGCTGGTACGCGGCGCGGGCGGCGGTGGCGTGGGCGGGGCCGCAGCCGTGGCAAGTGGGCTGACCGCAGCCCGAGAACTGCGGAACTGGGCACCTGGCGCCGCCGAGGTCACCGTGCCCCGCAATCGCTCCCGTCGCTGCCCACCGGAGATGGTGTTGCGCCGGCGGAACCTCGACCCGGTGGGCCTAGTGGTATTCGAGGTCTGCCGGTGACCGCGTTACCGCTGACCGTGGTGGACGCCGCGGCATCGCCGGGCCGCGACTCGGGACCACCACTGGTGGATCGAGCCCTGCCGCGCCGGGTGTCATTCGCCGAGCTGCACGCCGCGTACTGCCGGATGTTCGGCCGGCACGGGTCACCCTGGCTGGGCCGGATGTTGCGGCAGGCCGCGGACGGGGCAGCCTCGGAGGCTGAGTGGGTGCTGCACGGGCTGCTCCGGCGGGGCGGCATCACGGGTTGGGGGTGAATCATCGGGTGGTCGTGGCCGGGGCCGAATACCGGCTCGATGTCGCTGTGGCCGAGCACCGGCTGGCCATCGTGGCCGATGGGTGGGCCTGGCAGTCCGCCGTTGAGCGCTTCGCCCGGGACCGGTGCCGGCAAAACGCGCTGATCCTCGCCGGATGGACGGTGTTGCGATTCACCTGGCATGACCCGACCTCCCGGCCAGAGGAGGTCATCGCGCAGATCCGGGCAGCGTTGCGGGCATGATCACGGTTTGGGTGCGTAGGCGACACTGGATGTCGCAAAGCGCATATAAACCGTGATCACCCTTGGATTAGCCGGCACCGGGTGCCCTCCAGGGCGACGACCCGGCCACCGGCTTGGCCGATCTCGCGGAGCCGGCGCAGCGCGTCGGGGGCGGCCAGGTCGACGTTCATGGTGTCGCCGGCGCGGTGGCGGGACTCGAACACCTGGCGGGCGCGGTGGCCGGCGTCCAACGTTGCCTTCAGCGCGCCGGTGGAGGCCAGGGAACCGCGGGCCGCGCCCAGCCGGCCCAGCGCGTCGTCCACCGCGTCGAGCAGGGCATCACGGTTGCCCTCGCACATAGCGCGGACCAGTTCGGGTGCCGACGCGGCCACCCGGGTGCCGTCGGTGAACGATCCCGCGCCCAGCGCCATCGCCAGCGGTCCACCGTCGGCGCCCACCGAGGCGAGCACCGCGGCCAGCACGTGGGGCAAGTGCGACACCCGGGCCACCGCGGCGTCGTGATCCGCCGCGCCGGCCGGTACCACGTGCGCCCCGCAATCCAGCACAAGCCGGGCCACTTGCGCCCACACCACCGGGTCGGCACCCTCGTCGCTGCCCACCACCCACGACGCGCCGTTGAACAGCGTCGCCGACCCCGCCGACCAGCCGGAGGAGGAGCTGCCTGCCATCGGGTGCCCGCCCACGTATCGGGCCCGTGGGGTGCGCCGGGCCACCGCCGCCGCGACGGGTTGCTTCACGCTCACCACGTCGGTGAGCCGGCACCGCGGGGCGTGGCGCGCGATAACCGTCAGCACGTCGGCCACCGCAGGCAGCGGTACTGCGAGTACCACCAGAGCGTCGTCCGCTGTGCCCACCAGCAGGTCCTCGATCGAGGAGGTGACGTCGAAGCCGGCGTCGCGGGCCGTGGCTGCGGTCGCCTGCGACCGGGTCGCGCCCCGGACCTTCCAGCCCGCGGCGTCCGCGGCGCGCACCAACGACCCCCCGATCAACCCCAACCCGATGACACTCAGGGCGCCCTGGCTCACGAGGTCAGCGCCTGCAGAGCGAAGCCGGCGTAAAGGGCGACCCCGTGCACCATGGCCGACTCGTCGAACACCGCCCGGTTGGAGTGGTTCGCGGGCGCAGTATCCGGATCGTGGCCCTCCGGGCAGGCCCCGAGAAACGCCATCGCGCCGGGCACCTTGGCCAGCACGTAAGAGAAGTCCTCGGCGCCCATCAGCGGATCCGGCATCGGCTCGGCGTGGCGCTCGCCGAGTATCCCGCAAGCGAGATCGATCACCTGGTGGCTCACCTCGTGGTCGTTGACGGTGACAGGGTAACCGTCCTTGATCGTCACGGTGGCGGTGCAACCGTGGGCTGCCGCGACATGCTCGCAGACCCGGCGAATCTCGCCATGCAGCTTGCTGCGGGTGTGCTCGGACAGCGCGCGGATCGTACCCTCCAACTCCGCGGTCTCCGGAATGATGTTGGTCGTCGTGCCGGCGACGATTCGGGTCACGGTGACCACTGCTGGGTCGAAGACGCTGAACGTCCGGGTGATCATAGTTTGGAGCATGCCGACCATAGCGGCCGCGGCGGGCACCGGGTCGACCGCGTTCTGCGGCGCGCTGGCGTGGCCGCCTTGCCCAGTGACCGTGACACGCAGGATGTCCGAGCACGCCATGATGGCGCCCGGTCTGGTCTGCACCAGCCCGCTGTCGAGGGTGGAGGTGATGTGCAGGGCCAGTGCCAGCTCCGGCGTGCCGGCGACCTCCAGCAGGCCCTCGTCGAGCATGTGGCGCGCCCCGTGGAAGCCTTCTTCGCCGGGCTGGAACATCAGCAGCACCCGGCCGGCCAACTCATCGCGCCGCTCGGCGAGCAGCCGTGCCGCCGAGGCGAGCATCGCGACGTGGGTGTCGTGCCCGCAGGCGTGCATTGAACCGGGAAGCTCCGAGCTGAACGCCACCCCCGACTCCTCGGTCAGCGGTAGTGCGTCCATGTCAGCCCGCAACAGCACGGTGGGCCCCGATCGGGCGCCTTCGATCACCGCGATCACCGAGGTGGTGCTCTGCTGCCCGGTATGCACCTGCATCGTGAGGCCGGACAGCGACTGCACCACGGCGGATTGCGTCTTCGGTAGGTGCAGTCCCTGCTCTGGGTGCCGGTGCAGGGCACGGCGCAGCGCGACCGTATGCGGCTGCAGGCGACGTGCCGCAGCCACCAGATTGGTCGGGTTCGGGCTGGTGGAACGTACCCGGGAAAGGCTATTGGCGCGCCGCTGATGACGAGGTCCGGGCGTGCTCACAACCACCCATTGTCGCACTTTATCCCGCTGTTGGGGGGTTCGACATGTGGTCGTAGGTTCGTACTGCGGCAAACGGCGCATACTGGTGCCATGACGATCAGCGGCTTCGCCGTTGCGGTGGTTCGTGAGGATGGGCGCTGGCAGTGCACCAAACTGGACGCTGCGGCCCTTCGAGACCTCGACGCAGCCATCACCCAGCTGCGTGGACACCGCTCCACCGGGGCGGTCTTCGGCTTGCTCGACGTCGATGACGAGTTTTTCGTCGTGGTACGACCCGTACCGGGCGGGGTGGCGTTGCTGCTGTCCGACGCCGTCGCCGCGCTGGACTACGACGTCGCGGCCGACGTGCTCGATCTGCTCCGGGTGGAGGTCCCCGACGAGGGCGCGGTAGACGTTGACGATGTCTGGCCGGAGGGCGATTTGGGTCTGCTGGCCGATGTCGGTCTGCCTGCGGAGGAGATGCAGGTGATCATCGATGAGGTCGATCTGTACCCGGACGAGCAGCTCGACATGATCGCCCAGCGGTGCGGGTTCCGGCCGCAGCTGTCCGCGCTGCTGGAGAAGCAACCCAGATGACCGCCACCACCGGTGCCGATGTGGCGCTGGTGCGGCGCGCTCTGGAAGTCGCTCGCAGCGCAGCGACCACCGGCGACATTCCGGTGGGGGCCGTGCTGGTGAATGCCGACGGGGTCGAACTAGCGGCGGCCTGCAACGCCCGGGAGGCGACCGGGGATCCGACCGCGCACGCCGAGATTCTGGCCTTGCGCGCCGGTGCGGCCCGGCTGGGTACCGGCTGGCGTCTCACCGGCTGCACGCTGGCCGTCACCGTCGAGCCGTGCACCATGTGCGCCGGTGCCCTGGTGGCGGCCCGGGTGGATCGCCTGGTGTTCGGCGCCTGGGAGCCCAAGACCGGTGCGGTCGGCTCGCTATGGGACGTCGTGCGCGACCGCCGGTTGAATCACCGTCTGGAGGTGCACGGTGGTGTGCTCGCCGAGGAGTGCGCCGCACTACTGACCGGCTTCATGCGCCTGCGACGGCTGTGACCCGGGTCAGGTATCCTCGCCGGCGGTAGCGTGTCCGAGCGGCCGAAGGAGCGCGCCTCGAAAGCGCGTGAGGGTTCACGCCCTCCGTGGGTTCAAATCCCACCGCTACCGCCATTTACCAGGAAAAATGCTGGTCATCTCATTTTGCCGATGATCAGCGCTGGGCGGCTGGTTGCATTTGTTTGTGCACGGCGGAGGGCTAGCTGACGTCCCCTAGCGACCCGTACCGGGCGATACGCGCTTTGCTAACTCGGGGGGCAGCCACGGTCGTGGCGCTCAACAAGACGACGCAGTCGCCGGTTTCATCCATGAGTTCGCCAACGCTGTACCGGTATACCTTGCGATCTTGCTGAACTCGTTGTGGCGCTGAGCACTGCTGCAGGGCCTCGGACGCCAGCTCCTGGCTGAGACCATCCAGCTGTGCCGCGTTGGCCGCATGACACTGATCACCGACGCGCTGAAGGCTAGGTGCGCCGCCGCTACGTGGGACGGTTTACAAGCGGGATCCCCAACCCCTTCTGACTCTGCCTGTTGCCCTGCACGCTCTGCGGCCCGGTCACTGGTTGCTTCTGGTGTCTCACTGTTGAGTGCGGGCGGAGCGGGGGTTGAGCGGATCGACGGTGTTCGGGTTGGGAGGGTTTGGCTGGTACAGGGAGCGGATCCCGGCATCCACAACGGCAACCACCGGGACGGCGAGCAGCGCGCCGACGACGCCGATGAGGATGAAACCGGTCGCTACTGGGAGGACCACCGCCAAGGGGTGCAGCCGGACCGCTCGGCCGAGCAGGAGGGGTTGCAGCACGTGGCCCTCCAACTCGCCGACCAAGATCAGCACCATCACCACCCACACCGCAGCCAGCAAGCCCTTGGCAACCAAGGCGATCAGCACCGCGATGGCCCCCGTCACAATCGCGCCAATGAACGGGATGAACGCGCCGAAGAACACCAACACCGCCAGTGGAACCACCAACGGCACCCCGATCGCCCACAACCCGAACCCGACCACCAGCGCGTCGGCGGCCGCCACCAGGGTGACTGCTCTCGTGTAACTGACCAAAGCTGCGAAAGCCCGCCGGCCGGCCACGTTCACTCGGTCCCGGCCCTTCTGGGGAATCCCCTGCAGCACGAACTCCCAAATCCGCGCCCCGTCGTAGAGGAAGAAGATCAGAGTGAAGATGGCTAGCAGCACGCTCGCTGCGATTTCGCCCACGGTGCTGGCCACTCCCAGCGCCCCCGAGGTCATCGCGGCCTGGCTGGATCCCAAGGCTTGGACGATGCTGGCGCCCAGGTTGTTCAACTGCGGCACCGCAAGGTGCAGTGGACTGCGTGCCAGCCAGTCCCTGATCTGCGAGAAGCTCTGCCCCAACTGGGCCTGAAGAGCTGGCAGCCCGGCGAGGAAGGCCACCACCAGCCCATAGAGCACCCCTCCCAGGACCGCCAGCCCACTCACCACGACTACCGCGGTAGCCAGGGCGCGGGGAACCCAGCGGAACCGGGACAGCAGGCGCACCGCGGGGGCCAGTAGGGCGGCCAGCAGCACCGCCACCGCCACTGGAATCACGATGAACTGCACCCGGCTGATCACCCAGGCCAGTGCAGCCACCGTGATCAGTACAACTACCAGCCGCCACCCGATCGCAGCCGCCACCCGTAACCCGACCGGAACCCGTCCCAGCACTTCTCCACTGGAGATAGGTACCAGGCCGTTGTCGACCGGACCATCCGAGCCCACTCCTGACCCAGCCACCACCACACCCCTCCCCGCCGACACCCACATCAGCCAGACCCCCTGTCAGTCAGCGATCCGCTCGCGGAGACGACACCACGCTGGTGCCCGCTCAACCGCGCATCGCTGCCGAGTGATGCACACCGTGCTTGTACCCCGCCTGCAGCGAGAGATCGAGCCAGTCCCCATGCCAGATGCGGTGCGACCGGCGCAGCACGGCGGGAGCCACGGGACACCAATCCGCATCCCCCACGAGGACCTAAATCTTCGATCGCAGGCCACACCCTATTCGCACTGGATGGCGGGTCAAAAGATTCGAACCTTGGAAGGCATCAGCCGACAGGTTTTGTGCGCGTTCACGGCCTCGTCGCTACGAGCCGCGACGCGGTTAACCAAATCGGAGATCGCACCTGTCATGATTGTCTGCGGGACTTCTCTTCAGGAGCTGACTTATGAGTCGACCCGAGGACAGTGTTGCCGGTGGGCGGGCAAAGCTTGATCGATTGGACTCTTATCAGCGACGACACCCGGCGCTGGGCGTGCCGATCGCCGTGGCCCGTAAGTTTTTCGAGGACGAGTCGATCAATCTTGCCGCCGTGATCGCCTTTTGGGCGTTCTTCTCGATCTTTCCGCTGCTCCTCATCTTTGTCACCCTTCTCGGCTACTTCCTGCCGCCCAGCCTGCAAGGTGACGTGCTGCGCAGCGCAGCCAGCTTTTTCCCGCTGCTGAGCACGGACTCGATGGGGCGCCTGAGCGGCCGGTGGTGGACACTTGTGGTCGGCATTCTCAGCGCGGTGTGGAGCGGTTCATTCGTGGTCATCGCGATCCAGTCGGCGTTCGACTCGGTGTGGGAAATCCCTCATGCCCAGCGGCCCAGCATCGGTGCGCAGATCAAACGCGGCCTGTTCGCGCTGGGCGCAATCGCGCTCGGCCTGATCGTCAGCGCAGTGCTCAGCAGCTACCTCACCGCTACCGCCACCGGGACCGGTCTCGGCGTGGTCGCTCGTCTCGCCGGCTACCTCATCGCAGTCGCGCTAGATGTGGGGCTGTTCATCGTGGCCTTCCGCCTGCTCACCGACCGTGACATTTCTACCCGCGACGTGCTGCCGGGTGCACTGCTGTCAGGCATCGTCTTCTGGCTGCTCCAGCAGCTGTCGTCGCTGATCATCTTTCGATACCTGCACAACGCCGAGAGGATCTACGGCAGTTACGCCACCGTCATCACCATGTTGACGTGGTTCTACTCGCAAAGCGTCGTCACCTTGGTCGGTGCGCAACTCAACGTGGTACTCAAGGAACGGCTATACCCCCGCCGGCTGATCCACGCCCCCGCCACCGAAGCCGATCATCGAGCCTATGATGCCTACGCCAAGGAACGCACCTACCACCATGACCAACGAGTCCACACCGAGGTCCAGCAGTATGACTCCGACGAGAAATAAAGCGCCTCCCGAACTGGGCTCCCACGGTCACGAGGGTCTCGACTGCTTGTCGAGCGGGCACCCGAGGCGCGGCATCGGGCGCCCGGAGGATGCGAATAACAGGGCCCCCAGCATGGCGAGGGTGATGACGATCTGTAACATCCTCGATTACCTAATGTTATCGGTGGAAGGGACTCGCCATCATGGGTTTGATCATCGTATTGCTTGTCGTCTGGCTTGCGTTTGTCATCGTCGGGTTTGCCGTCAAGGCGTTGCTGTGGTTGGCAATTGTGGGGATCGTGCTGTTCGTCGCCACCGGCATTTACGGGGCAATCCGCAGCCGAACGAGTTGAAGCACGGGAAGACAAGAGGACACGGTAGCGGTTGATCAAAACAACGCCCGGCGCGGCAAAACGACAACGGGCCCAGGCACTCGGGGGCGGGCAGCGGACGCCACCACCGTCTGGTCGCTCAGCGCACACCGCTGGTGAGGTCCTGTGATGATCATTAAGGGCGCGGATGGATACCACCTGTAGAGCACTGGTCCTTAAAGTCCGCCGCTGTCGTGCTGTTGCTGGCGCAGATGGCGATTAACGACGTCTAACGCCGCCTCCGGGGGCCTGTTCTCGCACCTCGAGCGGAACCAGCACACATAGCCGGGCTAGCTCATCGGCCAGGACCTTGACATGCCCGGCATGCACCGCCGGGTCATTATCATCAGGAAGCGCCGGATCGGCCGGTGGCGGCATACTCACCGTTGTGATCTTAACGAAACCGGTGGGCGTCCTGTCAGCAGTAACGCCTACCTTCTGATACTCCGTCCGCGACGCGATCTTGCCGGTAGCCGGGCATTCGCCACTCCGACCGCATCAGACACCTCGGCCCGCAACTTGGTGAGCTCCGTGCTGTTGTTGGCCGTGCAGGTTTGGCCGTCGCGGATACGGGTAAGCAGTATGTTTATTTGGGGGATGGTCGGCCTTGATGTAGCGGGCAGTGAGGTTCACGAGCGGCAGGAGGGGGTGGCGTTGGTGTGCACCTCGGCCAACGGCTGGGGGCTGGCCCACCACGGGTTGCTCCATCCGCCGTCAGCTGACGTAGCCGATATCCTCACTCCGCTGATTGCCGAGCGGTTGGCGTGCCGTGAGCCGGTACTCGCCGCACTCCCCCCGAAGGTTGCAGCCCAACTCCGCAACCGCCTGGCCACCATGGCGGGGTTACACACCACCGATGTGGGCGGGCTTTACCGTCATCCCGGGCGTGTACTGGGTCACTACCTCGACTGGATCGCCGACACCAGCCCCCACGGGGCCGCCACGATCGTCGCCGCTCCCCAACTGGACAACGACAACCCCCATCGCGCAGCGTTGTGGATGCAGGTCGATGCCCTTACCACTCAGGCTCTGTCCGCGTGTGACCTCACCCTGGTCTGCGCCTACCCCAACGACCCCGCCACCGCCACCGCCATCCGCCACGCCCACCCCAGCCTGCTCAACGGCACCGCCACCGCCAACCCGGATCAGCTCCCGGGCGACCAATTCCTTGCCAATCACCCGCTGCCCCCACCTAGCGAGCTGGGCCAATCCGACGCCATCCACGGCCTTGACCATCCCCGCCAGCTGACCGAACTGCGCCAGGTCGTCGGCAGTCACGCGGCCCGCGCCGGCCTGACCACCTCCCGGTGCGAAGACCTCGTGCTCGCCGTCAGCGAAGTCGCCAGCAACGCCCTCGAACACGGCGTCCCACCGGCCACCGTCTGCCTGTGGATCACCTCGACCTCGGTGATCTGCCAGATCGGCGACAACGGCCACTTCACCCAGCCGCTGGCTGGACTCCTGCCTCCCCACGGAAACCAAGGCCGCGGCCGAGGCCTATGGATGACCCACCAACTCTGCGACGAGCTCTACCGCTGGCCCCACCCCACCACCATCCGGCTCCATATGGACCGACCTCAAGCGACGACGCCTGACCGCAAAAGCCGCGCGTAACGCCACCAGCAACCTAAAACCCGAACCACGTGCATCCTCAACGCGGCAGAACTCCAGGTTGACACGCTGAAGGAAGATCAGATAGCGCAGTCGCAACGACACGGCGCACGATCATGCCCCGACGGCAAGCACGGTGATCCGCAGGTCAGGCACACAGGCCAACTTTTGACACTCCACAGGCTGCCTTCGACGAACTGGCCCTGGCGATCTGACCAACCGGGATCAACACCACCCCTGCCCCGGCCTCGCACAACATAACGGCCCCGTTTGGGGCCCGGCCGGGAGTGTCCGATGAACGGTGTAACCGGTGGTAATCGGTGTCACTGTCAGTTATTCCGTTAGTTGGCGGTGCTGGGGACGATACGGCCTTCGAAGGTGATCGCGAAGGCGTTGAGCGCGGGTTTCCAGCGCATCGCCCATC
>DATFDO010000223.1:0-9109 GCA_035252045.1 Pseudonocardiaceae bacterium
CGTTCTTCATGCTCGGCGCGCAGGTCGCCCGGTACCCGCAGCTGGCTGCGGCGGTGGTCGCGGCCGGGCATGAGGCCGCTGTCCATGGCTTCAGCCATCGCAATCACTTGGCCCGCGGGCCGGTCGACGTGTGCCGTGACGTGGCCCGCGCCGCGTCTCACGTGACGGCCGCGACTGGGACGCGGCCGGCCTGGTTCCGGCCGCCCTACGGCGTGCTCACGTCGGCGTCACTGGTCGCTGCCCGCCGCGCGGGACTGCGCCCGGTGTTGTGGACAGCGTGGGGCAGGGACTGGGAGGACCGCAGCCCGGCCGAGGTGGCGACGACGGTCCGGCGCCAGCTGCGTCCCGGCGGTACGGTGCTGCTGCACGACTCGGACTGCACCACCCCGGTGGAGGGCAGCTGGCGCGCCACCGCGGCGGCGCTACCCCTGCTCGCCGAGTGGGCCGATCAGCTAGCCTGCACGATCGGCCCACTGCGGGACCATTTCGACGGCTCAGGCCGGTAGCGCGTCCTGGTCTGGGGTGACCTGATGGCCGCGTTCGGCGAGCAATTGCAGCACCAGCGCTGCGGTGTCCGGATTGATCACAACGTGGCTGGGATCGCCGCGGCCGATGGCCTGCTTGCGGATCGCTTCGACCAGCTCGGCGTCGTCCTTCGGCCAGGGCGCCAGCCCGGCGTCGGCAAGGACCTCGGAATTGGCAATCCCATGCCCGGGAATGGGCCGGTAGGTCACTGCGGGCAACCCCGCCGTCAATGCCTCGGTCAGCGACAGCCCGCCCGCGTTGTGGATCAGCACATCGGACGCCGCCATCAGTTCGGGGACATCATCGCGCCAGCCCAGCGCGACGACCCCAGGTTGGGCCGACAGCTGCTTACGGAGCCGATCGTTGCGCCCGCACAGCACCACCACTTCGCCGACGCCCGAGGAGCTGATCGAGGCCACCACGTTGGGCACGTCACCCATTCCCAGTGACCCGGTCGCCAGCAGTACCACCAGTCCGTCCGGAGACAATCCGAGCTCGGCGCGCAGCGCTTGACGACGGGCCGGGTCGACCGGTTCGGCGAATTTCGGTGACACCAGCCCGCCGACGGCCCGCATCGGCGTGTGGTACTCCAGCTCGCCCATCCGTGCGGTCGTCTCGGTCACCGTCACGTGGTGATCGACCGCGGGGTGGATCCAGGTGCGGTGCACGGCCGGGTCGGTGAGGAAGGTCACCAGCGTGGCGTTGATCCGCCCGGCTTCCTTGAGCTGACCCAACGTCTGGCTGGACAGCATGTACGTGGACACCACCACGTCATGATCACCAACCCATCGCTGCACGTCTCGCTGCGCCACCTTGCACAGCCACAGCGCTACCCACCGCACCCAGCCGGTGCGCTCCAGGTTGGCGAACAACCAATCGAAGAACGCCGGCCAGTAGCCGACGCTGAGCCGGTAACCATCCCGCAGGACATACCGGCACGCTCGCGGCAGCGCGTCCAGATAGTCGCGGCGATCCGCCGCAACCCCCAGCTTGGCCAGCCGGCTGACCAGCTCATCGGCTGCACCGTCGTGACCTGCGCCGACGCTGCCCGATATGACCAGCACTCGGGTTGCTGTGCTCGTTGCCCGTCTGCCCATCAGGTCCCTACCTATCCCAGGTCGTTACCAGGCCCGGCTGGCCGTGTCAGGACGATCTCCTACAGGGTGTAAGACACTAGCGGACACGCAGCGTAACTAACGGGCGGCCGGTCAGTTCGGCCAAAGCCAGTAGACGAGCTGGTAGAACGCGATAGTGGCCTGGACGGCCGCGATGGTGGTTGCCACGCCCAGCGCCAGCACGCTACTGGGCACGAGGGGCTCGGGCCGGGGAGGGTCGCAGCGCAACGCGGCGACCCGGGCCGATACTCCGCACCCGGTGAAGCGCAGCGCCATTGACGCTGCAGACCACCTGGGCTTGGCTGCCCCGCCGGCCAGGGCGGCCTTGGCCAGCGCCCGGGCGACCAGCTCCCGGCTGCCGGTCACGCTCGCGGCGTGTTCATCGGCGCTGCGCTCGACCAGGTACGCCACCGCCTCCCGCACCGGGATCAGCATGGGGTTGAGCGCGGCGCACACGTCGGCCGCGGCCCGCAGCCGGTGATGCCTGCCTTGCAGGTGTGCCCGCTCGTGGGCCAGCACGACCCGTCGCTCATCCCCGTCCAGCGCGGTCAACATGCCTCGGGTGATCAGAATCCGTCCGGGGCGGCCCGGCACGGCAAACGCGTGCGGAGCGTCCACCGACACCACCGCGAGCTCACCGCCTCCGCAGGCGCTGCAGACCGCTCGAAGCTCTCGGTTCATGGCACGCCGGACCGTCAGCACTCGCGCCACCCGGACGATGCCGAAGATCAGCAAAATGGTGGCGGTGACACCGATGAGCGTGGGCACCGGATCCTGCAGCTGCACGCCCCGCTCCAGGGCTTCATCCGCGACCAGCGTGGTGTCTCCCAGCAAGGTGGCGGCCAGCAGAACCAGCCCCCAGGTCGCCGCCGTAGCGCAGAGCATGGCGGCGATGACGAACGCGACGACCCGGGTAGGGGCGGTACGGGCGACGACGATCCGGCTGATCGCAGCCAGCAGCAGCGACAGCACCGCCGGCAGGTACACGCTGATGGTCATAGACGGTGCCTCAGCATCGCTCGCAGCATCCGGGCATCTTCCACCGACAACGAGGTGGCGAACCGTTGCAGCACGGCCTGACGATCCCGGCCGCGGCTCAGCAACGCCTGCATCTGTTCGGCGGCCAGCTCCTCGGCGCCCTTGACGGGGAAGTACTCGTGGCGGCGCCCATCGGCGATGCGGTCGATGAGACCCTTGTCGTAGAGCCGGACCAGGATGGTCTGCACGGTGTTGTAGGCAAGGTCACCGCCGACGGCGCGCCGCACATGGGCAGTGCTCAGCGGCCCGTCGGCGGCCCATAACGCGGCCAGCACTTCGGCCTCGAGCTCGCCGGCCGCTCGGCGGGACGCCAGCTTGCTGCGCGGGCGGCGCCTGAGAGGCTGCTCGCCCTGGGTTTGTTGGTCCTGACTCGTCCGATCAGCCACTTGCACTCCGCGCTCCCCCATAGCCGTCCACAGATTACGCGTCCGGGTTTCCAGCGGGGCCTACGGATCGTCCGCGGGGCGGCGCAGGCGTTTGGTGACCGTCCGGCGGTGCTTGTCGGCGAGGCGACGCTCCCGAGCGGCCCGGGAGGGTTGGGTCGGACGGCGTGGTGGAGGGTCCGGCGCGAGCGCCTCGCGCAGCATCGCCACCAGCCGTACCCGTGCCGCCTGGCGATTACGGAGTTGGGAGCGGTGTTCGGCGGCGGCGATGGTAAGCACCCCGTCGACCAGCCGCCCGCTCAACCGCTCGAGCACCCGGGCTCGTTGGGCCGGCGTGAATGCGCTGGATTCGGTCACGTCGAAGACCAGCTCGACCCGCGAATCAGCGGTGTTCACGCCCTGCCCACCGGGCCCTGCGGCGCGGGAGAACCGCCACCCCAGCTCGGTCTCCGGTATCGAGACCGAGCTACACACGGGCAGCATCTTGCGCACCTGTCCAGCATGCCCGCCCGGGGATGTTGACTGCTGTTACCCGGGTTGGTGGCTGTTCAAGAGCCACCAACCCGGACTGTCGGCGTCTTATGAGGGCTGTCTTATGAGGGCTACCAACCTCAGTCTTGTTCGCCCGACTGCAGGCCCTCCGAGATGAGGTCCATGACCGACGAGTCGAGCAGGGTAGTGACGTCGCCCATCTCCCGGTGTTCTGCGACGTCACGCAACAGTCGTCGCATGATCTTGCCTGAGCGGGTCTTCGGCAAGTCCGAGACCACCATGATCTGCCGCGGTTTGGCGATCGGACCGATCTCGGAAGCCACGTGGTTGCGCAGCGCCTTGATCGCTTCGGCGCCCTTGGCCTCGTCCTCGGCGACGTGGCCGCGCAGGATCACGAACGCGACGATGCCCTGGCCGGTGACCGGATCGGTGGCGCCGACGACGGCGGCCTCGGCCACCGTCGGATGCGACACCAGCGCGGATTCCACCTCGGCGGTGGATATCCGGTGCCCGGAGACGTTCATCACGTCGTCCACCCGGCCGAGCAGCCAGATCGCGCCGTCCTCGTCATATTTGGCGCCATCCCCGGCGAAGTAGTAGCCCTGGTCAGCGAAGCGCGACCAGTACGTCTCGAGGTATCGCTCGTCGTCACCCCAGATGGTGCGCAACATCCCGGGCCACGGCTGGTCCAGTGCCAGGTAGCCGCCGTGGCCATGCTCCACCGGGGTGCCGGACTCGTCGACGACCAGCGCGCTGATGCCGGGCAGCGGGCACATCGCCGACCCCGGTTTGGCCGCGGTGACGCCGGGCAGCGGCGAGATCATGATCGCCCCGGTCTCGGTCTGCCACCAGGTGTCCACCACGGGGCAGCGGTCGCCGCCGATGTGCTCCCGATACCACATCCAGGCTTCCGGGTTGATCGGCTCTCCCACGCTGCCCAGCACCCGCAGTGAGGACAGGTCGAACTTCTCCGGGATCTCAGTGCCCCACTTCATGAAGGTGCGGATCAATGTCGGCGCGGTGTAGTACAAGGTAACGCCGTATTTCTGCACGATCTCCCAGTGCCGGCCCTCGTGGGGGGTGTTCGGGGTGCCCTCGTACATGATCGAGGTGGCCCGGTTGGCCAGCGGCCCGTACACGATGTAGCTGTGCCCAGTGACCCAGCCGATGTCGGCGGTGCACCAGTAGACGTCCTGACCGGCCTTGTGATCGAACACGACGTGGTGGGTGTACGCACACTGGGTGAGGTAGCCACCGCTGGTGTGCAGGATGCCTTTGGGCTTTCCGGTGGTGCCCGAGGTGTAGAGGATGAACAGCGGGTGCTCGCTGTCGAACGGCTCGCAGGCGTGCTCGTCGGACTGGGAGTCCACCAGCTCGTGCCACCACAGGTCGCGACCCTCGGTCCAGTCGACGTCGGTGTCGGTGCGCTTGACCACCAGGACGTGCTGCACCGTGGAGACGTCCTTCAGCGCGGTATCGGAGTTGGCCTTCATCGGCATCGCCTTACCCCGCCGAACCTGACCATCGGAAGTGATCACGAGTTTCGCCTCGGCGTCGATGATCCGCTGGCGAAGCGCTTCGGCGGAGAAGCCCCCGAAGACCACGCTGTGCGGCATGCCCAACCGGGCGCAGGCGAGCATGGCGTAGACCGCCTCGGGGATCATCGGCAGTTGGATAGCCACCCGGTCGCCGGCTTGCAAGCCCAGTGATAGCAAACCGTTGGCCGCCTTGCAGACCTCGCGCTGCAGGTCGGCGTAGGTGATGGTGCGGCTGTCACCAGCCTCGCCCTCCCAGTGGAAGGCGACCTGATCGCCGTGACCGTCGGCGACGTGCCGGTCGACGCAGTTGTAGGCGACGTTGAGCTTGCCGCCGATGAACCACTTGGCGAACGGTGGGTTCGACCAATCGAGCACCTGCTCGAAGTCGGTGTCCCAGTGCAGCCGGTGCGCTTGACTCGCCCAGAATGCCTCCCGGTCGGCGTTGGCTTCGTCGTACATCGCCGCGGTGGCGTTTGCCTGCGCGGCGAACTCCTCGCTCGGCGGGAACACCCGGTTCTCGGTGAGCAGGTTGCTGAGTCGCTGGCTCGCGTCACCCATCCGGCAAGACCTCCTGTGTCGCGTTCATCACGTTGCGCTGACGACGGTAGTAGTGTCCCCGACGCATGGCCACCGGACGTCGGTGGTGGGGCAGTCGCGGCGCATTATGACGACATGAAGTGACAGCTCTCTAACGCTTAGTAATTCCGGTGCGATACTGAGCTGGCGTCTTACTGTGTCGATGCTAGGGTCGGTTTATATCTCGTCAATCCGCCCACCCCGCTGTACCAGGAAGACGCGTCAAATGATCAGTCAACAAGTAATCGGCCGCCGATCAAAACCACGTTCTGCACAGTGGAATGTCAACGCTGCGCAACCTGCCGGTGCGACCTCCTTTGCTCGTTTTCTCTGGATTTTCACTACCCTCGGCATTGTCGTCGTGATCGTCGTCATCGGCTTTCTGATCGCCATTGTTCGAGCGCTAGAATCGATTGATGACGGTTTGTCTACGGCCTCTAACTCGGTGGCGGGTGCCACGGCTAATGTTCAGTCCCTACCGGACTACATCCGGGGGATCAACTCCGCGCTGAGCGACATCGACACCGCCTTGAAACCGATCCCGGGTCAGGTGGCCGGCATCAATAATTCGTTGCAGTCCATCGGAGGCTCGGCGCAGCGCGTTGACAGCTCATTGAAGGACACCTCGCAGTCGCTGGGCCACACGTCGGGATCCCTAGCCAATACTGCCGGCTCATTGGATGGCACCGCCAAGCCCTTGGGAACCGGCGCCCAGCGCTAATTGATCCCTGCGGTCGGCCTGGTGATGGGCATCGGGTATTGATTTATCGGCAAATTTAAACCTGTGGCACCAGATGTTTGAGGCCCTACACTTTCGGGCGTGCAGGACGCGGCGCGCGGTTGGCTGCCGGTGGGCTGTTGGAGCGCGGCGACGAACCTGCGCGCACCCGGCAGGCGATCGCCAGTGTGCTACGCGGACACGGCGATGTGCTCGTCATCGAAGGTGCCGCCGGGATCGGGAAGAGCACGCTGTTGCATGTGCTGGGCGAGCACGCCACGGACTATGGCGTGCAGACCTACCGCAAACTCGGCATCGCATCCCCGGGCGAACTCGCCCCGGCCATGCCAGCGCACGCCACTTAACTGTGGTTACCGAGTGCGGCGAGGATGGCCTCGACCCGGTGGCGGGCGCCGCCGCCCGGATCGCCGTGGGTCAACTCATACAACCGGTTGACTTCGACCGCGGCGAGGATGCGCTCGGCCGCGACCGCCGGCTCCATGACGGTCAGCAGTAGCTCCTGGATCCCCGACCGCACCCCTTGCGTCCATTCCATCGGCACACCCGCCGGCACCTGCTCGGCCCAGCCATCGTCATCGGCCTCCGCCAGGGCGATCACCCGCTCGCCCAGGGGCGTGCGTACCAGACCCGGGCACACCACCGTCACCCCGATCGGGAGGTTCATGATTTCCAGCTCGCTGCGCAACGTCTCCGAAAGGGCGACCACGGCATGCTTGCTGGCGCAGTAGGCAGCGCCGAACGGCGACGCTATCAACCCTGCCAGCGAGGCGATATTGACAACGTGCCCGGCGCCGGCTGCCACCAGATGCGGTCCGAAGGCCTGGATTCCATGCACCGCGCCGAGCAGGTTGACCGCCAGGACACGCTGCCAGTCCTGCGGGTCGGTCTGCCACAGTGGTTGGCCACTCTCGCTTGCGATGCCGGCATTGTTGATGACCAGATCGACCCGGCCGAAGTGCTCCACGGTGCGGGAGGCCAGCGTGGTGACGGCCACCGGGTCGCTGACGTCGGTGACCACCGGCAGGACGGGTGCGCCGCGGGCGCTGAATTCTTCAGCGGTGTCGTGCAGTCGCTGCGCCGCGACATCCGCCAGGACAACGCAGACCCCACGGTCGAGGAGCCCGGCGGCCAGCGCATGACCCAGCCCTTGTGCTGCCCCGGTCACCACCGCGACCTGACCCGCTTCGATGATCATTGTGTTAAGCCTTCCATTGTCGTTTTGTGGCATTCCTCTGCTGGTCTTGCGCGAATCATCGGATGGCGGCGCGGTTTTATTGTCGTGCGCCGGAGGTTCGCCGTCTAACGATTTCCGGCATGCCAGGGCTCGCGCAGTCAGCCGCGGTGTGGTTGTTGGAGTGCGACGGGCTTGTCCGTTCAGCAGACGGTCGCCGCGCTGTTCACTCTTTCGTGTATTGCTGGCCGGTTGTCTGGACGCCGGTGGTTGTCGGGGTGCCCGAGAGAATCAGGGCGTGACCGTCGCAGTGGGCCAACCCTTAGCCGCCATGTCGGATTGGCTGGACAGCGCATGGGAAACGTTGATTGGCCTAGACGATAAGGGCATCATGCAGGCGTTGCGGGATGTGGAGGTGCTGTGGTCGGTGCTCTGATCGAGCAACTGGCCGCCCGCCGCCCCGACTACGACGGCGAGCTCGACACCCGCACCGTGCCGCAGCGCCAGGCCGATGCGCTCATCGAGCTGTGCGACTACAGGCAGCTCATCAGCGCGGCCGCGACCCCGCCGCCTTTGCGATTGCACGCTGATCCCGGTGGTGCTCGGCGGTGACTCCGAAACCCCTCGACGTCGGCCGGGCCATGCGCACGGTTCTGCAGGGCATTCGACGGGTGTTAGTGGCCCGCGACGGTGGATGTAGCTTCCCGGGTTGCGACCGGCCACCTGGGCTGTGCGAGGCTCACCACTGTCGGCACTGGGCCGACGGCGGCGTGCCGGCAGTGCACAGCTGCTGCCTGTTGTGCCAGCGCATCACCACCAAGTCCACCTGCAGGGCTGGGATGTCGCCATCCAGGGCGGACGCGGCGAATTCCGACCTTCTGTGATCATCGCCGGCCCCGACCCCTGACCGACCCCCTCCGACGCTGACGGGCAAGTACGGCTTGATCGCGCCGCCATCGTTCCACTGTTGCTTCACCATAAGGTCGTTGGACGGCGTCGACAAAGAGGCGGTACGCGCGGCTCAGATAGCCATGTACAGTGACGGGCTTCGAATTTGCTCGTGAACTTCGCCGCGGATTGTCCGCCACTTTCCTGATCGCCGAGTTGGGCGGCGTGGTTGTGGGGCGGACATCCATCCGCCCTAGTCTCAACGATTGGTTGCTCGCCTATGGTGGGTACATCGGCTATGTCGTGCTGCCCGAATTTCGTCGACGCGGCTTGGCCACCGAAATACTGCGACAAAGTGCCATTGTGGCTAGGGCGCTCGGAGTCGGGCGGATACTACTCACCTGCGACGAGCACAACATCGGCTCGATCAGAGTGATCGAGCCGATGCGGCGGCCTCCTCGAAGAGCAGAGGCCCGCCGAGCCCGATCTTGATGACGCGACTGAGCCGATGCCGCGCGGCGAGGTGGATGGCACGGTGGTGACATGGCCCAGCGCATCGCCGAGAACACCTGGCAGATTCAGGGGCGCACGGTGACCCTGCCGGTGGCGATCCGGGACTCCCTTGTCGCCACCGCGGTCTTCTC
>DATFDO010000224.1:0-6270 GCA_035252045.1 Pseudonocardiaceae bacterium
CCCCGGCGGGTAGGTCGCGGCGACCGCGCGGTTGGTCAGCGGGGAATGGCGTTTCGGTGAGGTGTCTTCATTCCAGGCGACCTCCTGCACCGCGCCATCGTGGGAGGACAGCCGGTTCGGGTCGTAGGACGGCGTGGAGACCATCGCCAGGATCTCCCCGGTGCTCGGCTTGATCGCCACCACTGCGCCGGTGTAACCGCGCCGGGTCAGCCCGTCGTAGGCGGCCTTCTGGACCGCCGGGTTGATGGTGAGCCCGACGCTGCCCCCGCTGGGAGCCCGCCCAGTGATCAGGTCGGAGATCCGCCGCACGAAAAGCCGGCCGTCGGAGCCGTTGAGCACCGCGTCCATCGCGTTCTCCACGCCGCCCGCGCCGTAACGCAGCGAGTAATAGCCCGTTACCGGCGCATACAGCGGGCCGTTGAGATAGGTACGGAGGAACCGCAGTTGTCCGCCGGTCTCCACCGAGTTCGCCACCGGCAGCCCGCCCGCGATGATCTGGCCGCGCTGCCGGCTGTACTCGTCGAGCAGCACCCGCCGGTTACGCGGGTCGGTGCGGTAATCCTCGGCGCTGACCACCTGGATGTAGGTGGCGTTGGCCAGCAGCAGGACGATCATGCCGATGACGGCCATCGCGACCCGGCGAAGCGGTGTGTTCACGGGCGCTGCACCATCTCGGTGCGCGCCTCGGCGAGTGGCGCCACCGGCTTGCGCGGACCGGAGGGCATAGCCGGTGCACGTGCCGCGTGGGAAATCCGCAGTAGCAGCGCAACCAGGATGTAGTTGGCCAGCAACGACGAGCCGCCGTAGGCCAGAAACGGCGCGGTGAGCCCGGTCAGCGGGATCAGCTTGGTGACCCCGCCGACCACGATGAACACCTCGAGGCCGATCGCGAAGGCTAACCCCGCGGCCAGCAACTTGCCGAAGGTGTCCCGGACGGTGAGCCCGGCGCGCATTCCCCGCATCACGACCAGCAGATAGGTGAAAAGCACCGCCGCCAACCCGACGAATCCCAGCTCCTCGCCGATGGCGGCGGTGATGAAGTCGGTGTGAGCTTCAGGCACCAGGTCGGGACGCCCGGCACCCAGGCCGGTGCCGAACACCCCACCGGTGCCCAGCCCGAACAGCGACTGAGCCATCTGGTAGCCGGCCCCGTCGTAATCGGAGAACGGGTTGATCCAGGCGGTGACCCGGCGTTGCACGTGCCGGAATAGCAGGTCCGACATGACCGCGCCGCCCAGGAAGAAGATCAGTCCGATGACCAGCCAGGACGCTCGCTCGGTCGCGACGTAGATGAGTACCAGCACGATGCCGAAGAACAGCAGCGAGGTGCCCAGGTCCTTTTCCAGCACTAGCACGGCCAGGGACAGCCCCCAGGCCACCAGCAGCGGTGCGAGATCCCGGGCCCGGGGCAATTCCATGCCCAGCACGGTGCGTCCCGCTGTGGTGAACAGGTCCCGTTTGGTCACCAGAAACGCGGCAACGAAAATCATGATCAGGATCTTGGCGAACTCACCCGGCTGGATCGTGAAGGCGCCGAGGCGCAGCCAGATCTTGGCGCCGTTGACCTCGGAGACGGCGGCGGGCAGTAACCCGGGCAGCGCCAGTGCCCCCAACCCGACCAGCCCGCAGGTGTAGCCGTAGCGGGCCAGCTGGCGGTGATCGCGGACCGCCGCCAGCACCGCCACGAAGAGCCCGAGACCCAGCGCGGTCCAGGCGATCTGGTGGGGCAGGTTGCCAGCCGGGATCGGGTCTCCCACCGATGCGGCGGTGGTCTCGTCGGCAAGGTCGAGCCGGTGAATGACGACCAGGCCCAACCCGTTGAGCAACGCGACGCAGGGCAGGATCAGCGGGTCGGCATACGGCGCCAGCCAGCGCACCGCCACATGCGCGGCGCTGAACAATGCGAGGAAGGCGGCCCCGTCGTAGAGCACCGCGCTGGTGAGCCCCTGCGGCTGGTTGAGCTCTACCAGCACCAGCGCCGTGGTCACCACGATGGTGGCGAAGGCCAGCATGACCAGTTCCAGGCCGCGCTTGGTGGGCGGCAGCGCCCCGGGCTGCGCGCCCGCGTCTCCAGTGGCAACGGAGCTGACCATCAGCGCACCGTCCGGCAGTCCACTCCGGGCTCCGAAGGTCTCTCGGGTAGCGGCGTACCGATGGTTGTCGGAGCGGCCGCAGCGTCCGGGTCCGCGGTGACCGAAGTCGGGGACTCCGCCGACGTGGTTCCCGTGCCGTTGGACGTGCACAAGGGGAGCAGGTCGTTCGTGCGCAGCCGGCCGATGATCTCGCGAGCACCATCCAGCCCGGCGTTACTGATCATGCCGCGACGCACGTTGGCGCGAGCGTACGGTTGCAGGTCGCGCAGGTACACCGCCTCACAACCGCGAGCATTCTCCCGGCAGCTGCCTTCGGCCCAGGAATGCAGCGGCAGCCCGAGAAAATCGCCGCGGACGCCTTGAAAAACCGCTACTTCACCGTTGTCGCCGGCCGCCACGTAGTACTGGCCGAGCACCAAGATCGAACCTATCGCGACAACGCCGGCCACCAGCGTGGCGAGCACCCCCAGACCGATCAGGGTGCGCTTGCGCTTGCGTTGCAGCAATTGCGGGTCGGGCGGCGCCGACTCGATGCGCTGCGGTTGCACCGGGGCCGGACGTGGCAGCGTGGTGGTCGCCGCGCGGGAAGCCGCCGAGTCGGGCTGCGGCTGCTCGACACCGTCACCGGCCGCACCGGCGATGATGGGCGCGTCCTCGCCGTAGTCGACGTCCACCACGTCGGCCACGATGCAGGTGATGTTGTCCGGCCCGCCGCCCCGCAGCGCCAGCTCGATGAGGCGGTCGATGCAGCTTTCCGGGTCGGGCATGGCCAGTCCCTCGGCGATGGTCTCCGCGCTGACCACGTCGGACAACCCGTCCGAGCACAGCAGGTAACGGTCCCCGGCGCGGGCCTCCCGCACGGTGAGGGAAGGCTCCACGTCATGGCCGGTGAGCGCCTTGAGCAGCAGCGAACGCTGCGGGTGGTGGCTGGCCTCGTGACTGGAGATCCGGCCCTCGTCGATCAGCGACTGGACGAACGTGTCGTCCCGGGTGATCTGGTTCAACTTCCCGTCCCGCAGCAGGTAGGCCCGGGAATCCCCGACATGGGCCAGGCCGATCTTGTTGCCGCCGAACAGCACCGCGGTGAGCGTGGTGCCCATGCCCTCGCGTTCCGGGTCCTCACGGACCAGCTCGCTGATCGCGGCGTTGCCCGCCAGCGTTGCCTCGTGCAGCTGATCCAGCAGGTCGTTGCCGGGCTCGTCGTCGTCCAGCGGGGCGAACGCCGCGATGACCGCTTTGGACGCCACCTCCCCGGCCGCATGCCCGCCCATCCCGTCGGCCAGCGCCAGCAGGCGAGGGCCCGCGTAGACCGCGTCCTCGTTGTTCTGCCGGACCAGGCCGCGGTCACTCTTGGCTGCATAGCGGAGGACCAAAGTCATGAGCGTAGCTCGATCACCGTCTTGCCGATGCGGATCGGAACTCCTGGCGGTACTCGGGTAGGTCCGGTGACCTTAGCCCGATCCAGGTAGGTGCCGTTGGTGGAGCCCAGATCTTCTAAGAACCAGTCCCCGCCCTGGAAGCCGAGACGGGCGTGCCGGGTGGACGCGTAGTCGTCGTCGAGGACCAAGGTGGAGTCGTCGGCCCGGCCTATCAAGATGGGCCTGCCGTCCAGAGAAATCCGAGTACCCGCCAGCCCGCCTGCGGTGACGACCAGTTGACGGGGCGTGCGGTTGTGCTCCGCGCGAGCCCCGCGGCGAGACATCGGAAGGCTGGCGCGCAACCCGGAGGCGACGAACAGGTCGGTGCGCACGATGCGCAGCGCGGCAACGACGAACAACCAGAGCAGGAGCAAAAACCCCGCTCTGGTCAGCTGCAGCACCAGCTCCGGCACGCTCGGTTCGTCTCTAGCTCTCGGTACCTTCAGGGCTCTCGGTAACTCTGGGCTGGGTCGCGTGGTGGTCAATGGTATTTCATATGGTGCCGTTACCCGTGAATCGCTCAACCCTGGGTCCGGAAGACGAGACGGGACTGCCCCACCCGTACCACATCCCCGTCGACGAGTTGCCAGGCCTGTACCGGGGTGCCGTTGACGGTCGTGCCGTTGGTGGAGCCGAGATCGGCGAGCCGGGCGGTCCGTCCGTCCCAGGTGATCTCCAGATGCCGCCGCGACACGCCGGTATCGGGTAGCCGGAACTGAGCGTCGTGGCCGCGGCCCACCACCATGGTGCCCTCAGTGAGCTGGTGGTAGCGGTTGGATCCATCGTCCAGGATGAGCGCGGCCGACAGCTGGCGGTAACCGCCCTGGTCATCGGCGTATCCCGGCGTTGCCTCGCGGTAGGACTGCTGGTCATCGTCACTGTCGTAGCGGTGGTCCGGCCGGCCGGCAGGCTGGTCATAACCGTAATAACCGACGTTGTCCGACGAGCCCGCGCCCTGAACGTCATGGCCATACGGGGAGTTCGGATAGGCATAACCGGCGGGCTGGCCGTAATCCGGTGCTGCCGCGGGTACGCCGTCGTAGCGGTACTGGCCGCGCCGGCCCGCCCCGGCGGGGTCGACCGGCGGCTGACTCCTAGCCTCACTCATAGCGCCGTCTCCTGCGGTGCGAGGTTGCGGGGTGTCGGGATCGACCGACGAACTGGTGCGGAATTGGCCCGTGTGCAGCGTTGCCGACACCTTGAGAGCCACCACCACGTCTCCATAGACATCCCAGCCCTGCTGCGTGAGATGAGCCTGGATGCATCCTTTGAGCATCCGGATCACCCGCTGCTCGTCGCCGGCCAGCCGATCGTGGTCGGCGGCCCCGAGTGTCACGGTGTAGCGGTTCGGTGCGAGCACCCGCCCCCCCGCGAGCGGACGCGCGTTGTCGTCGGCCTCGCGTGCAAGCGCCTGCGCCACCTCCTGCGGCACCACGCTGCCGCCGAAGACCCTGGCAAAGGCGTCGCCGACGATACCCTGCAACCGTCGCTCGAACCGTTGCGCCTTGCCCACGGCGACCTCCTTTCCCACGCTGCTGTCCGGGTCTGCTAACGAGCTGCCCCGATGGTATCGGGCGCGGCCAGCAGTTCGAGTCTGCTGCGTGGCGGCCGTTGGCAGGGCACGTGCTAGGCTGCCCCGGTTAGTTCGCGGGGCCACTTGGGCGAGTGGCGGAATGGCAGACGCGCACGGTTCAGGTCCGTGTGTCCGTAAGGACGTGGGGGTTCAACTCCCCCCTCGCCCACATCTTCTCTAGCGGGGCCCGAGCGTCTGGGGTCGACTTTTTCCATTCTCAGAAGCGTCACGGCTCGGCGATGTCGCGTGCCGCCGGCCTAGGTAGTCGCGGCGCCGCGTCTAGGTAATTTCGTGCGATCAGCTTCGTGACGGTCACGGGCCCGGTTGCGGCACTCGCTGCGCCGGCAGCGTCGTACACCACCTAGCGTCCTGTCCAATCTGATCCTGACCAGGTCCAATCGGAGTGGGCAGAGGTCGTGCGCAGCCCTGCGGATAGGTACCGGAGGGGGCGGCTCTAGGTAACTGCTCGCGGCTGATGTACGTAGTCGAAAAGACCGCGTCAGGGCTACGTGGTGGGCTGAATAGTTAGGGGTAAGTGCATGTTGTCACGCGAGTTCGGCGTTGCCATGATGGTGTTTGTCGAATCGGCATTGCCACCCGATTGGACAATTCCGGATAAATCCAAGGAGGATGCGTATGTCTGATTCCTTTAGTTTTATCGAGATCGATGGTCAACACGCCGAACTGCTCCCGGCGCGCGCCGTCCTGTCCATGATCGTCAAGGCGCACGGCGGCTGCCAGGCCGGCGACGGAGGCGATGCCTATGGCGGCATCGGCATCAACTTGTTGAACATCAACGGTCTCCTTGGCGGCGGCGGAGACCAGACCAATAGCGCTGCCAACGCATATGGCGGTGCCGGCGGCAGCTGCAACTGAATCTCATCGCTGCCACTACACAATAGTCGGTGACGTTGGCTAGGTAACGGCACCGGCATGGCGGACGCAACGTCGAAAACGGTGCTGGGGCAGCCGGCTTTGGAGCCGTGCAGTACCGTCACGCGGTCTCTTTCCACCGCGTGCGTTGTCGTCGGCGCCGCAGGGGTGGCCGCGTTGCGGTCACCCCTGCGTTTTAACTCAGGGTGCATCCCGTTGGGCCGCTTACTTGCTTGGAATAAGCTTGGTGACCGGGCCCAATATTCCGAGGACCTTGCTGAATGGATCGGTGCCGGTGCCGGTGTCTCCGGTG
>DATFDO010000225.1:0-7413 GCA_035252045.1 Pseudonocardiaceae bacterium
ACGGTCGCCGACGACGGCGGATCGTCCGGGCGGTTGCGCCGAGAGCTGGGTGTGTTGCCGCCAGGGGACCTGCGGATGGCGGTGACCGCGCTGGCCGCGGAAGACGGGGATGCCGGCCGCTGGCGCCAGGTCTTTGCACATCGCTTCGGTGGCACCGGGGCGCTGGCCGGGCATGCCGTGGGCAACTTGGTGATGGCCGGGTTGTTGGAGGTACTGGGCGATCCGGTGGCGATGCTCGACGAGGCGTGCCGGCTGCTCGGAGTTACTGGACGGGTCCTGCCGATGACCGCCCAACCACTCGACATCGAAGCCGACGTGGCCGGTCTGGATGGTGATCCGAACACGTTGCGGCAGATCCGGGGCCAGGTGGCGGTGGCTAGCACGCCGGGGCGGGTGCACCGGGTGCGGCTGCGACCCGATCGGCCGCAAGCCTGCGTCGAGGCGGTCCATGCGGTCGGTGACGCCGATCTCGTGGTGCTCGGACCAGGCTCGTGGTTCACCAGTGTGCTCCCACACCTGCTGGTTCCCGATCTAGCCACTGCGCTGGCCACCACCACGGCTCGCCGGATCGTGATCCTCAATTTGGTCCCGCAACCGGGTGAGACCGCCGGGTTCTCCCCGGAGCAACACCTGACCGTGCTGCTGGATCACGCACCGGCGGGGTTCACCGTGCATGCCATCCTCGCCGACACCGACACGGTCGCGGTGCCCGCTCGGTTGCACCGCTGTGCGCGGGCGCTTTGCGGGCACGCGTACCTTGACCGGGTCGCTGACGACGGATCCACCGATCGCCACGATCCGGTGGCGCTGGCCGCAGCCCTACGTCGGATACTGAAGTCGGAGATGGACCTGCAAGGGGAGGAGAAGCGCCGGTGGCCATGACCTCCGCCGTCAAGGACGAGCTGAGTCGGCTGCGGGTGACCAAGACCTGCTGCCGGCGAGCCGAGGTCTCCTCCCTGCTGCGCTTCGCCGGGGGCCTGCACATCATCGCCGGGCGCGTGGTGGTGGAAGCCGAGTTGGACACCGGCGCCACCGCTCGCCGGCTGCGCCGGGAAGTGCACGAACTCTACGGGCACACCTCCGACGTACACCTGATCACGGCAGGTGGGTTGCGCAAGGGCACCTGCTACGTGGTGCGCATAGTCCGGGACGGGGAGGGCTTGGCCCGCCAGACCGGTTTGCTGGATGTGCGCGGCCGGCCGGTGCGGGGATTGCCCCCGCAGGTGGTCTCGGGTGGCATCTGTGACGCCGAGGCATCCTGGCGTGGTGCTTTCCTCGCCCACGGGTCGCTCACCGAGCCGGGCCGCTCGGCGGCACTGGAGGTGACCTGCCCGGGACCGGAAGCCGCGCTGGCGCTGGTCGGAGCGGCTCGCCGGCTGGGTATCTCGGCCAAGGCCCGCGAGGTTCGGGGTGCCGACCGGGTGGTGATCCGGGACGGCGACGCCATCGGGGCGCTGCTCACCCGGCTCGGCGCGCACGACTCGGTGCTGGCCTGGGAGGAGCGCCGGGTACGCCGCGAGGTCCGTGCCACCGCCAACCGGCTGGCCAACTTCGATGATGCCAATTTGCGGCGATCCGCACGGGCGGCGGTGGCGTCGGCGGCGCGGGTCTCCCGGGCCCTGGATCTGCTTGGCGGGGACATCCCGGGACATCTGCTCACTGCGGGTCGGCTGCGCCTGGAGCACCGGCAGGCCTCGCTGGAGGAACTGGGCCAACTCGCCGACCCCCCGCTGACCAAGGATGCGGTAGCCGGCCGGATCCGCCGCCTACTCGCGATGGCGGATCGCCGAGCCGAGGAGCTCGGCGTCCCGGACACCGAATCCGCGATCACCCCCGACATGCTCGACGCCTGACCTCACCTGGGAACACCCCTGCGGCTCCCCCGGCCGGGGGGGCCTGCGCGGCCATGTGGCCGATAGGGTGGCGCCACAGAGATCTAGACGTCGCGGGCCGGCGTGGTGGCCGGTCTGGCTAAGGGAGAGGGACATCGTGACCGTTCGGGTAGGAATCAACGGATTCGGCCGCATCGGGCGGAATTTCTGGCGCGCAGCCCAGGCTGGCGGCCACGACATCGAGGTGGTTGCGTTCAACGACCTTGGCGATGTCGCCACCATGGCGCACCTGCTCAAGTACGACAGCGTGCTCGGCCGGCTGCGCGAGGACGTGCACGTTTCCGACGACGGCATCGTGGTGGGCGGCAAGACCATCAAGGCGCTCGCCGAGCGGGACCCGGGTGCGCTGCCGTGGGGTTCTCTGGGCGTGGACGTGGTGCTGGAGTCGACCGGGTTTTTCACCTCGGCCTCCGACGCCCGTAAGCACGTCGACGAGGGCGGCGCGAAGAAGGTCATCATCTCTGCACCGGCCAAGGGTGAGGACATCACCGTGGTGCTCGGTGTCAACGACTCCCGGCTGGACGGTTCGCACACGGTGATCTCCTGCGCCTCGTGCACCACGAACTGCCTGGCCCCGATGGCCAAGGTGCTGCACGACGCGCTGGGTATCGAGCAGGGCTTGATGACCACGATTCACGCCTACACCCAGGACCAGAACCTTCAAGATGGCCCGCACAAGGACCTGCGCAGGGCACGGGCCGCCGCAGTGAACATCGTGCCGACCTCCACCGGAGCCGCCGCAGCCATCGGACGGGTGTTGCCGGATCTCAACGGAAGGCTCGACGGTTACGCGCTGCGGGTACCGATCCCCACCGGATCGATCACCGACCTGTCCGCAGGGGTCTCCCGGGAAACCAGCGTCGAAGAGGTCAACGAGGCTTTCCGGGCCGCCGCCGATGGCCCGCTGAAGGGCATCCTGCGCTACAGCGACGCGCCGATCGTGTCCTCGGACATCATCACCGACCCCGCGTCGTGCATCTTCGACTCGCCGCTGACCAAGGTGATCGGCAACCAGGTCAAGATCGTCGGATGGTACGACAACGAGTGGGGCTACTCCAACAGACTGGCTGACCTGGTCGTGATGGTCGGCTCGCAGCTGTGAGGACGCTCGACGACCTGTTGGCCGAGGGCGTGTCCGGGCGGACGGTGCTGGTTCGAGCCGATCTCAACGTTCCCCTGGATGCCACATCATCGAGCACGAGCCGCATCACTGATGACGGCCGGATCCGGGCCTCGGTGCCTACCCTGCGAGCACTGACCGACGCCGGGGCCCGGGTGGTGGTGACAGCGCACCTCGGCCGCCCAAAAGGCGAACCGGATCCGGCGTACTCGCTGGCTCCGGTCGCTGCCCGGCTCGGTGAGCTGCTGGACGCACCGGTGGCCGCTGCCACCGACGTGGTCGGTGAATCGGCCCACGCGACGGTGGCCGGCCTCCCCGGCGGTCATCTCGCGCTGCTGGAGAATGTCCGTTTCGACCCGCGGGAAACGTCCAAGGACCCCGCCGAGCGGGGTGCGTTGGCCGGTGAGCTGGCCACCCTGGTGGGCTCTGACGGCGCGTTCGTGTCCGACGGGTTCGGTGTGGTACACCGCGCGCAGGCCTCGGTCGTCGAGGTTGCCCAGCGGTTGCCCGGCTATGCCGGCACGCTGGTCGTCGGCGAGCTGACCACCCTGCGGCGGCTCACCGACGCCCCGGAGCGTCCCTACGCCGTGGTACTTGGCGGATCGAAGGTCTCCGACAAGCTTGCGGTGATCGAGGCGCTGCTGCCGAAGGTGGACACCCTGCTCGTCGGCGGCGGGATGTGTTTCACCTTCCTCGCGGCTCTCGGTCACCCGGTCGGGGAGTCGCTGCTCGAACAGGACATGGTCGACGTGTGCGCCCGGCTGCTGAAGTCCTCCGGCGACACCATTCGGCTTCCCGGCGACGTGGTCGTCGCCGACAAGTTCGCGGCCGACGCGAACACCCGCACAGTGCCCGCAGACGCCATCCCGGACGGGTGGATGGGCCTGGACATCGGCCCGGAGACGGTGCAGGACTTCGCTGCGGCGCTGGCCGGGGCAGCCACTGTGTTCTGGAACGGCCCGATGGGGGTATTCGAAATGGAGCCCTTCGCGGCGGGCACCCAGGGGGTCGCGGAGGCCATCGCGGGATCCAGCGCGTTCAGCGTTGTCGGCGGCGGCGACTCGGCCGCCGCGGTGCGGCAGCTCGGCCTGCCCGAAGATGGGTTCTCCCACATCTCCACCGGTGGGGGAGCGTCGCTGGAGTTTCTGGAGGGCAAGAAGCTGCCCGGTGTCGCGGTGCTGGAGACTTAGCGGATGGCTCGCCAACCGTTGATCGCCGGCAACTGGAAAATGAACCTCAACCACCTCGAGGCGATCGCTCTGGTGCAGAAGCTCGCCTTCGCGCTGCCGGAGAAGTACTTCGCCAAAGTTGAGGTGGCGGTGCTACCGCCGTTCACCGCGGTGCGTAGCGTGCAGTCCCTGGTCGAAGGGGACAAGCTGCTCATCCGCTATGGCGCCCAGGACCTGTCCCCGAAAGACTCTGGGGCCTACACCGGTGACGTGTCCGGGGCGATGCTGGCCAAGCTGGGTTGCACCTACGTCGTCGTGGGCCATTCCGAGCGCCGGGAATACCACGATGAGGACGATGCACTGGTGGGCAGCAAGGTGCGGGCCGCGCTTCGGCATGGGTTGGTGCCGATCCTGTGCGTGGGTGAGGGGCTGGAGATCCGAGAGGCCGGCGGGGCGCTGGCGCACAGCACTGAGCAGCTGCGTGCTGCGCTCAAGGGGCTGTCGGCGGGTCAGGTCCGCACCGTTGTGATCGCCTACGAGCCGATCTGGGCGATCGGCACCGGACGGGTCGCCACCCCGGCCGATGCGCAAGAAGTCTGTGGCGCGCTGCGGGAAACGCTGGCGGACAAGTACGGCACGGAGGTCGCCGACGAGGTTCGCGTGCTTTACGGCGGGTCGGTCAAATCCAGCAACGTCGCCGAACTGGTGGCCGAATCTGATATCGACGGTGCGCTGGTGGGTGGCGCCAGCCTGGATGCTGACGATTTCGCGAAACTCTGCGCCCTGGCCGCGGGAGGCCCGCTACCGTAACCGCCGGAGCGGACTGAAGGGCCGGGGTCCCCATCTGCATCCGCGCGGAGTAATCTTGCAAATCTGTCGTCGTCCGACGAGGGTGTGATGAAGCTCTTCCTGCAGATCTTGCTCCTGGTCACCAGCATCGCGCTGATCCTGCTGATCCTGTTGCACCGAAGCCGCGGGGGAGGGCTGTCGAGTCTGTTCGGCGGCGGTGTGCAATCGAGCCTGTCCGGGTCCAGCGTCGTGGAGAAGAACCTGGACCGGCTGACGCTATTCGTCAGCTCGTTATGGGTGATCTCGATCGTGGGGATCGGGCTTCTGATCAAGATTGGCTGAGCACGCCCCGGGCAGTGCCCGGGCGGTTCCGCGAGGTGAGGCAATAAATGGCAAGTGGCAACGCCATCCGCGGTACGCGGGTCGGAGCAGGGCCCATGGGGGAATCTGAGCGGGGCGAGACCGCTCCCCGTCACCGGGTGTCCTACTGGTGCGCGAACGGGCACGAGTCTCAGCCGTCGTTCGCAGTCGATGCCGAGCTACCTGAATTGTGGGATTGCCCACGCTGCGGGTTCCCGGCTGGCCGTAATGAGCAGCGGCCGCCGGACGCACCGCGTAATGAGCCGTACAAGACACACCTGGCCTACGTCAAGGAGCGCCGCTCGGACGCCGACGGCGAGGCCATTTTGGCGGAGGCTCTGGCCAGGCTGAAGGAATCTCGCGAGCTGTAGGCTCGCGAGCTCTAGGGTCAGCCGTTCCCGCGTGCCCCGCCGCCGTGCAGGTGGCGGGGTCCAGCAACGGCCCAGATCACGTGACTCAGCTCAGGCGGCTTGGCATCCCTGGGTATTCCCCTCGACGAGCAATCCGTAAGAGCATCTGACAGCCCGACTCGTCCCCTTCCAGCTGAACATCGACGTCACCGCATGGAGCTCTGATCGGTATGCGGTTCGGTCGACGTCGTCGCTCTGTATCCTCTCATGCTCCGCGTCCAGGCCGCCCGCACCCGCGGCTCCCTGGGTGGGAAGCTCTTGGACGAACGCTGCGGGTGCCGTAGCGATCAGGTGGCCGACCTGGGCGAGCGCTACCGGGGCCGTTCCCAGCAGCAGTCCCGCAACGATCGCGGACGCGGCGATGAGGCGGATGCAGGAAAGATCCGGGTGCACCTTCCGGTAAGGACCCTCCGGAAGGGCCATCTGGGTTACGTCGCCGGAACATTCTGCCGGTGCGCTGTGACTCGGTGGCCCGACAGCGCGGGTATCAACTAGGTCCCCCATGTCTGTCACTCTCCGTAATCGTGCGACGACATCAGGCGTCGCTCGGCTCTTACCCCCCAAGACATACCGGCCGCGCAACGACCGGTCCTCCCGCATCGTGACGAGGTTTCCTCAGTCTGATGAAGTAGCCGGACAATCTGACCTAGCTGTACTCATCCGCCTGAACGGCCGGCGGCCCCGTCTGTCGCGCGTCGAAGGCCCTGGATGCCGCTGGTGGGCAGCGGCCGGGACAGGTCCGCCAGGATGACCTGATCACCCTGGTTGAGCCCGGCGAGCACCTGGGTGCGGATGGGCCCGATGACACCGAGGCTGACCCGGACGTTACTGGGAGTGCCGTGGCGCAACACCGAAACGGTGCTGTCGGAACCGGCGTGATGAATCGCGGAGCTGGGCACGGTAAGAGTGCCGGCGGCATGGCCCACCATGATCGACACCGCCGCGCTCTGCCCCGGGAACAGCTGTTCGTCAGTCCCGGTCAGACTGATCGTGATGGGATAGCTCACCGAGCCGGCCGTGGCAGCGGAGTCGGAAGCCGCGAGGAGGCCGATGGAGATCACTTGGCCGTGCAACGATGTTGAGGTCCCGCTCGGGATGACAGTTGCCGCGTCTCCCACCCGTACCGAACCGATATCGGCGTCACTGACGGAGGTCATGACCTGGTGATCGCCTGGTCCGATGACGACGATCTGCGGGCTGCCCGAACTGCCCTGCACCGATTCGCCCGCGGTGATGGTCACCGAACCGATCGTGCCGTCGATAGGGGTGCGTAGCTCTGCCTGATCGTGCGCCTGGCGCGCCTCGGCGAGCTGTGCTTGCGCCGCGTCGATGGCGGCCTGGTCCGAAGCGAGCTGCTGGGGAGAGGCCGGTCGAATCGCAGGCGTCGCAGGGGCGGTTCGATCGGCGCTGGGTGCAGTGGCACGCGGGCTCGGGCTGCGCGGCGTGACTTGCGCCGTTGTCATGAGTTTGTCGATGGCGGCACTGAGCTCGGGCAGGTCCACGGTCACCGCTTGTTGATCGTGGTCGACGGCAGCCTGGTCGGCGAGCACTGCCGTGATCGCGGCTGCGCACTGGCTCGGGTCGGCCGACGCAGGTTGCTGCGCATGATGCGGGGACGGATGTGACGTCGCGCCATCAGCGGAAGCGATGATCGCCCGGCAGCGGCTGGTCTC